>DHIM01000385.1:8777-42515 GCA_002403785.1 Clostridium sp. UBA4746
CCTTATATATAGCCCTCGCTACACCAATAAGATCAGCTTTTCCAGAAGATAAAAGTTTTTCAGCAGCAAGAACTTCCGTAATTCCACCAGTAAGTAAAACTGGAATAGACACGACTTCCTTAATAGCTTGAGTTAGCGGTGAGAAATACCCTTGACTAGTATTGCCTGGAACAATATATCTACAAAAACCTCCAGATATATCAAGTAGATCTACACCTGCTTTTTCAAAAGCTACTGCTGCAATTTTGCTATCTTCAATTGTAATTCCGCCCTCCATATTGTCGCTAGCCCCTAACCTAAGAAGAATTGGGAAATCATCTCCAACAACATCACGTACTACTTTAATAATGTCTAAGTGGATTTTAATTCTGCCAAATAAATCTCCACCATACTCGTCGTTCCTTTTGTTTGTTAGAGGAGAGAAAAATTGATTTAGGAGATATCCGTGAGCAGAATGAATCTCTACGCCATCAAATCCAGCTTCTTTAACACGCCTTGCAGCATCTTTAAATTCCAAAATTATATCTTTAATTTCTTCTTTTGTAAGTTCCTTTGGTACATTACTTGTACACGGATTAGCAATAGATGATGGACCTACTGGATCTAATCCCGTAACACTTTTACTTGCTGCACTTCCAGCATGATTCATTTGCATTACTGCTTTAGAACCATTTTTGTGAATAATACTAGCAAGTTTTGTTAGTTCTTCCACCATGTTATCATCTGCCACAGAAAGCTGCCTTTCACTAGCCTT
The DNA here is from genome assembly GCA_002403785.1 of Clostridium sp. UBA4746. Classification (GTDB taxonomy): domain Bacteria; phylum Bacillota; class Clostridia; order Clostridiales; family Clostridiaceae; genus Clostridium_AD. Next base: position 9,532 of record DHIM01000385.1, read on the forward strand.
TCCTTGAGCTGTAATAAAACTATGTTCTATAATAATAAGTGAGATATATCCACCCTGAGACTTTTCATCATAATAATCTAATATATCTTTACTGACCTTTCCATCTTGCTCTGATTTTGAAGTAGCCATAGGTGGCATAACCAACCTATTGTTTAAATTCAACTTACAATTTTCTAAATGTTTAAGTAAATATGTCATTTTATTACCTCCATATAAGTAGTTGTTTTTTATAGTTTCATTAATCAACTATATCCATAAACATAATTCTCAAAAATTTCAAGATATGTACTCTAGTTAATAACACCAACTTAAACTGATGTTATTACAGTATAATCTTTATTTTTCTTTAATTCTATGGGAATTTGCAAAGTTACTAATACCTTCACATAAGTATACAAAAGTAGGTTTTGCTTTCCTCTAAAAAAATGGCCTTATCTGTTGGTACTATATTTTATTTACTCATACTAAAAAAAGGACAGACCTAAAAAAGTCTGCCCTATGTTTAATGTGGTTTAAGAGTATTGATAAAATTATTTTATTAATTAAATTTTATAGATTTTCTTTAATTTTGTTTATCAACTTTCACGTTAACAATGATAAAACTTATGATTGTATTATAATCTAATTTTTTTTATAATGCAATAGTAAAATCGTTAACTTTTTATAATAGTAGACAGTAAAATTAAACTATTCAGGGCTTTTATGTATCTTGTTTATGTTTAATTTTAAAAGCAAACAATGCTCCACAAATTCCACCAATAATATGTGCAAATTGAGAAATATTATCCTGAGCAAAAGCTCCCGCAAAGATTTCTCTCCCAATAAATACAAAAAACACAATTATTAAAGTTAGCGGAATTTTTCCCTTTTCAGCATTTGTAAATGAGCTTAAAATAATAAACATATAAACAATGCCACTTGCACCTAACAGTGCATCACTTGAAAAAATTATATTTATTAAACCTGTAACAAAAGCTGTTACAAGTATTAATTGCACTAGAACTTTTGAACCATACTTTTCTTCTAACATTGGTCCAATTATTAAAATTATTATAAAATTACCTGAAAAATGATCCCAATTAGCGTGACCTAATATGTATGAAAAAAGCCTTATATATTGCATAGGGTCCAAAAAAGAAGTTCTGTAATTCGAAAATATCACTTTATTCAAAATGCCATTTGTTAAATAACTTAATAAATAACAAACAAGAGCTAAAACAGTAAATGTTAATATTACAGGCGAATTATATTGTATTTTCTTTAATTTTTGAAGCATTTGTTTATCCTCCATTTTTATTTTTACTTAATATAGTTCCTCAACTTTTCCTTTGTTTCTGAATCAGCAAATGCCGCATCAACACTATTGTAATAAATTTGTTTGTACTCTTCAAAAGTAATGTTAAAATACTTTAATAAAATTTCACATTCCTTAGTCATATTTGTGTCTGATACGGTTCTATTGTCAGTGTTAAATGTCACCCTTATTCCATCATTATAAAATTTATAAAATGGATGGTTTTCAAAAGTATCTATTGCTTTAGTCTGAATGTTACTTGTTAAACACATTTCAAGAGTAATATTTTTATCTTTCACAATGTTATAAGCTTCTATGCAGTCTTTAATAAATACTCCATGCCCAATTCTCTCTGCACCCAAAAGTTCCACTGCTTCTAATACATTTTTACCTATTCCTGTTTCACCTGCATGGATAGTTACTCTATATCCATATTCTCTAGCGAGAGCTATAGGTTCTATGAATTTACTACAAAAACCTTCTCCTTCAGCACCACATAAATCTACTGCAACTACACCTTTTGATAGATATTTCTTGCCAGCTTCCACAACCTCAAAAGCTTTGTTTGTCGACATAAATCTCATGCAACAGAGTATTACATTGCCTCTTATATCATATCTTTCTTCTGCGTCCCTAATTCCAGATATTACACTCTCGATTACTTCGCAAACATTTAAACCCTTTTTTATGTGAAGTAAAGGTGCAAATCTAACTTCAATATATTTCACATTTTCTTTTGCACAATCTTCAAGAAGTTCATATGTAATTCTACTTAAGCTCTCTTTAGATTGCATTACTAAATTGGGTATTTCAAACCTTTTTAAATACTCCTCAAGTGACGTACAATCTTCTGGTGCTATAACTTCTTCTCTAATATTGGAAATATCATAAGATGGAATTCTTATACCCTCTTCTTTTGCTATTTCAATTATCGTTTCAGGTCTTAAACTGCCATCCAAATGGCAATGCAATTCAATTTTTGGCAAATTTTCATATTCCATATTACCCTCCTTCAAAATTTATTAGCTTCAATTCTAATCCTTAAAAACATATAAAAGTACTAACTACAAAGAATTCACCTTAATACCTTAATACAACCAACACAGTCATAGATGCGAAATACGCAATTAATGGAATGTACTGTATTATTGTATAGCTAATTGATTCATCACTTATTAGGTGTTTTTTCTCAAAGGATTCTAAGACAACCTTTTCCTCTTTATATTCTTTTAGTGTCCTTAGGTTTGTATATAATATTGCACCTCCAATCAAAAAAAATATTGAAGCTCTTAGTAAAACCACAAGAAAGCTAGCATTCATTGCTTCTGTTACAGCTGCTACTTGTGCTGGGTCTATCGCCCCATTTTTTGTCCCGGTATTTATAACGCTTGTATAATTCATTGTAATCTTACTTATTATAAAAGATATTGCATTATTGGCTGCATGAAGTGTCATACTTCCCACTATTGAGCCTGTATATTCTCTTACCTTTAATAGAATAAACCCCAAAAACATTACGTAGATAATTTGCATTACATTACCATGAAATGTCGCAAATATTGAGGTTATTATAAAATATTTCATCTTTTTATTTACACCTTCATATGCGTCTAAAAAGATCCCCCGAAAGAATACTTCTTCAAAAAATGCTGGAAGTAAAACTACTACTAGTAACCCTAATAGTAATGAACTACTATTTAGTAATTTAGTTATTTGCATACCATCTTTTATTGCAACAGGGAATAACTTCATGCTTACAGAATTAACGCCCACTGCAAAAATATAAGTACCAACTGCTACAGACATAATTAAAAAAACTTGCTTTATAGATATTTTCTTTATTACCATTACCTGATTAAATGGTCTTTTAATAATTCTGCAATATAATAAAGCAACTCCCCCAAGTGTTATAACAGTAGTCCCTCCAGATAGCATAAGTGAGATATTCCCACTTATAGAACCCTTTAATTTGAATATGATATTTGCTAAAGAAGGTGCTAAAACAAATAGCAATAATGCTACTAATAATAATATATTAGCTAATATAATTTTTTTACTTTTCATAAGTTCTCTCCTTAAAATATAAAATTTTCTTCATATTAACACCTTTTTTTAGATACACCCTTGCGTTCAATTTCAGTACTCCAATATACATAATAAGCCAATCATTAATAATAATCAAATTATTAATAATAAAAATTGCTGTAATCTGCTGAAATCTCATTAAAATATTACCTATATAATATAATTTAAAAGCACCGTACCTTTTACAGTACGGTGCGTACTTTTATAGTACTGTGTGTACTTTAGAGTACGGTCTATAGTGTTCTTATTTTTTCACAACTATCTTCTTATCATCGCATATAAGTCTAATTTCATTCCCAACTTGTGTTGTTTTTAAGGTTACAGTATGACCCCATAACTCATATATATACTTTAATGTGGCTTCTGCATAAGCAGTATTTAACTCTCTCCCATCATAAACATGCTCTAAAATTAATGTTTTGTCCTTTTGGGACATTTCTGTTACCCTAATAAGAGGGATACTTCCTACGCCACAAGAACTGGCTAAAGTATTTCTAATACTTTTAAACCCATTATCGTCAGCAACTTCTTTTACTACATAATTTCCATCATTAGCAGCATATTCAAATAGATTAAGCTCTTCACAGAGTTCTTGTGTTAAATACTTTCTTAAAAAAGATTCATCTCGCTCTATTTCCCTAACTTCAAATATTTTATCCATCCCATATCTTTTTAAAATATCTTCAAATATCTTAAAACCTATGAAATATGGATTTATGGCTCCATACCCTGGAGCTATAACATCATTATGACGTTTAATGAATTCTAAATGAAGCTTATCAGGTAATTTAAGTTTCTTTACTAAATTATAATGCCAAAAACTAGCCCAACCTTCATTCATTATTTTTGTTTCCATTTGAGGAATGAAGTATGCGGTTTCTTGCCTCACAATTTCTAATAAGCTTTTTTCCCATTCTTCTATATCACCATGTTTTATTATGAAATATAAAAGATCATCCTCTGGTTCTAAGGGAATTTTATTTATTTCAGGAAATTCTAGTTTTACATATGCATCCAAATTGCTATGAACTTTATTGTTGTTTTTATAATCATCCAAAATCCTTTGCTTTAAAACCTCATTCGATATTCTCTTTTCTCCAATGACCCTAGAGGTCTGAAACTTTATAGCATGAGCTGCATCTAATATTCTCTCTACCTTTTCATATCCTATACTTGGATCATTTATAAAACTTCTTACCGTATCTGCATGAAACTTAAACATTCCCACAGTAGACGCTGCTCTAGTACCTTCCTTAAAAAGCCTATTATTTTTAAAGAAATCATTATGTCCATAAACATGAGCTATAGTTAATATCTGTAATAAGAGAGTATTTTCCTTCATTAAATATGCTAAACAAGGATCAGAATTTATAACCATCTCATAAGGTAATCCACTTAAATTATATTTATATGTTGTACTATTTTTTTCATAAGATTTACCGAAGCTCCAGTGGGGATAACTTGAAGGCATCCCAAAATATGATTCGTAGGCTAACATATCTTTATATCCAATTATTTCAAATTCTTGAGGATAATAATTAAGTCCTGTTTTTTTTACTATATCCTCAATTTTTTCATTCCAATTTTCTAAATCTTTTAAGGTATAGTCCAAAACCAGATCACCTCCCTCCATCTTTTTTTAGCATGTATTTAAGACCTTCCCATAAATCACGTTTTTGCTTTATTTCCACTGAAAGAAAGTTTTCATTTGTTACTCCCTTAGAGAAAACCTCTTTCATAGAAGCAGAATAATAGCTATTCATAAGCTCAGCATAACCAAATAAGTTGCTTACCTCACAAATATTTTTTGCAGCCTTTATAGCTTTTTCATTGTCTTCTGACCAATTATCTCCATCACTTACATAAAAAACATACACATTCCAATTATCAGGATTATATCTTTTATCAATTATTTCTAAAGCTTTATTTAATCCACTAGAAATATATGTGCCTCCTGATTCAACTTTATGAAAAAAATCAACTTCGTTTACCTCTTGGGCAACAGTTGTGTGTGCAATAAAACTAACCTCTACATTTGAATATTTCGATTGAATAAATTGAGATAGTATAAAGAAAAAGGAACGTGCTAAATACTTCTTTGTGGTGTCCATTGATCCTGATACATCCATTACACATAAAATAACTGCGTTTGATTCTCTCTTTAAAACTTTCTTTATTCTATGATATCTTAAATCTTCATTTTTGAAGGGCAATCTTTCAATTTTTTCGCCCTCGGATTCTTCCATTAAAGCTTTACTTTTCGCCTGTTGCCTTTTAATTTTCTCGGATACTGTTCTTTTTTTAGCAAGACGTGGATTAATACCATGTTTTTGATACCCTGCCCTTTTAACACCATTCTCCGTTAGAATCTCAGAAAATTTCTTTTTATCCATTTCAGGAAGTTCTAAATCCTCCAAGAGATAACTTAGTGCATCTTCCAGTGTTATCTCAGTTTCATATATATCTTCCCCTTCTTTATCACCTGCTTTAGTTCCACCTTTCCCTTCCCCTTCAGCCTTTTCTTTTCCAATGACTTGATCTCTTTTTTCGCTACCATCTCCGCTTCCGACTCCACCCTTATTTTTGCCAAAGATAAATTCATATTCCTTTAAACCTTTGATTGGTATCTTAATTTTTTTATCCTTACTTTGCCCTATAATACTTTCTTCTGACAATATGTCTCCCAGGTTTTCTTTAATAGATTTCTCAACAAGCTGACGATGACGCCTTCTATCCTCGGCAGCTCTATCATGCTCTATGGGAGTTACGTTATAGTCCCTAAATATTGCCATGCCTCTAGTCCTTCCATAAATTATTAGCCGCGTATTTTAGTATTACGTCACAACAATGATCACAATAACCATTTGCCTTCATTTGCTCAACCATTACGTTATATTTTTCATCTTGATCCTTATCGCGAACTCTAGATCTAGTTATAATTCTTGATAATTCTTTTACTGAACTTGTTAGTTTCTTTTCAATTGCTTCTTTTAAAGGCTCATAAGATTCATATTTAATTTTCCCACCATTTCTAACCACATAAAACATATATGAAGTTACATCACTTCTAAAACCCTTTGAAGAACTTTCAGATATTCCAATCTGTTCTTCTATTGATCGCATAAATGACTCATCTGCTTGAAGTTCCTCACCAGTAGCTTTATCCTTTAATTTTGCCTTATTTACAAATGCCTCTGCATTATCTATATAGTTATCGAATAAACTTTCGGCTTGTTCCTTATAGCTGTGTATAAAAGCCTTAGTTACTTCTTTCTCCAATATTTTGTTGTATTCTTTTCTAATACTATCTTGAATAAAGCCCATATATTTCTTCTTTTCATCCTCAGCAATGTCCATTTCCCTTACAGATTTAATTATACTTTCCATAATGCTTAAAGGATTTATACAATCTGATTCTGAGTTCGAAATAGCGTTGTCTATTGCCTTAACTATAAATCTTGTGGAAATCCCATGCATCCCTTCATCAAGACCTGCTTCTTCCCTTAATTCACTAATATCCATTTTCTTAGTAGTTCCCTTTTCCACTATTTCTTCACCATTATAAATCTTAAGCTTTGTTATAGGATCTACCTTATTTGAAGGTGTAAACCTTGAGAGCAATGCGAACATTGCAGCAGTTTCAATGGTGTGTGGTGCTATATGAGGCTTAAAGTTACTCTTTTTAAGTATCTTATCATAAATCTTAATCTCTTCATTTAGCTCAAGGCAATAAGGAACCTCCACCTTTACAATTCTGTCTAAAATAGCTTCATTTGTATGATCTGACTTAAATCTATTCCATTCTGCTTCATTAGAATGGGCGATAATTATACCATCAAAGTAAATCATAGATCCCTTTCCTGGTGATGGTATTGATTTTTCTTGAGTTGCGGTTATTATGGTATGAAGATACTCAACATCATTTTTGAATACTTCTATAAATTCTACTAGTCCTCTATTACCAACATTAAATGCACCATTAAGAGAAAAGACTCTTGGGTCATCTTCTGAATACATATCCATTTTGGATATATCAACAGATCCTGTTAAAATTGAAGTATCTTGATTATTAGGATCCACCGGTGGAACAACACCTATACCTTTTCTTGATCTTATTGAAAATGAAGTAGTAGTGACAGGGAAATTTTCATATTCTCCATTGTATTCATTAAGTAACTTATGCTTGCATGCTGGGCAAAGATCCCCTTCAATTTTCACATTAAGCATTTTCTCAAAGTCGCGTCGTAGATGCTTTGGTACTAAATGCAATGGTTCTTCATTCATTGGGCATCCTTTTAAAACATATACTGGTTCTGTATTTTCAAAAGCATTCTTCAAAGCTTCCACGAGTGATGACTTTCCAGCTCCTACAGGACCTGCTAAATACAATACTTGTCTAGATTCCTCTCCCTTCATTGATGCAGAATAAAAGTAACTAACAAGTTTCATAAGTACTTTATCAATTCCAAAAAAGTCATCTTTGAAAAAAGCATACCTTTTTATAATATCATTACCATATATTTTTCTTGTTCTTGGATTTTCTTCAGGTTTTAAAGTTTCGTATCCACCTTTTATTATTGTGTCATACATCCTCTTATGTGATAACTTAGCTTTATCCGGGTCTGCTTTAATAATTTCCAGATATTCCAAAAAAGTTCCTTGAAATTTGTTTTTGACTTTATTTCCCCTATCATTTTCTATTATATTTTTAAAGTCCATCTAATACCCCCTAAGGTAAGATTATTTTTAATATTATTAACTATATGCATGTACATACCCTCAACATGATTAAAAACAGAAATTTTTTTAAATTAAAAAATACCCGATAGGTATACTTTTTTCATGTATGTTTTATAGGATATTTTTTTGAAACGGGACCTTTTTTATTTAAGATTATTATTTTAAAACAAAAATAGTTGAACCCACATTGTTATCTTTAATAACAAGATACTTTATTTCCACCTCATCTAAATAATTATTTAGAACTAGCAATGAATTTCCATGCATTCTCCAACACATCCTTACTACTTTTATAAGTTAATAATTGTTTTGCAAACTGAAAACTTGCCCACTTATAATCACTTAATTCATCTACTTGAATATGAACAATCTGATTTTCCACCTTAGCTAAAAAAAATACGACTTCTTTCATTGTTGCTTGTTTTACTGAATATTCTACTGACATTCTAAATCCATCCATTAGACTAACTTGTAACCCCGTCTCTTCACAAATTTCTCTAATCGCTGTTTCTTCTTCACTTTCATTTTCTTCAACATGCCCCTTTGGAAAACCCCAATGACCATCATTCTTATCACTAATGCTTAAAAACTCTAAATTCTCACCTATTCTCCTATAAATTACAGCCCCACAAGATTTCTCAATATTCATAATAGTCCCAACCCCTTAATTTAAATTTGACCTCACACTTATTGATAGAGTATTATAATTAAAAACTACTTTACCTGTAAGCTCTTGCACTAAAATTATACGGTATATTTGTAATTTTATTACAAAAAACTATTTATTGGGTACTATTTATTATTAACTGTCCCTCCTTCATGATATACTATGCAAGCATAGCTATTTAAAGGAGGTGTAAAGCTTGAAAAAATTATATTATGAAAATCCATATAAAACAGAATTTACAGCTGAAATCATAAATGTAATTGAAAAGGAAAACAAATATCATGTTGAGCTAAATGAAACCTATTTTTACCCAGAAGGTGGTGGACAGCCAGGTGATACTGGATATATAAACGGAGCTCCAGTAACTTATGTATATGAAGATAACGATAAAATATATCATGTAGTAGAAGTGAAACCTTTAAAAATTCACAAGGTTAAATGTAACATCAACTTTAATAAAAGGTACGACTATATGCAACAGCATCTAGGTCAACATATACTCTCTGCCTGTATTTCTGATTTATTTAATGCAACTACCATTGGTTTTCACCTTGGCATAAATTCTGCAAGTATTGATCTTGATAAAGCTGTTGGTGCCAATGATATTAAAGATGCGCAAAAAAAGGCCAACGATATAGTTCTTGGCAATATTAAAGTAGAAGTTCTATATCCAACAAACTCTGAGCTAAAAAAATTATCACTAAAAAAAATTCCAGTAAAAGCTGGTGAAAAGATTAGAATTGTTAAAATTGGTGATATTGATGTGAATCCTTGCTGCGGTATACATCCAAGTTCTACTATTGAAGTGCAGTTAATTAAGGTTACAAATTTTGAAAAGTATAAGACTGGCATAAGAATTGAATTTATATGTGGTCAAAGAGCAGTATCTGATTATGACTTAAAACATAAAGCCATTGAAAAAATGTCTAAACTTTTATCCTGCAATAATGCTACACTCTTGTCAGTCGTAGAACGACTTTCTAGTGAGCTTAATAATGTACTTACAGAGAATAGAGCATTAAAGGCAGAGGTTGCTACATATGAAGTTCAAAACATGTTAACAGGAGCTGCCAAGATAGATGATATTCGAGTGCTTAAATGCATTTATGATAATGGGGACTTAAAATACGCTAATATGTTAGCAACAAAATTAGTATCTTCTTCAAAGGTTATAATTTTATTTGGAGTAAAATCTCAAGATAAAGCAAATCTCTTATTTATGTGTTCAAAAGATTTAAAAATTATAAGTATGGATTCCCTTCTAAAAGATGCCATAACTCTAATAGATGGCAAGGGTGGTGGAAATGAATTTTCTGCACAAGGTGGTGGAAAAAATAATAATAATTTAGATTCTTCACTAGATTATGCTTACAATAAAATTAAAGATATTATACTCCCTAGGTCAAAAAAATAAATATTAAATTGTATTTCCAATAGATTATATAGAGTTAGTCCTTAATAACAAAATCTCTAGCTCCATATAATCCTTCAATGTACGTTTTGCCATCCACGGATATTCTAATACACAATGGAGAAACCATTACCTCGCGTACTTTATAATATTTTAAACTTCCGTCCTTTTGTGGCTTGTAAAATCCTGAGAAATCATGGATAATATAATGCTTATCTTTTTCTGCACCTAGATACATCATAACATGTCCCTCCATATATACTGCTGTTCCAGGTTTCAATTTATCAAGTAACTTTTTCCTATCGTCGACAGTCATGTTTTCTGGCATTTCATAGAAATTACCAACTGCAAGTTCACCCTGCTGCTCTGCATTTCTAGGTAGTTTGATATTCATACTTCTATAAATATCCATTATAAAACTTGTACAATCTCTCGAATTGAACATACCACCCCATCCGTATCTTTCACCTAAGAATTTAAAAGCATTAACTATGATATTTTCTCTTGTATATGGTAAATACCCTACTGAGATCTCTTCGTTCCTTGCAATTAATGCTAGTTTGAATTCTACCTTACCATTATTACATCTCGTTGGAAGTTTTACAACATAATTACCTGTAGCATTTTGCCCATAAACATCTGCTTTTACTTCCTTAATATTGGCAAGTGGTATTCTAATACCCATATCAAGTTTCACTTCAGATAATTGCTTATTTAATGGGTTATAACTTGTAAATGCTCTTTTTCCTGTAGTAACTATAAAGTCTTTTGTTTTAAGATAATCAAAAAGGTCCTCTTTTTTAGCTATCGCTACATCTTTCTTAGGTATCCATGCTAAATAATTGTACATTTGCGCAAAATACCACTTAGAATTCTTACTCGTTAGCAAAATGACAAGTGGTTCAACAGGATAAACTGCAGTCTCTTGAAATCTGTCAAACTCATAATTATCTCCACTTTTAAATACGCCATTATAGGTTGGAAATGTTCTCATCATCGTCTTTCTAATAGTAATTCCATATTTGATTTTGTTTAAATTCATTATTCCCTCAATATTACAATTCTCAACTAACTTATTATAATATTCCTCTGATACTAATACCCCATCCTCATGGAAGGTTTCATATTTTGGTAAAATACTAAAAGCATTTAACTTGTCTGTTAATTCTTCTTTACTAAAGTACTCTTTGTAATTTTCTAAATCCACTATTGGTCCTATAGTTATTACACTACTCTTGTTATATGCTTCAATTTCCTGCTTACTCATAATAACACTGCTCAAACTATCAGATTGCATCCAATAGTCTGGACAAAGCATTTCTTCCCTTAATTCAGGAATATTTGAATAGAATAGATTATCTACCTTACTTTCTGATAGATTTTGTGAAAGTACAGTTGGTTTAGTAACCATTGTTAATCCATCCCTCCCATTACCCCACAGAACAAACTGTGCCATTTTTCTCATCTTTATATTATATATACTATCACATTTTTGTATTTTATTCCAAATTTAATATATTCAAATTTAATATAAAAAACCCAATAGATTATTCATCAAATTAGGCTTATCATAGTTTAATACTTTATTTTTTTATTTCATAGAAAAACATAATTTTGCAGCTGAAGCTTTTACACATTTTTTCCCAAGGATATCTGAAATTACAGCTACTCCGTCAATATTTGTTATCTTTAATAAATCTACATTTTTCTCAGTAATTCCTCCAATAGCAACTACAGGAATCGAGATATTATCTTTTATTTCTTTTAAACAGTTCACAGTAACAGCACTTGCATCATCTTTAGTAGTTGTAGGGAACATAGCTCCCACACCTACATAATCTGCTCCTTCTCTTTCTGCCTTTTTAGCTTCTTTAAGTGTTGATGTAGATATCCCTATTATCTTATCATTTCCTATGATACTTCGTGCAACACCCGCTGGCATATCACTTTGTCCCAAATGAACCCCTGCAGCATCTATCGACAAAGCAATGTCAATTCTGTCGTTTATTATTAGTGGAATCTTATATTTATCTGTAACAGTTTTAATCTTTGATGCAATGTTATAAAATTCTAGAGTACTTAAGTTCTTTTCTCTAAGTTGAACTAATGTAACCCCACCTTTTATAGCTTCCTCCACTGCAGTATATATATCTGTATCCACGAGCATTTCTCTATCTGTAACAAGATAAAGGCTATAATTTACATTATTCTTCATTTATTTTGCTCCTTTTTATAATCTCAGTTTCAGATAAATTATAAATAGCATCTAGCATTTTAACTCTAAAGGTTCCTGAACCTTCAATTTCTTTATCTAATCGCGCGTAGGCTGTTTCTCCTGCAATGCCCATTGAAACAGTTCCTGCGAGTGCAGCTATTAAATTATTATCTCCTGCTCCTAAATAACAACCAATAACTGCAGTACACATGCATCCTGTACCTGTTACCCTGGACATCATTTTATGACCGTTTGATGCGGTGTAAAGAGTTTTACCATCTGTTATAATGTCTACCTCACCCGTTATAGCTACCACCGTATTAAATTTAATAGCAAAATCTTTTGCCATTTCTTTGGCTCTGGTAAACTCATCGCTGTTAGCAGCAAAACTCTCACTAGCATCCACACCTCTTGTTATAGTATCAATACCGTATATTGTTTTTATTTCGGATAAATTTCCTCTTATAACTGCTAATTTAACTTCACTCATGATTTTTTTGCAACTTTCTGTTCTGTAAGTTGTTGCGCCTACTCCTACAGGATCTAGGATAACAGGTATATTTAATTCATTTGCCCTTTTACCTGCTTCTATCATAGACTCTATTACACCGGTGTTTAATATTCCAATATTTAACACAAGTGAAGATGCAAGGGATACCATCTCGCGAACTTCATGAATATCCTCTGCCATAACTGGTGAACCACCTATCGCAAGTGTTATATTTGCACAATCATTAATTGTAACATAATTTGTTATCTGGTGAACCAAAGGGTTTTTTTCTCTTAAATTGCTTAGTAATGTAATTATTTTCTTATTAATTTCCATTTTGACATCATCCTCCAACTTATTAAATATATAAATCCTGTAATGACCATATCCGGTATTGTAGCTCCTAGCATATAATCACGTTTTATAAACCAATAGTAAATTACTATCCCTATAATCCATACAATAATTGCTCCCCCATTTACAAGTACATTAGATTTTACCTTTGTATTTTTCTTTATTATAAAATAATCGGTTATCAAAATTGCAAACAATGGTGCAAACACTGACCCTATTGCATATAAAAAGTTCTCGTAATTTTCCATAGGAATTATAATTGCGGCCAAGGTTCCAATAATAGTCATAATAATACCAACTTTTTTTTCACTATACTTTGGAATAATGTTTAAAAATGAAACTCCTGCTGAATAAACATCTAAAAACGTTGTGGTTACTGTTGATAACACTACTATTCCTAGAGCCGCTATTCCTAAATTAGCTGCAAGCATCATAACTGATGGATCTGAATTTTTAGAAACTATAGCCGCTCCAAGTCCTATAATAAACATCCATGAACTTCCAAGGAAATAACCTATGAAACTTCCATAAGCTCCTCCTTTTTCACTTTTAGCAAATCTAGTATAATCTGCAATTAAAGGTAGCCATGAAAGAGGCATAACTATACTTAGTTCTAATGCACCTCCAAATGAGATTCCTCCTGTACCTGCTTTTAGTAGTAATGTCTTATCTTTGAAAATTACGGTTCCGAGTATCAACGTAAGTATAAAAAGTAAAAATACAGCTGTGATATTTAATTTTTTCATACCTGCATTTCCAAAGTAAAGCCACAGTATAGTAAGTAAACCTATAAATATTATACATACTAATATATTATTGAACCCCCATAAACTCTGCGATATTAAGTTTACAGAATTAGCAGCTACTTTTAGCATAACTGCTGTCCAGCCAATCAGTTGAAGTATATTTAAAATTGAAAATAAATATGTACTATATACTCCAAAAGAAATATTGGTAGAAGTCATCGCTGGCACTTTTTCCCTAGTACCAATTATCCCACCTAGTATTAGTATTCCAGTTCCTATTAAGTGTCCTAGTAAGATTACTATTATTCCAATTTTAAATCCTAAGGGTGCAATTAATCCTCCCGTCATTATTTCGGCAATAGATACTGCAGCTCCAAACCATAAAAATACAAAGGTCCAAAATCCTAGTTTCTCTTTATCCTTAATCATTTGCCATCCCCGCTTTTTTATATAATTCATAGAAATGATTGGTAGGTCCTACTCCATGTCCAATGTCTAATGAGTGTTTTATAGCAGTTGTTATATACTGCTTTGACTTTTTTATTGACTCCTTCATGCTAAAACCAAGTGCCAAATTTGCAGCAATGGCTGAAGACAAAGTACATCCAGTTCCATGAGTATTTTTTGTGTTTATTCTCTCTGATGTAAAATGTATGATCTCAAATCCGTCATAAAAAACATCTACTGCTTCTCCCTGCATATGTCCACCTTTTAAAAGAACACTTTTGCATCCAAGCTTATTCATTTCTTTTGCTGCTTTTTCCATATCAGCAACAGATTCTATGTCCGGAAAATCTGAATTCACTTCCCGAAGTATTTCTTCTGCTTCTGGGACATTAGGTGTAATAAGGGATGCTAGTGGAATTAGTTTTTTAATTAAAGCCGATTTTGACTCTGGTTTAAGCAGTGAATAACCGCTTTTTGAGATCATTACAGGATCGAGTACTATGTTTTTAGGCTTGTATTGGTTTAATTTCTCGTTTATAGCAACAATAGTTGAAATTTTAGATACCATACCAATCTTAACTGCATCTACAATAATATCAGTGAAAATAGCATCAATTTGTGCCTTGATGATCTCCTCATCTAAGTCTTGTACTGCGAAAACGCCCATAGTATTCTGCGCTGTTATAGCTGTAATAACACTCATTCCATATACGCCGTTTGCGCTTAAGCTTTTTAAATCTGCTTGTATTCCTGCACCTCCACAGCTGTCAGAGCCTGCTATAGTTAAAACTTTTTTCATGTCAATTTCCTCCTACTTGTTATCTGTTTTAAGCTTCTTTGATTAGATTAGTGCAAACATAAAAAAACACAAATCCAAAGGATTTGTGTTAAATTAACGCCATATATAATAATTCATATATAATACACCAATAAACAACTTCCTACGCTGGCATTATCCAGTTCAGGTCATAGGGTCAAAGAATTTCAGTTCTTGTTCTCAGTTGGCTTTTCCAACTCCCCTGTGTTAGGTTATTCTTTTTTATTTCATATATTTAATAATAACATAATATAAAATTATAAACAATAATATTTATATTACAATTATTTCCTCGCACTCTAATGTAACTGCATCTACTATCACGCCTCTATTTATAGAATTATCACAAGCACAGTTTACTACCAAAGTATTTCCTAATCTCTTAACACCAAAATCTTCATGTACATGACCACAGAAGAATATAGATGGTTTCTTATCAAGAATCATATTTTTAATGGAGGAACTTCCATAAAAATGCCCATTTGTTCCTTTATCTAAACACATATATGGAGGTTGATGTGCAACTATAATCTTTTCCTCATTTATACTACTTATTTCATCTAATGCTTTTTTTATATCCTGTTCATTGCCTTCGCGGTTGCTTCCATACAATTGTATATCTAGAATTTCAAAAGGAATAAACGTGTTTTCAATATTTGCTCGAGAGGCATTGGGTAAATAATTCATGTCATCTTTATCTACTAAAAAAAGATCATGATTACCTAATATATAGTATACTTTTTTGTTTTTAATCTCATTTATTAATGTTTTAAAACATAGGTAATCTTCTTCTTGAATCTTAATTAACTCCATAACAGTTGAATACTCATGTTTAGCTGATATATCTCCACAAAATACTGCTACCTCAATATCCTCTCTACTATTTATCAAATCTACTGTTTTCTTTAAATTATTGTATCTTCCATGTATATCACTAGTACAAAATATCTTCATTAATCACATCTCCTTTGCTAAACATTACTTTTTCAGTAAACATTTCTTCCTTAATAAAACGCTAAATGGCTCTGTGTCATCATTTTACTATCAACTACAACATAAATAACTAAATATATCATAGCATATTCCCTTTCTTTTATGTTACTAAAAAAGGATACGTATACCATACCGCACATAAAAAAATCAGCATCTCTACTGATTTTTTTATTCTATATATTTATTTCTATTCAAGTCTTATCCCTGATCTCTTAACCGCAATATGCCATCCATGTAATAATTCTTTCCTATGAACCCCTGTCATACTAGGCTTAAAACTTCTTGCAATTGCCCACTGCTTCGATACTTCATCGCAGCTCTTCCAATATCCTACTGCAAGCCCTGCAAGATAAGCTGCTCCGAGTGCTGTAGTTTCAGTTACCTCCGGTCTGTCCACTTGAACGTTTAAAATATCAGATTGAAACTGCATTAAAAAATTGTTATTACAAGCTCCTCCATCTACTTTAAGTTCTGTAAGTGTAATCCCAGAATCTTCTTGCATTGCTTTTAATACATCATGTGTTTGGTATGCAAGCGCTTCAAGAGTTGCTCTTATTAAATGCTCTTTTTTTGCTCCTCTTGTAAGTCCTACAATTGTTCCTCTTGCGTAAGGATCCCAATATGGTGCTCCAAGTCCAACAAAAGCAGGAACTACATATACTCCATTTGTATCCTCTACTGCCATAGCATATTCTTCGCAATCCGCAGCATTGTCAATCATTCGAAGCTCATCTCTTAACCATTGTATAGCCGCTCCTGCTATAAATACACTCCCTTCAAGTGCATACTCAACTTTGCCATTTATTCCCCAAGCAATAGTTGTAAGTAATCCTTGAGTTGATTCAATAGCTTTGTCTCCTGTATTCATAAGCATAAAGCATCCTGTACCATATGTGTTTTTTGCAGTTCCTGGCGCATAACAAGTTTGTCCAAAAAGTGCTGCTTGTTGGTCTCCAGCAGCTCCAGCTATTGGAATCTCTCCTCCAAACAATGAAATGTCAGTATGCCCATATATATAACTTGATGGTTTAACTTCTGGAAGCATAGATCTTGGTATATCCAATGTTTCAAGTAATTCTTCATCCCATTTTAATTCATGAATGTTAAATAGCATTGTTCTTGAAGCATTAGAATAGTCCGTTACGTATGTTTTTCCTTTTGTTAAATTCCAAATTAGCCAAGTATCTATATTACCAAATAATAGATTACCTGCTTCAGCTTCCGCTCTAGCTCCTTCCACATTGTCTAATATCCATTTTATTTTTGTTCCGGAAAAATAAGCGTCTAAAATTAATCCAGTTTTAGCTCTAACAACTTTATCAAAACCTTTTTCTGTTAATACATCACAAGTATCAGCTGTTCTTCTACATTGCCATACAATTGCATTATATACTGGCACTCCCGTTCTTTTATCCCAAACTACAGTTGTTTCTCTTTGATTTGTAATACCTATTGCTGCTATATCACTAGCACTCGCTTTAATTTTAGCCAGCGCTTCACTTACGACACTCATTTGACTTGACCATATTTCCATTGGATCATGTTCCACCCAAGCTTCTTTTGGAAATATTTGTGTAAATTCCTTTTGAGCGGACGTTACAATCAGTCCTTTTTCATTGAATAGTATACATCTTGAACTTGTTGTTCCCTGATCAAGTGCCATTATATATTTAGCCATTTTAGCAAGACTCCTTTTAAAATTATTCTTATTGAAAAATTACCAACAAAGATGTTTATAACCTTCGGTACTAAATTGTTTAAACCGTTTACAATTTAATATACAAAAAAGCCACGTAAAAATAAAGTATAACACTTTATAATAACGCGGCTCATATTCTCTGCCATATATCATATATCATTGTCTTCATTATAACTTATTATTATTCCTTTTGCAATTAAACTTATAAAGTTCACAATTCGGCTTTATTTTTTAGTTATTAATCATTGATACATTACATTTATATACTAATTATTATAATTTATATGGGCATAATATTATAAATTATAATATATTTTTGACATTAGTTCAGTTTAATATAATGGTGGAGGTTTTATCAAATGAAAAAGAAAAGAGGGTTCGAAATTTTTTCAGTTCTTATCTTAATTGTTATAATATATAGTTCTATTATTATTAAAAATTTAACCACAACAAGTTATGGTAATATTGATACAATTTTCGCTATAATGTCAAAAATAGAAATGTTTTTTAATCCTGTTTCGCTTAAAAATAAATCAGTATGTGAAATACGCATAGCTTTACATAAGTTAACTACAATATATAGCTCTAAACCTATATCCTTTTCCAATATAAAAAATATAAATATAAAAACAACTACAAACAAGGTACCAATTAGAATATATACCCCTGATAATGGCATTAATTTACCTTTAATAACATACTCACATGGTGGTAGTTGGATAAGTGGTACTATTGACGAATATGACAATATTTGTAGGAAGCTTTCAAAAAAATCAAAAGCTATAGTTGTATCTGTTAATTATTGTCTTGCACCAGAAAATCCTTTTCCAGCTGGACTTAATGATGTATATAGTGTGCTTGAATGGGTTTATAAAAACGCTAAAAGTATTAATGGTAACTCCAATTTAATATGTGTTGCAGGTGACAGTGCTGGTGCTAATCTCTCTGCTGTAGTTTCACAAATTGCACGTGATAAAGCTGGTCCCCACATAATTTCTCAGGTACTAATATATCCCTCTACAAACATTTATGAGTTAACTACTAAATCTTGGTCATATTTTGGTATGGATTATAATCTAACTAAAGAAAACTCTGATAAATTTATATCCCTATATATTCCATTATTAGAAGATAGAAAAAATGAGAATGCTTCTCCACTGCTAACTAAAAATTTCAAGGATTTGCCCAACACTCTAATAATTACAGCACAATTTGATCCACTAAGGGATGAGGGTGAGTCTTATGGAAATAAGTTAAAGCAATCAGGCGTAGATGTAAGAGTTACAAGATATAATGGCGTTACACATGGCTTTGTATCAATGGATAGGATTACTAGAAAATCAGATTTGGCAATAAATGAAATTTCCACATATCTACAAGGTCAATTTAATAAAAATAAAACATCATCCTTAAAATAATATAATAAACTCTCAATCCTTTTATTATCTTGAAATTAAAAAGTCCACAACATTTACTAAGTAATTTCATCTATAATTTATAAAAAGCTGGGTATACTACTTAATGATGCACTGAATAACTTAGTGTAAATTGTATATTAGAGAGGAGAATTTTTATGAAAAACAACAATTCAGAACAAACAAAAAAAGCAAATAATCAGTCAGCTACAAATGGAGATTCAAATTTATCCTCTAATGCTGGTATGCCTATCAGCACTAATGAAGCTAATTTAAATGAGACAAAACAATTAAACAATGAATCAGCAGCAAACAAAGGTACCAGTGGGGTATCAAACCAGAGTGCTTCTAACGTGTCTAGCGGTGCTACTACAGAGGAAACAAAACAATTAAATAGTCAATCAGCTGGAAATAATACTGCTAGTAGCGCTTCAAATTATGCTACTTCAAATATTTCTGATGCATCTAATCTATCTAGTAGCACTAATGGTGCTACTTTAGCAGAAACAAAAAAATTAAATGCTCAATCAGCTGCAAATAAAGGTACTTCTAAATAATAAATAATAAATAATAAGGGAAGCCATTAACAAGATGGCTTCCCTTATTTCATCTATGTAATTGCTTTTTCATCATTACTCCTAGTATTATTAAGAGTGATATTAGTACAGAAGAATTGACTCATGTAGACTTGGTATATAATTCTGAAGTAATAAATGTATTTACGTTTTAGAGTGATGCTTGATATTTTTTTATTAAAGATTTATTCTTCTATATAAGTTATATTACCATCAAAAATGTAAGTTAGCGAAGTTTTTGTACCTTCTAATGCATACATCATTTTTTCTATTACTACTTGTTCTTCCTTGCTAGTAGTTATAGAAAGTTTATCCTTTTCATTAACTTCAGACTTTAATCCAAATTCATATATAAAATCATTTATTAATCTTACCCACTCAGATGTATCATTAGAGCCTAAGTTCTCTTTTTTTCCGAAATCTTTTAGTACTCTATCTAATTGTTTCTTTGAATATCTCAAAATATTTGCCATGTTTTTGCCTCCTAATGCTAACTCTAAGAATATAATTTAAAGTCAACTATCTAATGATTTTATCAATATAAATACATAAAAGGATGAAGTTTTCATCCTTTTATGATTTGTTAGTTTCTATTTTATGATTCTTTAACTTCAGGTTCAACAGCAACTGCTTCAGCAGTAACTTCTGCAACTGGTTCTTCTTCTTCTTGTTCTTTTATTTGTGTTATAGATGCATAAATTTGGTTATCTTCATCAGTAACCTTTATTTGATCATCTAAATCAAAGTCTTTAATTGTAATTGTATCTCCAAATTCTTTTTGTGATACATCAATACTTACAGCATCGGGCATTATAGCCATTTTACCATAAACATCTATTTCAGGTTTTTGTATTTGCAATTGAAGTCGTTTAGTAACTAAGGCTTCTTCACCCTTGAAAGCAATATGTAGTTGCAATTTTATTTCCTGATCTTTAGAAACAAGTTGTACGTCTATATGATTTATTATTGCTGATACAGGATGTCTTTGAATTTCTTTTATAAATCCAAATTTTTTATCTTCTCCGTATTGAATATATACCTTAGCATTAGAACCATGTTTCTGAAGTATCTTTTTTAAGGCAACATATTCAAACTTAACAGAAGTTGCTTTTGTAGCGTTATCTCCATAAATTACACCTGCAATAAAACCATCTTCTCTAAATCTTTTATTTGTTGCAGTTCTTTCAAATGCATTCAAAATTATTTCTTCCATAATAACTCGCTCCTCTTGGCTTATTAGGCCTTTGTGTTTATTATTTTATATACATATGTTACTAATAATAATCTCCAGTGAAAATTGTGCTGAGCTTTAAAATGATTTAATTTTTAACTATTAGTACCTGAAAATTTAATATATATATTGTAAACATATTTAAAAAGACAACATAAACTACTCTGCTGCCTTTTGTGACTTCGCAAATACATTTGTTGAATTTCCATATTATATCTATCATTTATACAAATAAATAAAAAAAGACAGCATCATTACCTAAAAGATAACATTAGTAATTAAAACATATTTATATTATAGCACATTATAGAACATATAAGCAAACAGAAGTTGTCCACTTTTTTATCAATTTATGTACAATAATAATGCCTAACTCCCGAAGATTTTTTTGCTGATTATAGCCAGATATTACTTATACTGACTACACTTTTTTAGAATTACTTTGCCTGCATTAAAATAGTGATTTTTTTAATGCATATTTTAAATTTTATTAAATATGGATATTAATAAAGTGTTTTAAGAATGATATAATTAGATAAGTTAAATTTTTCATTTCAACTACTTAATGATACAATAAATGTATTAAAAAAACAAATACTGTGGATAATTAAGACATCCGCTAATCTATTCTAATATATTATAACCACATTTTTACATATTACTGATATACTTTTAAATATAAACATTAATTGGAGGGATTACATTGATTCATTATAAAAAAATACCATATATAGAACTTATCCCTATCATTATAATAACTTTTTTACTTTTTAGGGTAGTGAATAACGTAGAAAATATAGGTTCAATACTTAATAAAATATTCTCACTACTTAGTTATTTTATTTGGGGATTTGTTATAGCTTATCTGCTTAACCCACTTATGGTATACATTGAAAAGGAAACTAAAATAAAAAGAATTTATAGTATAAGCATTATTTACACATTGTTTGTAGGTATAATAATTTTAATAATTACTTTAGTTACTCCAAATGTAATAAAAAGTGCTATTGATCTATTTAATAATATTCCTCAGTTTGCACAGAAATCATATAAGTGGTCTACAAATTTTCTATCCAATAATAAACTGTTAAACAAATACGATGTCACCTCTTACTTATATAGTTACCTTAATACTTTTAATAAAGATATAGCTACATATCTTACCCCAGGGTTACAAATTATAATTGATAACTTGATGGGTTTAAGTTCATTCTTTATGAAACTGATGTCCGGAATTGTAATTTCATTTTACTTTTTATTAGACAAGGAATCAATTATTCATAATCTAAAAAGACTTATTTATTCTGTTTTAAATGAGACCGCTACTTTTAAAATAATTAATTTTCTAAAAATAGTTAATATTACTTTTAAAAAATATTTTGTTGGAAAAATAATTGATTCTATTATTTTTGGAATTATTACTTTTATCGGATTTATAATATTAAAAATACCTTATGCACTACCTTTTAGTTTAGCAATAGGAGTAACAAATATGATTCCTTACTTTGGAAACATTATGGGAATGGTTCCCGCAGCTATAATAACCATATTTTTTAACCCAATGAAATCTGTAGAATTAGTATTATTTGTAGTAACCTTAAGTAATATTGATGGATGGTTCATATCTCCAAAAATTATAGGAGACAAAATAGGTCTAAGCCCTCTACTTATAATACTCGGAATTGTTCTAGGAGGTGGGCTTTTCGGAATTGTAGGAATGCTACTCGGAGTTCCTGCTATAGCCTTAATAAATACCTTATTAGAAGAATTTATTGATAAACAGATTAAGAATAAACAAATTGACTAACTACAATTACCCACTTTTCACAAAATTTATTTAATAGTCTATTATTTACACAAATTATTTTTTATTTTCCCTTCGAATATAAAAGAAAGTGCAAGGGAGGCTAAAGCGATTATGATAAATGCTGTGAATACTTCATGAAGCCCCGAAGTTAAAGATAGCTTTATTTGGTGCAAACTTACTCCTCTACCCAGAGTTGCCTGAGAATACAAATTATTTGGTTCTATGCCCCTTACTCCTAGATTATTAAAATATTTAACTATATTCATATTTAGTATGCTTCCAAAAATACTTACTGCTATAGTTTGTCCTAGTGTACGCACTAGGGAATTTGCTGCTGTAGCTGCCCCTCTTTTATTATACCCAACAGACTCTTGTACCACTATTGTTAATGTAGTAAAAGCTCCTCCAAAACCAAATCCCATAATAAAACCATAAACTATAACTAATACTAATGGAGATTTAATACTTACAGTAGATAAAAATGCGCAACTGATAATCAAAATCAAAGTAGATATCCCGATCACTATTTTTTCGCCATATTTAGGAATAGCTTTAGTCAAAGCAACTGAAGATAAAAGCCAGGAAATAGACATAGGTGCCATAGATACTCCAGAAATCGTTGCCCCAAAACCTAAAACATTTTGTATGTATAAAGGTAGATAAACATCTATCCCTATTAAAATTCCTGAAACTAAAAAGCTTATAGCATTTACAATATTACTATTTTTCGTAAAAATATCAAAGGGTATAATTGGCTCCTGTGCTTTTTTTTCTACATAATAAAATAAAATTAATATAGCAATTGTAACTGGCAACGTTACTACAATATTACCTTTTTCCCCTGGTAAACTTCCTAATAAAAACGTTATAATTGCTAATGAAAATAATAATGTTCCTACATAATCTATTTTATGTTTTTTCCTATCAAAAGTTTCAATTAGGTTCTTTTGTAAAAGTATTATAGATATTATCCCGAAAGGTAGGTTTATAAAAAAAATCCAATTCCAAGAAATATTTTCTATTAAAAATCCTCCAAAAAAAGGCCCAGCTAAACTTGCTATTCCCCATACTGTACTTAACCATCCTTGAACCTTTGGCCTTTCGTCTACTGTAAAAATATCCCCTACTATAGTGTATGTAACAGTAAATATTGCTCCTGCTCCCATTCCCTGAACTGCACGAAAAGCTATAAGCTGATACATGCTTTGTGATAACCCACAAAGACAGCTCCCCACTAAAAATATTATTATCCCAATAGAAAGGATGTTTTTTCTTCCATATAAATCAGATAACTTTCCGTATATTGGTGTAGAAATGGATGACGTCAATAAATAGGCAGAGAAAACCCAACTTATAAGCTCAAATCCATTCAGCTCTTTTACAATGGTTGGTATCGCAGTAGTTACAACGGTTCCCTCTACAGCCGCAAGAAACATTGCCACCATTAATGCAGTTACTATATTTCTTTTTTTAGATTCCATCCTTTGAGTCACTTCCCTTAATGTAATGATAAACATATATATTTGATATACAATACATTTACCATTCTATCATTAATACATGAAGAAACGCATATATGCAGGATTTATTTTCTGTTTTTGATTTTGTCATATTCCCTATAGTATGATACTAGTCTTTGATATGAATTAGACACTTCTTTAGGAATATCTACATGAGATATAAATTCTTTTCCTTTTGGTCCATACCCATTTTCATCATCTCTTAGCCTTGGGATTTCCCCCATAATTAAATCAATAAATCTATCTTTATTCCATAATCCGTTTATTTCTTTAGTTATATATTCATAAGTATTCCCTAATTCTTTCAGCATCGGTATAAATGGAGAATAACTTATTATTAATGTTTTTTCTTTGTCCCATTCTTTTAGGAACGAAAAATGACTTCTTAATTGCATAGTTGGATCCTGAATTAATATTATAGATTTTGGAACTTGCTCTCTCTCTTTCAGTATCTTTAATGATTCATAAGCGTTTGAGCCACAATTTGTAGATTCACTTTCTATTATAATTTTATTTGGGTCAATATTTTCTCTCGTTTCAATAATTTGACTCAATATTTCTGCCTCAGATTTATCATGTACATTAATATCTTTATATTTATCATCTCTTAATACATTTTGAATTAAATATTTAGTTGAATGCCCTTTGCCTCCAACAATCATTATATCTTTAGATAACCCACTTTTATAAGCTTTTGCACCAAGTTCAGCTATATAAGGAATACTATTTCCGAGTATTATTATCATATCAACTTGTTTGATTCCATATTGCTTAACTAATTCACTAGGAGATAACTCATCTAAATCTCGTTTTGACAAAAATACAGTAATATTATTTATATCATTTACTAATTGCTTCTCTATTAAACTAATCACACTTACCCTCCAATCACTTGTTATATATAAAAAATAGGAACCAGAATGAATTCTGATTCCTATTTATCAATATTATTATTTTAAAAGTCCAGTCCAAAAACCAAAGATACCTACTGCAAATAATCCGAAGATTATCCAAATTGCATTTACTTTTTTCTTTAATAATCTCATACATACAAAAGTTAATAGTAAAGCAAGAAGTCCTGGCATTAACTTATCTAATATATTCTGTACAGTAGTAACTACAACTGTACCGTCTGGGCTCTTAATTTTTGATACAACTAGTGGAACATTTATAGTTGTCCACTTATTTACAAGTGATCCCATTACGAAAAGCCCAAGAATTGATGCACCTTCAGTAAGTTTTTGAAGTCTATTTCCACTCATATCTTTAACTATATCTAGTCCTTTACTATACCCGTATTCAATTCCATAATATCTTACTGAAAGACGAACAGCATTAAATAATACGAAGAATAAAATTGGTCCAACTATACTTCCTGTTATAGCAATACCTGCAGCAAGTGCAGCAATTACTGGACGTGCAGTTCCCCAAAATATTGGATCACCAACACCAGCAAGTGGTCCCATAAGACCTATCTTAACACCATTTATTGCAGCATCATCTATAGCTGCTCCATTTGCTCTCTCTTCTTCCATTGCAGCTGAAACTCCAAGTATTGGAGCTGCAACAAATGGTTGTGTATTAAAGAATTCAAGATGTCTCTTTAATGCTTTCTTTCTATCATCACCTTTGTAGAGTCTTCTTATAACTGGAACCATTGCGAAACAGTATCCTAAAGCTTGCATTCTTTCCATATTCCAAGAACCCTGAAGAAGGTTAGATCTTATAAAAACATTTCTAAGATCTTTCTTTGTAAGCTTCAATCTATCTGTTCCATCTGGTAATGTTTCTACTTTTTTAATATTTATATCAGCCATGCTATCTCCCCCTTTTTATTAATCAAGCTCGTCGTCTAAATCATTTACAGCTTGTGTTGCTCCTTCTACATAAGCAGGTTTATTATATTTTGGGCTTAACTGAATGTATATTATTGCAGCTACTGTACCCATTACTCCAAGTGCAACTAAGTTAAAATCAGTGAAGGCTGCAATTACGAACCCAAGGAAGAAGAAAGGCATTAAATACTTTGCTTCCATCATGTTAATAACCATTGCATATCCTACAACAACTATGAATCCACCAGAAACTGCAAGTCCTCCTGTAATAACCTTTGGTATAGCATTAAGCATATTTTGAACAACACTAGTACCAACAAACATAGCAGTTAGAAGTGCTGGTATTGAGACACGTAATGCTTGCATACCTAAGGCACCTACGTGGCATATATCTATTCCTCTTAGATTACCTTCTTCTGCATATTTATCAGCTCTATGCTGAAATATAACAGTTAGAGTTCTTACAATATAAGTAAGCATCTGTCCAGCCGCTGCAATTGGAATTGCTATAGCTATACCAGTACCTATACTTTGCTTACCACCTATTACCAGAATGGTTGAAATAATACTTGCAAGTGCTGCATCTGGAGCCACTGCTGCTCCAATATTCATCCATCCAAGTGCGATAAGTTCAAGAGTACCACCAATTATTACTCCTGTTTGTAAATCTCCTAAAACAAGTCCAATTAAAGTACAGGCAATTAATGGTCTATGTGTTTGGAATTCATCCAAAATACTGCCCATACCTGATATACATGCTACGATGAATATCAGAATGATTTGTACTACGCTTATAGTCATGTTTTATTCCCCCTTATTAATAATTTATAAATAATTACTATTATATATATGTTATTATATAATACAATTAAAAAAACCTTTACATTAATCTATATTTTTGACATCAATTTTATTTTTATATCAGCTACAACTTTTCTTATTTCTAGTTCTATTCCTAATTTGTCTAATTTTTTAAATGCTTCGATATCCTTTTCATCTACTGAAATAGTACCTGTTATCTGTTTTTTTCCTTCCTTGAAGGACATTCCGCCTATATTAATTGTCTTTAAGTCCACGCCACCTTCTACCAATCTTAGTACATCAGTTGGATTAGTGAATAAAAGCAGTGCGTTAACGTTTGCATATTTAGGATTGTTAATAACTCTTATAGCCTTATCAATACTTATAACACTTGACTTCACACCTGGTGGAGCTACCTGTTCAAGTAAAGTTTTCCTCATAGTATCTGCTGCTACTTCATCATTACAAACTATTATTCTTTCGCATCTTGTTTCTTTTGACCAAGATGTAACAACTTGACCATGAATTAATCTGTCATCAATTCTTGCTAGTGAGATTTTCATTTTATAATTCCTCCTCTATACTATTTTTTAAAACCTCTTTTAAAGATTTTATTCCAAGGTGACCAGTGCTTAAAGCTAGCTTTGCAAGTTCCTCAACAGTTGAATCTTCTCTAGCTGAAAATACCTCAAGTAACATAGGTATATTTATTCCAGTTATTATATCCATATTTTCTTCTTTTGCTGCTATTCTACTAGCTGCATTGAAAGGGCTTCCTCCAAATAAATCTACCATAAAGAGCACTCCATCTTCGCACTTCAAAGATTTTATTGCATCCTCATATTTTTTCATTAAATCGTCTGCACCCTCTCCTGGCAAGAAGGTTATTGTAGCAATATTTTCTTGTTCTCCTAAAATCATTTCCGTAGATTTCAGTATCTCCTCTGAAAACTTACCGTGGGTTCCGAGTATTATAGCTATCATTAATTAGCCCTCCATCTCAAGTAATTAATACTTTGTTTTATATATATTTATATAGCAAAACCCATGCCAAAATAGCGTATCAAAATATACAAACCCCGCAATCTCTTTAAAATAAGGAACCTACAGGATTTTTAAATTACCAAATATTTTTTTTAATACACTATTTATTATTCTTAATACTGTAACATGAAAATATATATTATTTTGATATTGTTTTTATAAGTATTGCTCTCTATTATGCAAAGAATTCATGTTATTCTAAAAAAATTTCGCAAATATAATATATTTCGTCATCTGTTAGGTGGATATCAAGTGCATCTTTAAATTCGAGGATAGCTACCTGGACATATCCTAAAACCTTAGTATCTATAGCGTTCTTATCTCCACTATAGATAAGTGTTTCTTTTATAACCATTCTCTCTATGGCACAGCCTGTATGGAGCATTAGTTTTATTTTAAGAGAATTACTAAAATTTGTACTCATTTCTCTTTCTAATGCACTTGTAAAATTCATTAATACACTAATAATCTTATGTGGATTTAAAAATGTTAAAAACTCATTTAAGCTGTCTTCACAAAGCTCCTTAACCACTATATTTTCTTCTTTCCTATCCGTAGGTATATTATTCTTTTGTATAATATTCATAAGACGTTTTTCACCATCGCCTCCAATAAGCGCCTCTATTGATATAAATGGTGAGTCTATCTTAGGATCCATAACCCCCACAGATGCTAAAATGTTGTAGTTATTCAATAACTTCTCGAGCTCTGCCTCAATATTCATTATTCCTATAGGTATAATGAATATCTCATCTCTTGTTATATTTATTACAATGTTATGAACTAGTTCCTTAAGTTTTTTTGCTGTACCTTCCCCCGTAGAGCAAATAGTTATTATAGCTGCATTTCTTTGAATTTCTGAGTTTTTAGAATCTTTACTATATTTCCCATAACCTTTAAAATCTTTTAACGAATCATATAAAGTATCTAAATCCATATCAAGCATATTTGCTTTTCTAACTGCCTCAAGCACTAGTGGCGTTGATGCCATGTCAACAGTTTTAACTCTTATACCCGTTTTTTCAGTTATTACAGTATCAAAACTTGTTAAGGATCCCATATCCACAAGCAAAAGTACTCCACGCCCCATATCTATTTCATTTACTTTTTCTATTATATCATTAAGCACCCTCTGTGGACTTACTTCAAGTGGCATATCTATTCCCTTAACTACTCCTTCACCTAAGAGGTTTTTTGCCACATCAACCATAGAGCTCGCAGTACTACTGCCATGCAAAGCTACTATCACGGCTACTCTTTCATTGTTTTGCTCTTCTTGTATGGAACTAAGGAGAAGTGTTAAGTAAATTACTTCCATATCTGGCACTACGATATTATATTTCTTCTCGATAAGATCTTTTATTTTAAGCGATATATTAAACTCTTCAGGTTTATCATTGATTGTATTTTTTATATTAGTATATTGAAGACTTCGCCTGCTCTCTACCCTTTTTAAGAATGCACTTATATGAAGACTAAAGGCATATAGAAATCTTTCATTAAACTTCCTTTTAAGCTCTGATTCTA
The DNA here is from genome assembly GCA_002403785.1 of Clostridium sp. UBA4746. Lineage (GTDB taxonomy): Bacteria > Bacillota > Clostridia > Clostridiales > Clostridiaceae > Clostridium_AD. The sequence continues at coordinate 39,245 of DHIM01000385.1, forward strand.
CGAGATTTCTAACCTCTTCCGCAAATTGAAGTGTATCTTCATTTACAAGCTTTAGTATTTTCTCTCTATCCTGAGCACTATTTTTACTCTTTTTATAAAAACTTTTAAGATGTATATTAATATCCGTTGTTATGAATTTTTTTATATATTCATCATCTGCGCCTTCATCTTTTAATATAGCTGCCTTGTCTTCAATTATTTTATATAAATTAAAAGTTGGCTCAGAAGAGTCTTCCTCTATGAGAACCTTGTAACCCTGTGGCATAACAACCATTTGTTTGTCAAAGTATTGATTTAACTCCTCCATATCCGATTTTTTGCTACTTAAAGAGAATATACCATTTTTTATATCTGATGGTAGCGATTTGAAATCTATCTCAATAAAGTCCTTATTATTTATACTGTTTAAAAAACCAGTAGCACACACTAATTGTACATTAGATTTCATCTGCCCAATATTTCCATAGGAAGCACTTCCTATAATTGCTTTTACAGATTCAGCATCTACCTTTATTGGTTTGTTTACTCTATGAGCTTCATTTGCTAATAGAAATTTAGCTATATCTAATTTATCCTTAGCAGGCCGTTCCTCGAGTGATGGCAGAGTTATAACGATAGGTATTCTTCTTACAAATGTCTTTAAGAGTGACGACGCAGGATTCTCCGTGGTCGCTCCTATAATGAGCACGGTAGATTTTCTGTTTCTTTCTGTTTCACCCAGTTTGTTATAACTTCCAGTATCTATGAAATAAAATATCATTTCCTGACCTTCAGGTGGCAACCTATGAATTTCGTCAAGAAATAGTATTCCTCCATTAGCCTTTGCTACAAGGCCTTCCTTTTCTGAATCTGCTCCTGTGAATGCACCTTTTATATGTCCAATATATGTGATAAAAGAAGCTGTGGGTTATTATAATAATCTGCACAATTAAATAGTACAAAAGGAGCATTAGCATCTAATCTCTTAACATGCATCGCGTATTTATACATCATATTAGCAAATAAAGTTTTACCTACTCCTGTCGGACCTACTATAAGTGTATTAAGTCCATTAGGTGGGTATAAGACAGCAGCTTTAGCTTGCTCAATATGAGTTCGAAGACCTGTTTTATATCCTATAAGACTATCAAAGGGGTTTTTTTCTGCCTCTTCATTCTTATCATCCTTTATAAGTTCATGAAATTTTTCGAGTTCTAGTGGACCAGGTTGCAACTTATATTCTAAAAGTCTCTCCACAGTATCTCTATCTAAAAATAGTACAGGTCTACCTTTTATCTTTATTATCTTATCTGATCTAAGTAAATTGTTTAGCTCAAGACTTACATTATTCCTCATCATAGAAAGACTTTCTGCTATCTCAGCAGCACTAAAACCCCTTCCGGACTTAATATCTTTTAAAAGGAGTCCTTTAGATTCTTCAACCATATAGTTATATATCTTTTCAATCCTTTTCATAACTTCGCCTCATTTATAATAATTTTTTATGTTTTTATTTTAATATTATTTTTTAAAAATACACTCAAGTATAAGACTTGCTACTTTAATATACCTTAACTATTATAATACACTTTTATTAATACATTATTCAATAGAATATTATTATCTAAGAATTATTATTTATCTTATTCTAAACCTTTTCGTTAATGTAATATTTAGTTTTGCATTATGTCCATATATGTAATATAAAACGCCCTTGTAATTTTAATAATTACAAGGGCGTTTTTCTTATAATACTAATTATTACTACCCACTCATAAATTACCTAGTGCAGCATTTTCTTTCTTAAATCATCAACTTTCTTATCTTCCTTATTATTTTGAAGCATCATGAATAAGTAAATTGGGATTCCTACGAGCATTAGTATAAAACCAAACATTACAACCTCTGCACCAGTTCCGTAAATCGCATATATAGTATATCCAAAGGCAAGCAATGCTACAAATGAATTTTTCAAGAAATTCCATATATTAAAATCCGCTGAATGCTTCTTTAAAAGTACTATATCTGCTGCTGCTGAAAAAGCATATGCAGGCAAAAACGCTAATGTAGCTAATAATAACATAAAATTAAATGCTGCATTTAAAGTACTTACATAATTTAGTATAAGAAGAATATTAGCTGCGACACCACTTATTATGAGTGACGCAACAGGTGTCTTATATTGAGGATGTATTTTCCCAAATATTTGTGGAAATAACTTATCTTTAGCAGCACCATATGAACTTCTTGCTGTGGTTAATATCCATCCTGCAGTAGCTCCCAGGGTCGATATTATAGCACCAATTGCTATAAAATTTCCACCCCAAGTTCCCCCAGTTGCTGCATTAATTATGTCAGCAAGTGGTGCTTTTGAATTAGCTAATGTAGCTTGATTTAGAACACCCATAGCAACTATTGAAACAACTAAATATATAGCAGCTGAAATTAAAGTTCCATATATTGTACTTTTTCTAATATTTACTCTAGGATTTTTAATTTCTCCGGCAGGTACTGTTGCACTTTCAATTCCTACAAAAGCCCAAAGAGCAATAGCAATTGCTGCTGGTAATGTACTCATCCCTGAAACCTTAGCGCTTGATACTGTACTAAGCATTGCAGGATTAAAATGCATAGCTGCAATTACTACAAATACTACTAAAGCACCTACTTTTAATACCGTTGTTATAATAGTTATTATGCCTGCTCCTTTTACACCAAGAATATTTACAATTGTAAAAAACCATAATACCCCTGAAGTAATTAAGAACGCCCACAGTGGAGTAGCCGTGCCCGGGAAAAAATATGTGAAATAAAGCATAAATGCAGTTATAATAGCTGCATTTCCAACCCAAGCACCTACCCAATAGGTCCATGCAATTAAAAATCCTGCAAAATCACCAAAAGCAGCTCTAGTATACACTATAGGTCCACCTGTTCTTGGCATAGCTGTTCCTAGGCTAGCAAAGCTTAATGCGATTAGTAATGATCCAATTGCCGTAATTACCCAGGCGATTATAGCTGTTTTAGGGTTTGATGCGGAAGCTAAGGATGCAGCAGAGGTGAAAATTCCTGAACCTATACAGTTTCCTACTACAATAGCAGTTGCTGCGGCAAGACCAAGCTCCCTCTTCAGCTCCACACTGCCAAAATTATTAGTGTTATTGACTTTACTCATAAATACCCTCCTTATTACTTCAAATAAAATATAATTAACACATTATTAAATATATCATAAATATAAATATATCATATTATCACAATAAAAACGATATTATTATTTCATTTTATGTTT
>DHIM01000275.1:0-318 GCA_002403785.1 Clostridium sp. UBA4746
CCACAATTGAGTAGTAAAATAAAGATATGAAGAAAAAACAATTAGGGTAGTGATATTAAATGAAAAACAAAGTTATGATATTTAATAATAGCAGGAATACTAACTGTAGGTGGTATTTCAGTTGCGTATGCGGCAGGTAGAAATAAGTTAAGTTTAGATAATTTTAATAGACCAATTATAGGTGCACAAAATGATGGAAATCAATCAAATGATAGCCTCAACAATATGATAAAAATAATGAAAACCAGTGGGTTTAGTGATGAAGTAACTGCTATGAATAAATTGATGAATAAATTAAGTGATAAGGATTATAAAAAG
>DHIM01000275.1:523-2499 GCA_002403785.1 Clostridium sp. UBA4746
TAAGTGATAAGGATTATAAAAAGATGAGTGAGTTAATGCAAAAGAATGGATATGCATCTATGGCTAATATGATGCAATCAGTAAGCAGAGAAGATATGACAAAAATCCTTCAAAGTATGATGGGGAGATAATATTAAAAAATTTAAAGAAATTAAGATAAATGAATGGATAAATAACATAATAATAATGAAAGGATGATTCAATATGATGGGATCTGGATATGGATATGGATATAATATGATGGGAGGACGGTTTGGATTTATGATTATTTGTATAATTTTAATAGCAATTACTGTATTTATAGTCTATAAGCTATTGAAAAACAATAATATTAAAGATATAGGGTCTAGAGATAATTCCTTAGATATGCTAAATGAAAGATTTGCTCGTGGAGAAATAGATGAAGAAGAATATAATAATAAAAAGAAGTTATTCTCAAATTATAAAAAACTGTAAATTATTTGAGTCTATATTATAATAATTCGTTAGTATTGTTATTTCATGAGGCATATCAAAAGAGTAGTGAGTACATCTCTTTTGATATGATTTTCATTATTTACAAAAATATGAAAATACGAACAAATAACTCACAGCCTTTTAAAACTTAATTGATGATTAATCTTTATATTTCCTACATAACTATATGATAGCATAACTATACAATGGTTATTAAAAGATAATTATTATCGGTAAAATTCAATGGGTTTGATGGAGGTATAAAAAATGAATAAGAAATATAATAAATGGCTGATTATAGTATCAGTAAGTATTATAGCAGTTAGTTCTATAAATTTAAATAAGTCAATATTGAGTTATTTCTCACAAGGCCATGGAAATTCAATGGTGGAGAACACGAAATCTTTAACAAGTGACAGATTGAAAAATAAGGTTGTAGAGAATAGCACTAAGCTTCCTATTCCACTAATTCTGGAGAATAAGAGTTCAGACGCTAATACTGCAGACTTTACATTAAATGCTGAGAAGGGAATTACATCTTTTTTTCCGGGGGTTAAAACAGATACTTATGGATATAACAGCAACTTTCTGGGACCAGTAATAAGGGTTAAAAAAGGAGAAAAAGTAAATATTCACATAAATAATCAATTAAATGAACCAACTACTGTCCACTGGCATGGATTACAAGTTAATGGAGAAATGGATGGAGGACCCCATAGTCCTATTAAGCCAGGAGGTCAATGGAATCCTAGTTTTATTATAAATTAACCAGCTAGTACTTTATGGTATCATCCTCACGAACAGGGAAAAACTGGAGAACAAGTTTATAAGGGCTTAGCAGGTCTTTTTTACATTGATGATAATATTTCAGAAAGCTTAAATATTCCTAAGGATTATGGTATAAATGATATACCTTTAGTTATTCAGGATAGAGCATTTAATAGTAATGGAGACATGCCTTATTCCACAAATATGACCAGCATGATGGATGGAGCTATTGGAGATATGGTTATAGTAAACGGAGCAATTAAACCATATCTAGATGTAAAGAAGATAAAAATGCGTTTTAGAATTGTAAATGGAGCCAATGCAAAGATTTATCCTATAAAATTAAGTAATGGGGAGTCTTTTTTTCAAATTTCATCCGATGGAGGTTTTTTAGAGGCACCAGTAAAATTAGATCAATTAATACTTGGACCAGGAGAAAGAGCAGAAGTAATAATAAATTTTTCTAAATATAAAAAGGGAGATGCGTTATCTTTACTTGGTGATGGCTTAAAAATATTAAACTTTAATGTAAAGGGAAATGGGATAGATACTACTGAAATTCCAGCACATTTAACAGATATTAATAGAATTCCTGAAACAGCTGCCTCCAAAATTAGAAGTTTTAAACTAGACGGTATGGGTAATATGGTAAGTATAAACGGTAAAAAAATGAATATGGGGAGAATTGACGAAAAGATAAAACTAAACGATATAGAAATTTGGGAAATTACAAACCCTAGTAATATGATGGG
>DHIM01000275.1:2619-8705 GCA_002403785.1 Clostridium sp. UBA4746
ACAAACCCTAGTAATATGATGGGGGGAATGATCCACCCATTTCATATACATGGTGTACAATTCCAAATTTTATCAAGAAATGGAAAGAAACCACCTGAAAATGAGCGAGGATTTAAAGATACAGTATTAATTAATCCTAATGAAAAGGTTAGAATTATAATTAAGTTTACTCATAAAGGGATTTTTATGTATCATTGTCACATATTAGAACATGAAGATCAAGGGATGATGGGACAGTTTCAGGTCACTAATAATTAATGATATTACGTGGATTCCTATTGTAGATTATTATAAAGTTAATAGAATTTGGGTATTATAAGTACAAGTATAGGTATAAATATTATTTGGAATACTAAGATGATTAAACTACCACTTACTAATGATGTAAATACACTTAAGTACATTTGCACATAATATGTATAAGAAAGGATGATAAAAATGATTAAACCAAAACTCATAAAATCAGTTGGAATCATGGTTGTATTAACATTGACTTTAGTTGGATGCAGTAGTGCACCAAAGAAGCAGTCGCAAAGTTCTACTCAAGTACCAGGAAAAAGGATAAGTTCATATTACTTCACAGCCAATGAAGGAGGCACTATTACAAAGATAGATTCAACTACAAATAAGGTATTAGGAACCATAAATGATGAAGGAGAACCTCATAACGTGCAGGTTTCGCCAGACGGAAAGATGGTGGCTTATACTTCAGTAGTTATGGACAAAAAGGGAATGTCAATGCCTCAAGGTGGAGCTATGGGTACAAATGGTTCAGCATTTTTTTATAATATAGATACAGGAAAGTTAATTAAGAAGGTTGAAGTAGGTAAGCATCCAGCACATATAGTATTTACTCAGGATAGCAAGTATGTATTAGTTACAAATAATGAAGACAATAACGTATCAGTTATTGATGCAAAAACTTATAAATTAGTTAATAACATTTCTGTAGGGAAAGGACCACATGGCTTTCGTATTTCAAAAGATAGCAAGTTTGCTTATGTAGCCAATATGGGTGAAGACACAGTAAGTGTTGTAGATATAAAAAACAATAGAGAATTAAGGAAAATAAAAGTAGGTAAGACTCCAGTAACTACGGCAGTTACCAGTGATGGAAAGACTTTGATTGCGACTATAAATGCAGAGAATTCTTTAGCTATTGTAGATCTTTCTACAGACAAAGTTGATAAGATTGCAATAGGAGTAGGGCCAGCTCAAACCTATATAGAATCTGATGATAAGTATGCTTTTGTGGCTAATCAAGGAACTGAAAAGAGTCCATCTAATACAGTTTCAAAAATTGATCTTGCTACTAGGAAAGTTGTAGCAACTATAAAAACTGGTAAAGGATCTCATGGAGTTGTAACTAGCCCAGATAATAAGTTAGTATATGTGACTAACATGTATGATAATACAGTAAGTGTAATTGATAATACTACTAATAAAGTTATAGCAACAGTTAAGGTTGGTAAAACTCCTAATGGTATAAGTTATAGGCAGTAGAGTACGATGTTAAAGGGATATAAAAAAGCCTATACAGAATAAAATATAAAATTCTAATATGTAAGAGTCCAGTATTGTATAAAAAACAATGTATGGGCTTTTTTACTTATTTATATATGTTCATGTTCAACATAAAATCTACACAATTAAATGTTAAAATAAATTATAAAAAATATATGATTCAACAGGTAAGTAAAGATAAATTATAGAAATAAATTAGGGAAGTAAATCTATTTTTTAGAGAATAGGGGCAAAAGTATGCTAAAAACGAAAAAAATTCTTATCGTAGACGATGAAAATAAAATAGTAGATGTTGTGAAATCATACCTAGAAAGGGAAGGATGTGAGGTATTTGAAGCATTTGATGGAAAACAGGCCTTGGAGATATTTAAAAGAAGTGACCTAGATTTAATTGTGCTTGATCTCATGCTACCAGATATGACTGGAGAGGATATTTGTAAAATAGTAAGAGAAAGATCTATAGTACCAATTATAATGCTTACGGCAAAGATTGATGAGGGAAGTATAGTTTCAGGCTTAAATATTGGCGCAGATGATTATATGACGAAACCTTTTAGTCCAAGGGAACTTAAGTCAAGGGTAGTTGCCATGTTTAGAAGGTCAAATGAGGAAATAGTATCACAATCTAATATAATTTCATTAAATGAGGATGATTTAATAATAGATGTTCTTAATAAAGAGATAAGAAAAAATGGTGAAAGTGTAGATATAACAATAACACAATATGAAATACTAATTACACTATTAAAGTATCCACACAAGACATTTACAAGAAAAGAGCTTATTAATACTATATTTGGAGAAGATTATGAAGGACTTGATCGGACTATAGATACTCATATTAAAAAGTTAAGAAAAAAAATAGAAACTAATCCTAAGGAGCCTCAATACATAATTACTGTGCATGGAACAGGATATAGGCTTGGAGGAGAAGAAGATGAAAAAAAATCTTAGGAAAAAGCTTTCATTTTCTTATATATTTGTAACAATGATTTGTGTAGTACTTATTGGCATTCTTTCTAATTTTTTTTTAAATAAGCAATTTAAAAATTATGTTATTCAGGAGCATGAGAGAAAAAATAAGATCATCGTTACAGCTGTAAGTCAACAGTATTCTAAAAATGGAAAGTTCAATACTGATGTAATTAGTAGTATTGGTATAGATGCAATTGAAAATGGAGTATTTATTAGTGTAAAAGATGCATCAGATAAAACAATATGGAATGCTGAGACTTATGATAACGGTAGATGTGAAGAGGTTAAAAATCATTTGACTAGTACCATGGGGACCCTTTTTCCAAATTGGAAAGGAATATATACTAAGGATGATTACACTATAATAAATAACTCTAATAAGGTAGGAACTATAGAAATAGGACATTATGGACCATTTTATTATAATGATAATGATATTTTGTATTCAAAGACACTTAATAAGATACTGATAAGCGTAGGTATAACTTCCTTATGTATTGCTTTAATAGTGGGACTTTTAATGGCTGAAGGTTTAAGTAGACCTATTCTAAATGTAATATATATGGCAGAAATGATTTCTAAAGGGAATTATAGTCAAAGGATTGAAAAGAAGTCTGACATTGAAGAAATAGATAACCTTACTACATCAATTAATAACCTTGGAAACTCTCTTAATGAGCAAGAAAAGTTGAGGGAAAGATTAACTAGGGACGTTTCACATGAACTCAGAACTCCCCTCTCAACCTTGCAGAGCCACATGGAAGCATTAATAGATGGAGTATGGGAGCCAACAACTGATAGATTGATAAGCTGTCATGAAGAAATACTAAGATTAAAACGTCTTGTAGGAGATTTGGAAAAGCTTGCTCAGTATGAAAGTGAAAACCTCTTATTAAATAAGACTAAATTTAATTTGGGAGAAGTTATTAAGAGTATAGCTTTAAACTTTGAAATAGAATTTTTAAATAAAGAGGTAGAATTTATTTTTTATGACAAGGACATTGTTTTGCATGCGGACAAGGATAAAATGAGTCAGGTTATAGTAAACTTAATGTCTAATGCGCTAAAATACACCCAGAAAGGTGGCAAGGTTGGAGCTGAATTATTTGAAGATGGTCAGTATGTTATATTGAGTGTAAAGGACACAGGCATAGGGATATCAGAGGTGGATCTACCATATATATTTGAAAGGTTTTATAGAGCAGATGAATCAAGAAATAAATTAACAGGTGGAGCAGGAATAGGACTTACAATAACCAAGTCAATTATTGAAGCTCATAAGGGTACTATAAGTGTAGAAAGTACAATAAACAAAGGTACCGTATTTATAGTAAAAGTACCTAGGGACGCATAAGCATAAAGAATAATTTATGATTAAATAGTAGCAATATTTATATGGAGTTGATTCAATGCGAAGAGGAATTTTAGTAGCTAGTTTTGTAGTGATTTTATGTAGTTAATTTTAAGGAAGCATGTGTTTATATTATCAGAATTGAGATCAAGGCGCTTTTATATATTATGCCAATGTAAAGGTTTATCCTATAAAATTAAGTAATGGTGAGTCTTTTTTTAAAAATTGTGTCCGATGGAGGGTTTTTAGAGGCAACAGTAAAATTAAATCAATTAATACTTGGACCGGGAGAAAGAGCGGAAGTAATAATAGATTCTAAATATAAAAAGGGAGATGAATTATCTTTACTTGTGGATGGCTTAAAAATATTAAACTTTAATGTAAAGGAAGAAGGGATAGATACTACTGAAATTCCGGCACATTTATCAGATATTAATAAAATTTCTGAAACAGCAGCTTCTAAAATTAGAAGTTTTCAATTAGAGGGTATGGGTAATATGGTAAGTATAAACGGTAAAAAGATGGATATGGAGAGAATTGACGAAAAAAAATAAAATTAAATTAAATGATACAGAAATTTGGGAAATTACAAACCCTAGTAATATGATGGGCGGAATGAGACATCCATTCCATATACATGGTGTGCAATTCCAAAGTTTATCAATAGATGGAAAAGAACCCCCTAAAAATGAGCGAGGTTTTAAAGATACAGTATTAATTAATACTAATGAGAAGGTTAGAATTATAATTAAATTTACTCAGAAAGGGATTTTCATGTATCGTTGTCACATATTAGAACATGAAGATCAAGGAATGATGGGACAGTTTCAGGTCACTTATAATTAATGATATTACGTGGCTTCCATGGTAGATTATTATAAAGTTAATAGAAGTTAGGTAGTATAAGTATAGGCATAAATATTATTTGGAATACTAAGATAATTAAACTACCACTTGCTGATGATGCAAATATACTTAAGTAGATTTGCACACGATATATCTAAGAAAGGATGAAAAAATGATTAAAGCAAAACTCATAAAATCATCGCAAGGTTCTACTCAAGTACCAGAAAAAAAGATAAGTTTATATTATTTCACAGCCAATGAAGGAGGAACTATTACAAAGATAGATTCAGCTACAAATAAGGTATTAGTACCATAAATGATGAAGGAGAACCTCATAACGTACAGGTTTCGCCAGACGGAAAAATAGTAGCTTGCACTTCAGCAGTTATGGATGAATAAGGAATGTCTCGGAGCTATGGGTACAAATGGTTTGGCATTGTTTTATGATATAGATACAGGAAAGTTAATTCATAACATTTCTGAAAGGACCACATGGCTTTCTTTTTTCAAAAGATGGTAAGTTTTCTTATGTAGCCAATATGGGTGAGGACACAGTAAGCGTTATAGACATAAAAAACAATAAAAAATTAAAAAAATAATAGTAGGTAAGAATCCAGTAACTACGGCTGTTACCAGTGATGAAAAGACTTTAATTGCAACTATAAAAACTGGTAAAGGATCTCATGGAGTTGTAACTAGCGCAGATAATAAGTTAGTATATGTGACTAACATATATGATAATATAGTAAGTGCAATTGATAATACTACTAATAAAGTTATAGCAAAGTTAAGGTTGGTAAAACTTCTAATGGTATAACTTATAGTCAGTAGAGTATGATGTTGAAGGATAGAAAAAGGCCTATACAGAAAAAGATTATAAAATTTAAATATGTAAGAGCCCAGTATTGTATAAAAAACAATGTATGGGCTTTTTTTATTGATGTATATATGTTCATGTTCAACATAAAATCTTCACAATTAAATGTTAAAATCAATTATAAAAAATAGAATTTAACATATGATCCAACAGGTATGTAAAAATAAAATATAGAAATAAATTGAGGACGTAAATCTATTTCTTAAAGAATAGGAGCAAAAGCATGCTAGAAATGAAAAAAATTCTTATAGTAGATGATGAATATAAAATAGTCGATGTTGTAAAATCATACCTAGAAAGGGAAGGCTGTGAGGTATTTGAAGCGTTTGATGGAAAACAGGCCCTGGATATATTTAAAAGAATTAACCTAGATTTAATTGTGCTTGATCTCATGCTGCCAGATATGACTGGGGAAGATATTTGTAAAATAATAAGAAAAAAATCTAGAGTACCAATTATAATGCTTACGGCTAAGATCGGTGAGGGAAGTATAGTTTCAGGCTTAAATATTGG
>DHIM01000275.1:8840-11569 GCA_002403785.1 Clostridium sp. UBA4746
ATAGTTTCAGGCTTAAATATTGGTGCAGATGATTATATTACCAAACCTTTTAGTCCAAGGGAACTTATGGCAAGAATAATCGCTATATTCAGGAGAGTAAATGAAGAGATAGTGCCACTGTCCAATATAATTTCACTGAAGGGTGATGATTTGATAGTGGATATTCTGAAAAAAGAGATAAAAAAGAATGGTGAGAGTGTAAAGCTAACTACAACGCAATATAAACTACTGATGACATTATTAAAGTATCCACATAAGACATTTACAAGAGAAGAGCTCATAAATACTACATTTGGAGAAGATTATGAAGGATTTAATCGGACTATAGATACTCATATTAAAAACTTAAGACAGAAAATAGAAACTAACCCTAAGGAACCTCAGTACATAATTACTGTGTATGGAACAGGATATAGGCTTGGAGGAGAAGAGGATGAAGAAAAGCCTTAGAAAAAAGCTTTCACTTTCATATATATTTGTGACAATGATTTGTGTAGTGCTTATTTAAATAAGCAGTTTAAAAATTATGTTATTCGGGAGCATGAAAGAAAAATAATATCATCGTTACAGCCGTAAGTCAAGAATATTCTAAAAATGGGAAGTTTAATACTGATGTAGTTAAAAGTATTGGCGTAGATGCAATTGAAAATGGAGTGTTTATTAGTGTAAGGAATGCATCAGGTAAAATGATAGGAAATGCTGATGCTTATGATAACAGTAAATGTGAAGAGGTTAAGAATCATTTGACTAATACCATGGAGACTCTTTTTCCAAATTGGAAAGGAATATATACTAAGGATGATTACACTATAACAAACAGATCTAATAAGGTAGGAACTATAGAAATAGGATATTATGGACCATTTTATTATAATGATAATGATATTATGTATTCAAAAACACTTAATAAAATACTAATAAGCGTAGGGATAGCTTCTTTATGTATTGCTTTAATAGTGGGACTTTTAATGGCAGAGGGTTTAAGTAGACCTATCCTAAATGTAATAGATATAGCAGAGATGATCTCTAAAGGAAATTATGGTCAAAGAATTGAAAAGAAAACTTACATAGAAGAGATAGACAAGCTCACTAAATCAATAAATAACCTTGGAAGCTATCTTATGAACATGAAAAATTGAGGAAAAGATTAACTAGGGATGTTTCACATGAACTCAGAACTCCCCTCACAACCTTGTAGAGCCACATGGAAGCATTAATAGATGGAGTATGGGAACCAACTATAGATAGACTGATAAGCTGTCATGAAGAAATACTAAGATTAAATCGTCTTGTAGGAGACTTGGAAAAACTTGCTCAGTATGAAAGTGAAAATCTCATACTAAATAAGACTAAATTTAATTTAGCAGAAGTTATCACAGGAGGATCTACCATACGTATTTGAGAGGTTTTATAGGGTAGACGAATCAAGAATTAATTAACAGGTGGAGCAGGAATAGGACTTACAATAATGAAATCAATTGTTGAAGCTCACAGGGGTACTATAAATGTAGAAAGTGCAATAAATCAAGGCACCGAATTTATTGTAAAGGTACCTAGGGATGCATAAATTTTTTCGATTTAGTGATTAACATAAAGAAAGTTTTTGGGATATACTAATGATAAATCAGATATTAAAGATTAAGGTAGTAAGTTTATGGAAGAAGTAAAGCTGGTAAAGTGACTTAAATAGTAACCTGCGATTTTTGAACTGAACCATGTTTAAATGGACACTAAGAATAAACCCCTACTGTAGAATATCTTGGATTTACGCAGGCTGGCATCGTTTTTCATAGGGCGCCAGCTTTGTTTTTTAGTTGAATACGCTCATAGTTGTAGAAATAAATATAATCAACTACAAGTAGATAAGCTTCTTTAAAATCTTTAGGCTTCGTTCTTCTTCAAAGAAATTTCCAGAACAGGCATAATCATAACGGTTTCTACGTCGTGACATGGATGGTGTTATATCATATTCTTTTGTTAGGTTATATTACCCTATGGAAGTGTATTGAAACCCTTGGTGGCTAATACAACATCCGCTAAATTAATATTTTTAAGAAAGCGTTTGTTCTAGAACATCATTGTTTACCATTTCTTAAATAGCTCTAAGTTGATCCTCTATTTTTTTGATTCTTGCTTGAACCTTGGGAATCTACATACATTGACGCATATTATTGCCCTCCTAATAAATCATATTAAAATTATACACATAGGGGTATAGGTATATACTATCTGATAAAAAGCATTTGTCCATTCCTTATCCTTAATGGTTTGATTTATTCTCGTAACACAGCAAAGCATTAATAGGTCTCTAGATTCTTATATTTTATTAGATATATAGAAATTAATATAGAACTTCATAATTGCTACACAATTGAGTGGTAAAATAAATTTAGAAAGAAAAAACAATTAGAGGAGTGATATTAAATGAAAAATAAAGTTATGACACTAATAATAGCAGGAATACTAACAGTAGGTGGTATTTCAGTTGCATATGCAGCTAGTAAAACTAATGATTTTAACAGACCAATTATGGGCACACAAACTAATAATTCTAAATCATCATATAAGAATAACAGTTCAATGATGGGTACACAAAGCAGTGGCACTCAATCAAATGATAGCTTAAATAATATGATTAAAATAATGAAAGATAGTGGTTTTAATGATGAAGCAACTGCAATGAAAAATGGTGATTCTGATGCTATGAATAAGTTGATGACTAATATAAG
>DHIM01000275.1:11719-19610 GCA_002403785.1 Clostridium sp. UBA4746
TAAGTGATAAGGATTATAAAAAGTTAACTAATATAATGCAAAAGAACGGGTATGCACCTACGGCTAAGATGATGCAATCTGTAAACAGAGGAGATATGACAAAAACACATCAAAACATGATGGGCACACAAACTAATAATTCTAAATCATCATATAAGAATAACAGTTCAATGATGGGTACACAAAATAGTGGCACTCAATCAAATGATAGCTTACATCAAAACGTGATGGGAAACTAATATTAACGAAGTTAAAGGAATTAAGTAAAATTACTTGATAAATAACACAAGAATTGAGATAAGGATGATTCTATATGATGGGAGGATGGTTTGGAATGATGATTATTCCTATAATTATAATTGGGATTGTTGTATTTCTAGTATATAATCCATTGCAAAATAATAATATTAAAGATATAGGAGCTAGAGATAATTCTATAGATATCTTAAATGAAAGATTTGCTTGTGGGAAAATAAATGAGGATGAATATAACCATAAAAAACATTTACTATTAAATCATAAAAAAAACTAACTTATTTAATCTATGTGATAATAATTTGCTAGTAGTGTTATTTTATAAGTCATGTCAAAAGAATAGTTAGCGCTTCTTTTTAATATGACTTTTTAATTATTGATAAAAACACTTAATTTTATTATAATGATTGTTATATAAAGAGTGCTTAAATCCAGATAGGTTATTTATCTGGATTTAATATTGGTTTAGGAAATGTAATAAAGAAGGTACTTCCTTTAACTAAGGTACTGTTCACACTAATGGTACCCGTGTGAGCTTCAACAATAGCTTTTACAATTGTTAGACCTATGCCTGCACCACCGGTGTTTTTATCACGGGATTCATCACTTCTGTAAAATCTTTCAAAGATGAAGGGCAAATCTTTCTCGGAAATTCCAATTCCATTGTCCTTTACTTCTATAATAATGCCATCATTATCAGACTTTAGAGTTAATAAAACCTCTCCATTTATTTTAGAATATTTAAGTGAATTTGAAAGCAGATTATACATTACTTGCTTTAGTTTATCTTTATCCATTAATACTTCCACATTTGGAATCAAATCTGAATAAATTTTAGAGCCTGCATTTTTATATAAAGGTTCAAAAGAGGTTATTATCTTTTCTAGTTGCAAGGTTAAGTTGAATTTTGATTTATTTAGATTTAGACTTGTTTGTTCTAATTTTGCTATGTCATTGAGGCCTTCTACTAATTTTATTAATCTTTGTATTTCTTCATAAAAGCCTGTAAGTATCTCCTCTGTGGGTTCCCAAACTTTGTCTAGCAATGCCTCTATATGGGATTTTAAATTGGTAAGCGGTGTCCTAAGCTCATGAGCCATGTCAGAAGTTAAACGCTTCCTAAGAAGCTCTTCATTTTGTAAGGTTTCCGCTAGATAGTTCATAGAAATTGTTAAGTCGTCTATTTCTTTGGTTTTAGATACAACCTGTGATCTTGCTTTTAAATCTCCATTTCGCATTCTATTAGCTGTATCTGTTATCTTTGTCAAAGGTGATGATATCTGTTTTGAAAGAAAGATACTGATTATTAATCCGAAGATTAAAGCTATAAAAGTAGAAAGAAAAAAAGAATGATTTAACGTTGTTTTGAAGGTTAGTGCTCCTGTATTTAAAAAAGAGGTCCCATAATATCCAAAGACTATAGTTCCTAATTTTTTATTGTTTTTGCTTAATGGGTAACTATCTTCAGTATATTGACCTGGATTAATTGAAGAAAAATTATTCATCATTGAACCCATCATTGAACCCATCATTGTTTTGTTTTGTAAATTTGAACTACCTGAGGTGAAAACAATAACTCCTGTTGCATTTTTTACTTGAATATACAATTCTTCTGCATTTGAATATCTTAATATTTCCGCCTTGTTACTAGTTGAAATGCCTGTTTGCTCATCGTATAAGCCGTCTATTACAGTTGCAATTTTATCTACTTTTGCTTTGTGCTCAGCAATTAAATAATTGTTAAATTTTTTACTAATCATATAATTTGAAACTAAGCCTGCAATGAATATAGATACAAATGCAGTAAGAAGAAAACCTATGGATAATTTTTTTGTTAAGGACATTTTCATTTAAAACCACCTCATATCTTCACTAGTGTTCAGTTATTGGTAATTAACCCTGGAATTTATACCCCATTCCATATATTGAAATTATGTATCTTGGATTTTTCGGATCATCCTCTATCTTATATCTAATATTTTTAATATGAGTATCCACAGTTCGATCAAACCCCTCATAGTCTATACCAAAAGCTTTATTAACTAACTGTTCTCTTGAGAATACTTGTCCGGGATTAGTTAAAAGTGCAATTAAAATTTTAAACTCATTAGAAGTTAAAGTAATAGGTCGCCCTTGCTTTTTTACAATCATTTTCCCAATATTTATTTCTAAATCACCATTATTAATAATTAATAGCTCTGCTAGTGGAATATTATCTCTATACGTCCGTCGTATAATAGCTTTAACCCTACTAATTAGTTCTCGATTGCTAAATGGTTTAGTTATGTAATCATCGGCGCCAATAGCAAGGCCGTCTATTTTATTGTCTTCTTCCGTTTTTGCTGTAAGCATAATAATTGGAACTGAAGAGGTAGCTCTAATTTTATTGCATACTTCTTCACCAGACATTTTAGGGAGCATTAAATCTAATATAATTAAATGTATTGGTCCGTTCTTATTAAATATGGTTAAAGCATCTTCTCCATCCATAGAAGTTAAAACTTCAAAGCCTTCTTTGATTAAGTAAGCTTCGATCACATTTAGAACCTTCTGTTCATCATCAACTACTAAAATCCTAATTTTTTCAATCATTTCTACACTCCAATATTCTTAATAATATTTAGTTTATATCAAATAGATATTTAATTCAACATAACATTAGAAAAACTAGGAGAATGCTCCTAGCTCTTATAGGAGAATACCCCTAGTTTTTTTTAGAAAGAATGATTTTCTTTTTAGTATATTCTTCCTCATTAATTTCGCCCTTAGCATATCTTTCATTTAGTATATTTAATGCTGAATTACTTGATAATGAGAAGGGTGAAGATGAATTAACTTTCATTAGTTTAAAAGCTAAGAGAATTAATGCTAGAAATATTAAAAATCCAAAGCCCATCATTAGAAACATTCCACCTCCGGTGCCATAGCCAGAGCCTAAAAATCCACTGCAAAACATAAAAACACCTCCTAGTACAAGTTTATATTTATTATTTTAATATAATTAAATTATAAACCCTAATTGTGGAGAAAATATGAAGAAGATAAATTAACATAACAAATATCTATCTTCAGTATAAATAGTATGTTTTCTGCAGACTATACTTAATGGATTACGAGGAGGTAATAAAATGGGTATGGCAACGATGACCAGAAACAAATATCAAGCTTGTATTGATGAATGTAATAGGTGTGCGCAAACATGTTATGAATGCTTTAGAGCATGCTTAAATGAACCTGATATTAATGCAAGAAAGAATTGTATAAGTATTCTTGTAGAATGTGCACAAATGTGCCAAATGTCAGCTTTGATTATGTCAATGGATGGTGAATTTGTAAAAGAGCATTGTAAACTCTGTGCTGCTATTTGTGATAAATGTACTACTGAATGTGAAATGTTTAAAGATGACCATTGCAAACAATGTGCTACAGAATGTCACACATGTGCTGATAAATGTAGAAAAATGGCTACTATGTAAAGGCATGTAGAATTTTATTTAATAAAGAGTACTACTTTAAATTAAGCAGTACTCTTTACTATTTAATGAATAATTACAATGAAACTATTACGTTTCTAACTGATAACAACTCGCAAAAATAAAAATGAATGTGTGGATAATTTTAGGACATACTAATATGATTGTTATATTTGTTAAAAGATAGGGTAAAATTTATGAGTAGATATTTCAATATTTTTATGAGAACCATTATAGCTATCATAGCACTAATAGTTCTTGTTAGTTTAATAATAGGAATTTTATCAGGTCATAATTATTTGGTAGCTGCTGGAATTGTGAGTTTGGCGGCTATCCGAATGTTAAATCCTGAATCGTCCCTTACTTCTGGAATTGTAATTATTTTTGTATATGCCTTTGTAAATATATTTTTATCTTATTTAGATATAAAATGGCCTAAAGCAATTGACCGTAAACCAACAATCCTTATGAAGAATGGAATAATACTCAGGTCGAATATGCTTGATTGCCATGTAACGCTGGATAATCTATTAGGGCAATTAAGGCTAAAAGGAGCTCACAATCTGTCAGAAATTGACTCCATCGTATTTGAGCCATATGGGAAAATAAGTGTTATCAAAAAGCCTGAAGCTCTACCACTTACAAGAAAGCAAATGAACCTGCCGTCAAAAATGGTAGCATTACCTACAATTCTTATTTATGATGGTAAAATAGATGAAGAAAATCTTCATGAGATGGGACTAGATCATGAGTGGCTCATAGAGAAATTGATGGAAAAGGGCATTATAAATTCAAAGGATGTATTTTTAGCTATGCTTGAGTCAGACGGAACTGTTTATATAAATATATAGTAAAGAAGGAATGATAATGAAATTATTAAAAGACATATTTGGAACGGCTCAGCAAATTAGTCCCTTTGTATTTGCTTTACGCAGCATTATAGCTGGATTTTTGCTGTATGTTGAAGGAAAAGTTCTACCTTATAGATCTGGAGGGCAATTTGCAGCACATGATTTTGCATTTTTCTGGATGATGGGTGGAATTACAGCGGCTCCTCTATTTGAGGCTAAAATTAGCTTTATTAACACAACTGTTATAATTACAGTTTTATACAGTCTTCACTATCTCATATCCTATATGGCTGTAAAAAATAGAACTTTTGCTAAGGTTGTAATGGGGAAATCAGTGCCATTAATTTCAGGTGGAAAAATTCTTCGATCTAACATGGCAAAAGCTTTCTTTCCATTAGAACTATTGCTTTCTGATATGCGAAGCATAGATGCACCTAATATTAGTGAAGTGGAAGCTGCAATTTTGGAAACCAGTGGGCATGTAAGTATTCTTAAAAAATCCGATTATCAGCCTGTAACTCCAAAGGATTTAAACATTCAAACCCTGGGTGGTGGCCTTCCTACACTGCTTATTAATGATGGAAAGGTTGTTGAAGAAAATTTAAAGAAATTAGGATATGATGAAAAATGGTTAAAAAATCAACTTCTTAAAAAAGGTATAACAAACATAAATAATGTTTATGCAGCAATGATTGATTCTTCCGGTGAGTTATATTATTCCGTGAATATATAAAAATAAGGAGGTAAATGTAGAAATGCTTACTGAACAAGAAATAATGAACAATGCTTTTAAAGAACTGTTGTTTCATGAAGAAAATATGGCTAAAAAATATGCCGACATTTCAGAACAGATTACAGATCCCAAGCTTCAAAAGATGCTGAAAGGGCTAGAGCAGAGTGCCCGTAATCACTATAGTACGTTGTCACAGACTATGTCAAAGTTTTCAATTGTTTAAAAGGAGTGATACTATATGAACAATATTGACTTATTGCAAGATTCGATGCAAGGTGAAATGATGTTACAGTCTTTGTATAATAAATACATGATGGAGATTAATAATCCAGAGGTACGTCAGCTTTTTACCCAATTGAGAGATACAAAAATGAAAGACATTTCACAACTACAACAAGAAATTAAAACAATGAGGGATCAGGATAAAAACAATAGGTAAAAAAGATGTTATATGTAACACATAAGAGATTATACATCATTAAAAAATAATGGTGTATAATCTCCCTTATGCAATTGAAAAAAGTCATATATTTAAAGTCTCTTCAAGTTCAATCTGCACATTAGTAGAAATTTGATGAAAACCTCCAAGTATAAATCCATGCATAAATTGAGGCTTAGGTGGATGTGTTTCTACAGGTTTTACAGATAATACGTATTCGCTTGTTGCTTTAGGTATTCCAAAAGGCTCAATATATAAAAGCGGCGAATGTTTACCAAGGTGTGCAAATGTACAGGCTGCCAAATTATAAGCCCAGTTATTTGGAGTCCCAAAACAAAATGCCCATCCGCCTTTAGTATTAATGTTCCAACCGAACATGCTTTCTTGAGAATAATATTTTGAAAAGTTTATAGCAACCTCGTAACAGGTGCTTCCACCAATTCTATCTACTTTTGATTTTGCAATGCTTTGTATTTCGTTGAAAACTTCATCTGAAATTGTTTGTTCACTCCCAATAACAAACATATTTTTATTATTATACTTAATTAACTGGTGTTTTGTAATCTCGGGCAATTTATTTCTATAAGTAAACAGTATAGGTACTCCCATATGTGCAGAATAATATGCGGCAGGTATACTTTCCGTATGATCATCAGCAGAGACTATCATTATATTCTTAGTACCTTCCATAGACTCTGGTGCAATTTTATATCTAAACTCCATTGCTTCAATGGCAGCTCGAATAGGGTTATTTTCGGTAATTCTTATAACTGACAATCCTGCATTTAGTAATTGCAATTCTATAATCGGAGCTATTGGGCCAACAATAAGTATCTTTGCAGGTACATTTTTACCAGTTGGGGATAGTCTTATAATTTCATTAAAGGTTTCTTGTGAAAGATAATTTGCATTTGTGAAGACTAGTGGTGCATTTATGGGAAAATGTATTAATGGTGATGCAAGTAATCCATAATGATAAGAAGTCAAGGGCACAAGTATGATTGCATTAGGTTTCCATTTTACTCTAGAACTTGGATATATGACCTTCGTAACATAATTATTAAATGCAAGTGGAGTATCACCTAATATTCGTGTTGTATTAACAGTATCTATGGCAGGCATGTAATAAGAAAAAGTTGAACACATAAATATCTCCTTACAAAAATTAATTGTCCATTATATTATATTGTTTTATTTAAAATATGTTCAATTTTAATAATAAAAGGTACTGCTTAAAATTAAAGCAGTGCCCTTTATCATTTAATGAATATTGTATTTGTTTTTTCATTAACTATTTATCTAAAGTTTTAATGTATGCTTTCATCTGATCAATATTCATACCGCCGATATTTTTAGAAACTATATTTCCATTTACATCAATGAAATATGAAGTGGGAATTGATGTTATATTATATTGAGCGGCAACACTCTGATCAGGATCTATAAGAACTTTAAAATTATATTTGTTACTATCAATAAAGGGTTTAACCGTGTTTAAAGGCTCTCCTATCTCTACGGCGACTATAACTAAGTTACTATTTTTTGTTTCTTGATATAATTTTTCAATTTCAGGCATCTCTGCTTTACATGGAGGACACCAAGTTGCCCAAAAATTAAGAAATACTTTCTTACCTTTTAAGTCACTTAGAGACAATTCTTTACCGTTAAGATCCTTTAATTTGAAATTTATGGCCTTGGTTTTAGTAGCATTAGGGCTTGTTCCAATAGGTTGGGTAGAAGCATTATTTTGATTAGTACTACTTTTGTCTGTGTTTCCAAGAGATGAGTTAGATTTAGAGTTTGATGCATTATAGGTGTTTAAAGTATAAATGGAGCCACCTATAATGATGGCAACTATAAGTACTATTAGATATTTTTTCATATTTATTCTCTCCTTCTACTAAAAATTAATAAAATTTGTGTATTGACTTAATATTGCTAATTTGTTCATGAAGATTATAACTCCCATTATTATCATTAGTAAGCCGCTTATTGTAGAGATTATAGGAAGATATTTTGAAAACTTTCTAAATTGTTTAGTAAAGCTCCCTATGGCCATGGCAGTTAAAATAAATGGAACAGCGAGTCCAAGGGAATACATTATTAAAAGTAAAACCCCTTTACCTACAGAGTTCATACT
>DHIM01000130.1:0-152 GCA_002403785.1 Clostridium sp. UBA4746
GGTAGAAATATAGCAGTAATTATTGAAGCAGCGGCTGCTAATTATAGATATAGTTTAAATTCTAAAATAACTCCTGTTGAAACTATTAATAAGAGAATAGAGGAAGTAACTACAGCACGTAATAAAGAATAAATTAATAGAACATATAATCC
>DHIM01000130.1:317-9437 GCA_002403785.1 Clostridium sp. UBA4746
TTAATATAATATTTATCATATAATATAATATTTTTTATTAATTGTAATTTGAGGGAAAATTTAGTAAAATGGTAAATGTACAAAATATTCATGGTAGGAGGAAGTAAATATGTCTGATGTTAAAAGTTTAGAAAAAAAGTACGAATTAGCTTGGGACAAATACAGTGAAATTGATGTTAAGAAGGTATTTGCATTATCTGATAACTATATAGATTTCATATCAAAATGCAAAACTGAAAGAGAATGTGTAAATGAATTTATTACTGTAGCTGAAAAAAACGGCTACAAAAACATTGACACTTATATAGATGAAGGTATTAAACTAAAAGCTGGTGACAAAGTTTATGCAAGTAACATGGGAAAAACCTTAGCATTATTTTTAATAGGTTCTGAGCCTATTGAAAAGGGTTTTAAAATTTTGGGAGCTCACATTGATTCACCAAGACTCGATTTAAAACAAAATCCATTATATGAAGATTCAGATTTAGCATTATTTAAAACACATTATTATGGGGGAGTTAAAAAATATCAATGGGTTACTATACCTTTAGCTATCCATGGCGTTGTGGTTAAGAAAGATGGAACAATTGTAAATATAGTAATAGGAGAAGATGAAAAAGAACCAGTAGTTGGAATTTCAGATCTTTTAGTTCATTTATCTGCAGATCAAATGAAGAAGACTTTAGACAAAGGAATTGAAGGTGAAGACTTAAACGTATTTATAGGAAGTATACCAATTGACGATAAGGATTCTAAAAATAGAGTTAAGTTAAATGTATTAAGACTTTTAAATGATAAATATGATATAGATGAAGAAGATTTTGTATCATCAGAATTAGAAGTAGTACCTGCAGGGCGTGCTAGAAGTTATGGATTAGACAGCAGTATGGTTATGGCTTATGGACAAGATGACAGGGTTTGTGCATATACTTCATGCGCGGCATTAATGAATATCAAGAAAACAGACAAAACTTGTATTGTTTTGCTTGTGGATAAAGAAGAAGTTGGGAGTATTGGTGCAACGGGGATGCAATCAAAATTCTTTGAAAATACAGTAGCTGAAGTTGTTAATTTAATGGAAGATTATAGTGATTTAAAAGTGAGAAGATCACTCGCAAATTCAAAAATGTTATCCTCAGATGTAAGTGCTGCATTTGACCCAAACTTCCCTTTAGTTATGGAAAAACGTAATTCTGCATATTTCGGTAAAGGTATAGTTTTAAATAAGTATACTGGATCTCGCGGAAAAGGTGGATGCAACGATGCTAACCCAGAATTTATTGCACAACTTAGAACTATAATGGAAAAACATAATGTCTCATGGCAAACATCAGAACTTGGAAAAGTGGACCAAGGCGGTGGTGGTACTATAGCTTATATATTAGCTGAGTATGGTATGCAGGTTATTGATTCAGGTGTTGCTCTTCATAATATGCATGCACCATTGGAAATTGCAAGTAAGGCAGATATATACGAAGCCTTAAAAGCTTATGAAGCATTTTTGTTAGAAATATAAAATTACAAAGAATATATTACTACAATTGCATTTCTCTACGCTAAGTAATTTCAAATGCAATTTACGTAATATATTCTTTCTACATCTGGCTAAAAGGAAAGAAAATATAATATTTTCTAATTAACAATAAAAATGGAGATGTGAAAACATCTCCGTTTTTATGAGTCTAATGCATTTACAAAGGTAGCTAGTTCTTCATTGCTTAAAGAAACACAACCAACAAGGCCATGTTTGGTATCACATTTAGTAATTCCATGAAAATCTGAACCGGCAGTAATCAACTTGCCGTATTCCTTTGCTTTTAATTTTAGAAAGGATTTTTGTTTCTTTGTATTTATTGGATAAACTGCTTCTATACCATCAAAGTCATAGCCTAACATTTCATCTATAGAAGTATTTTTGATTAGAACAGGGTGCGCAAGTACAACTAATGCATTAACTTTCTTTAGTATGCTTATTCCATCAGGTGTTGAAATCCTTTTAATGTGAACATAGGCTGGGCTATCGTTTGAAAGAAAATTATCAAATATATATTTCCAATCATATTTATATCCAGCATCGATTATTGCTTTAGCTATATGAGGCCTAGCCACTACCCCTTTAGCTGCTTCTAAAACTTTTTGGTAGTCTAATTTTATTTTGAAAAATGTATCTAAATTCTCTACTATTTTTCTACCCCTAAATAATCTAAAATCATCTATATCCTTTAAAAAACTTTGAAAGGCTGGATTTTTATACTTATCATCTTTGAAATATCCTAAAATGTGGATGCTTTCATTGTTATGAACAGTAGATAATTCTATACCAGGGATTACCCTTATATTATTACTTATACCTTCTCTAATTCCTTCTTCAACATTTAAAGTAGTGTCATGATCCGTTATTGCAATAATATCTAGACCATTTAAAGAAGCTTCGTGAATTAGTTCCTTAGGGCTTAGTTTTCCGTCTGATGCATTTGTATGAAGATGGAAATCACCTCGATTGTACATTTAATCACCTCGAATTTAAAGTTTTACACAATACCATTTTACCCAATAATGGTCAATATTTAAAGGGGTATGTAATAAATAATAATTATTATTCAATATTTAATAGGTGTTATTAGGAGTGACTATAAACTATTGTAGCAACTTTCAATAGTTTAATCCTAATGATTTTGTTGGAACTATTTGATATAATAAGTAATTATAAGAGGATGGGAGATCATTTATGTTTTTGATAATAGACAATTATGATTCATTTGTATACAACCTTGTTAGATACTTTGAGGAGCTTGGTGAGAAAATATTAATATATAGAAACGATAAAATCTCATTAAAGGATATTGAGAGAATTAAACCAGAAGCTATTATAATTTCACCTGGCCCTAAATATCCAGAATATGCAGGGAAATGCATGGAAATAGTAGAAAATTTCAAGGAGAGAATACCTATTTTAGGAATATGTTTAGGTCATCAAATTATTGGTAAGGTGTTTGGTTGCAATATTATTCAAGGACATGAACCAGTGCATGGAAAGGTATTTGAAATTAAACATTGTGGGAAATATGTGTTTAAGAATATTGTGAGTCCAATGAAGGTTACTAGGTACCATTCATTAGTAATAGAAAAGGAAACTTTACCAGATGTACTAGAGATAACTAGTGAAACTGAAGATGGAGTTATAATGGGAATAAGACATAAAAATTATATAATTGAAGGAGTACAATTTCATCCAGAAGCTGCGCTTACGGAATATGGACATGAAATTATACAAAATTTTATAAATGAGGTAAGGAGTCAAAAGAATGCTTAAGATTAAGGAGAAAAAATGCAGCTTATAATTGAAAAAGTCCATACTAAACTTGATGGCTTTGATATATATTCTTTATTTAAAGAGGACTTGAATACCATATTATTAGATAGTGCTAGAGATGAAGAAACCTTGGGAAGATATTCTTTTGTAGGTGTTAATTCTTTCTTAACTTTTAAAAGTAAAAATGGTCGGTGTTACAAGGGAGAAAAAGAATATGTTGGAGATACTTTTGAAGAGTTAAGTAAAATTATAAAAGAATACTCTATTCAAAATAATACTGATTTACCATTTATATCTGGTGGTATAGGATATTTTTCTTACGATTTGGCTAGGAAAATTGAAAAGATACCTAATATAGCCATTGAGGATATAGATGTTCCCTACTGCTGTTTTAATTTCTATGATAATATTATTATCATAGATAATTTAGAAAAAAGTACATATATATCGTCATTAGGAATACTTAAACCTCAGAAAGACAGTATTAAAGAGATTAAGAAACGTATAGAAAAAGGAAATAAAGTTATATATGAAAAAGTAGGAAACGTAAAAAATAAATTTATTTCAAGCTTTGAACAGAACAATTATATAAATACTATATCAAAGGTAAGAGCTTATATAAAAAGTGGAGATATATATATTACTAATTTGTCTCAAAGATATAGTTGCAGTATTAGTAAAAGTGCATATGAAATATACAAAGATTTAAGACATATTAATCCAGCCCCTTTTGCTGCCTTTATGAATTTTAAAGATTTTAATATAATATGTTCTTCCCCAGAAAGATTTTTAAGTATAAAGGATAGGATGGTAGAAACTAGACCTATAAAGGGAACAATGCCAAGGGGGATAGACGACGTGGAGGACCTTAAAAATAAAAACATACTTATAAATAGTGAAAAGGATAAAGCTGAACTCCTCAATGTGGTAGATTTAGAGCGAAATGATTTAAGTAAGGTTTGCAAACCTAATTCTGTTAAAGTAACAGAACTTTTTAAATTAGAGGAGTATAGTACGGTCTTTCATTTGGTATCTACAATAGTAGGTGAGTTAAAAGAGGAGGTAGGTCCTCTAGAATGTATTAAAGCGTGTTTCCCAGGAGGTTCTATAACAGGGACACCTAAAATACGTTCAATGGAAATTATCGAGGAATTAGAGCCTCTGCGAAGGAATATATATACTGGGTCCCTCGGATATTTGGGATTTGATGGAAACATAGATTTAAACATAATTATAAGAACAATTTTAATAAAAGATGATAAAGCTTATTTTGGTGTAGGTGGGGGAATAACTTGGGATTCTAAGGAAGAACTTGAATATGATGAAACCTTAGACAAAGCAAGGGCACTTATGAGGGTTTTATAAATAGGAGGTGGCACCTTAGGTAGGGTGGTGGTACCTAATGGGTAGTGGCACTCTAGAAGGGGTAATATGATATTAATAAATGATGACTTAAAAGCAGACAAGATATCTTTAGATAGTGGGTTTTCCTTTGGTAGAGGAGTATTTGAGACCATATTAGTTAAAGAAAAACCAATTTTTCTTGGTGCTCATATAAAAAGGTTAAATATTGGGCTTAATACACTTGGAGTAAATAAAAAAATTACTGAAGAGGAAATTTATACTGCCACTATAAAGCTCAATTGTAAAAATTGCGTGCTTAAAATTATGGTATCTGAAAAAAACACTATATTTACTATAAGACAAATACCATATAAACAGAGGGACTATGAACAGGGGTTTTCCTTAGGATTAAGTGAGGTTAGGCGGAATGCATATTCAAATATGACTTATATTAAATCTTTTAATTACGTGGAAAATATAATTGAACGTGATAAAATTATAGAAAAGGGCTATAACGAAGTATTGTTTCTAAACACAGAAGGATTTTTAAGTGAGGGAGCTGTAAGCAATATATTTTTTATAAAAAAAGGAATTTTATTTACACCTAAAATTAAATGTGGGCTCTTACCAGGTGTAGTGCGAGAATTTGTTATTCGAAATTCATCTTCTATGGGATTGATTATACAAGAAGGAGAGTTTACATTTGGAGAATTGATGGAAGCTGAAGGCGTATTTATAACTAATAGTGTTATGGGCATAATGGATGTGAGTAAAATCGACCATAGGGCTTTTAAACGAAGCACAGTTGTATCTGAAATAAAAAGGTATTATGATAGATACGTTGAGAATTATAAGGAATAAAGGCTACTCTAAAGGGGTGGGATCAATAAATAATAATTTAGTGAATGACAAAATAAATCTTATAGTAAAAAACCATAGCTTTCAGTATAACTTAAGAAAAATAGAAGAGCTCGAAAAAAACAGACAATATTGTTTGCATAATATGCAACACTTTTTAGATGTGGCACGACTTATGTACATAATCAGTTTAGAAAATGATTTTAATATACCCAAATACATAATTTATACAACTGCACTTTTGCATGATATAGGCCGAGGAGAACAGTATGAAAATGGGACTGCCCATAATATTGCTAGTGTGAAAATTTCTAAAGAAATATTAAAGCAATGTGAATATTATGATGAAGATATAGATAAAATTCTAGATGCTATAGGAAACCATAGAAACGATACTAAAAATTTTAATAATTTAAGCGATTTATTATATAAGTGTGACAAGCTTTCAAGAAATTGTGTTCATTGTACGGCAAGTGTTGGGTGTAAATGGCC
The DNA here is from genome assembly GCA_002403785.1 of Clostridium sp. UBA4746. Lineage (GTDB taxonomy): Bacteria > Bacillota > Clostridia > Clostridiales > Clostridiaceae > Clostridium_AD. The sequence continues at coordinate 6,325 of DHIM01000130.1, forward strand.
ACAAGAGAAGAAAAATATGAAGATAACATACTAGAAAAATGACTTATAATTAAGTAGTTAGATTGAATAAAATTATATTAGGAGGAAACTTATGAAAATAGGAAACCAGGATTTTGAAATAGGTAAAAGGACTTACATAATGGGAATTTTAAATGTTACTCCTGATTCGTTTTCTGATGGGGGAAGATTTAATGATACTGCTTCAGCAATAAACCATGCAAAGATAATGGTTGAGCAAGGGGCTGATATTATTGATATTGGTGGAGAATCTACAAGGCCAGGGCACTCAATTGTTAGTGAAGAAGAAGAAATTAAGAGAGTAATTCCTATTATAATGGCTTTAAAGAAGGAATTGAATGTCCCTATTTCTGTGGATACATATACAGGGAGAGTTGCAGAACTCGCGGTGAAGGCAGGAGCAGACATGATTAATGATATATGGGGGTTTAAGAAGGATCCATATATTGCGCTTGTTGCAGCTAAGTATAATGTACCTTGCTGCTTAATGCATAACAGAGATAATAGAAATTACAAAGATCTAATGGTAGATGTAGTAAAAGATTTAGAAGAAAGTATAACAATTGCACTAAACGCAGGAGTTAAAAAAGAAAATATTATAATAGATCCAGGCATTGGTTTTGCCAAGAGCTATGAGGATAATTTAAAAACTATGAATAATCTAGAAAAGCTAAATAGTTTAGGTTATCCGGTACTCTTAGGAACCTCAAGAAAATCTATGTTAGGAATTGCTCAAGGGTTACCTACTAGTGAAAGGCTTGAGGGGACACTGGCAACTACAGCTATAGGAATAATGAAGGGTTGTGAATTTATAAGGGTGCATGATATAAAAGAGAATAAAAGAGTTTGCGCTATAACAGATGCTATATGTAGAAGATAAATAAACACTCTTATTTATAAAGGAGATAATACTATGGATAAAATGTATATTAAAGACTTGGAAATTTATGCCAACCACGGTGTTTTTCAAGAGGAAAAAACATTAGGACAACGATTCTTAATTTCGTTGGAACTATTCATTAATTTAAGAGAGGCAGGCACCACTGATGACATAACAAAGACTGTTCATTATGGTGAGCTTTGCAACCTGGTGGAGAAAGAATTTAAGAAGGAAAGTTATGATTTATTAGAGAAAGCAACAGAAAAATTAGCTGAAGTTATACTATTAAAATATGATTTAGTTGAAAGAGTAAAGGTAACAATTAAAAAACCTTGGGCCCCTATAGGAAAATCACTTCGATATGCAGCGGTGGAAATTGATAGATGTTGGCATACTTCGTATATTGGTATAGGTGGAAATATGGGTGATAAAGAAAAAAATGTAGTAATGGCCTTAGAGCTCATAAGTAAATCTCATCATACAATGATAACTAAAAAATCAAAACTCTATGAAACTAAGCCTGTAGGGTATTTAAAGCAAGAGGACTTCTTAAATTGTGCTATTGAAGTAAAAACGCTTTTAACTCCATTAGAACTTGTAAGATTCATGTTATCTATAGAAAAAGAATTAAAACGTGAGAGAGTTATAAGATGGGGTCCTAGAACAGTAGATTTAGATGTGTTATTGTACGATAATATAATTAGTTCAATAGACGAAATAATATTACCTCATCCAAGAATGCAGGAGAGAATGTTTGTATTAGAGCCACTGTGTGATATAGCACCTTATGCTATACATCCGATTTTAAATAAAACTATAAGTCAAATGAAAAAGGAAATAGAAGCATAATATGCTTTTATTTCCTCTTTTTATATTCTTCAAAACTTAGTTACATGAATTCACTAAGAAGTTTGTACGTTAAATTTAACTTTCCGAGTAGTGTTTTATTTAGGTCTAAGGTTTCAAGCTCAATGCCAGAAGGTAGAAGTCTGTTTTTACAACCCATAAAAGTACCACCAATAAAGGTTGCACTATAATGCCATCTTGAATTAATAGTAGCAAGTATAGGCAGTGTTCCAGAAGAAAGAGCTGGTGCAATATAGGGTCTATAGCCTGTAGAGCGAACTTTTAAGTTGGAAGTCTTTGTGCTATAGGTCAAAGCGTCTGAAAGCAGCTCATTGTAGTTTGCAATACTATCTGCGATGACAAGACCATCCCCATGTGGTCCGAAAGCTCTACCCTCATCAATATAATGTTTTGTAGCATCTTGTTGCGAGGCATAATAACAAGCTCTGGCATGCATAACTCCTAAGCCATATCCTCTAATTTGTTCTGGGGCTAAGCCATAAAAATCCATGTTACCATCACTATCTTTATTACTTTCAATAAATGCTTTTTTGCAAAGTAAGTCAACTGGATCTGATACTACAGCAAATATACCTTTAAAGTTTTTTAAGCGTGCAAGTTTAGCATAGTATCCGATAATTTTAGCATTGCCTTTAAATTGTGAAAGTCTAACATCATTAGCCTCTTTTCCTAATTCAGGAACTCCAACAGATACGCAAAATACAAACATATCACAGTTAAAGATATCCTCTTCTTTTAAGGATATTATATCTATGGAGCTTTCCTTCATATCTGGTGAAAGGATTTGACCTAGTTCATAATTGTAACGTTTAATGCGATTTGAATCTTTATCATAAAGTCCTAAGCTATTAACATTTTCTACACCTAAAAGCTTTAAACCTGTAAGCAAAGTGCCACCAACATCACCTAGCCCTACAACATTTATTCCCCATTTAGTAGGTTCATTATAGGAGAGTACATCTTGCCAGTTAGGATACATAGTATTTAGTGATGTAACTCGATTATCGCCAATTGCAAGTTTTATCCACTTGGGCAGAATTATATTGAGAGCTTTAGGATTTACAAGTAAATTTAAATTTTCTTCTTTTAAAAAGAGAAAATTCTCATGGGAAACAGAAAAACTTCTACGCGAATATTCTGGAGTAAGTTTATTAAGAGCATAGATCCTTCCCTTATATTTTTCTGCTTCATGCTCAGGTATTGCGATTAGCTCATGATATTCTTCCTTTGATATTAATAATTTGTTATTTAATGTATAGTAAAACATTATAAGTTACCTCTTTCTATTTATTTTATTTGAACTTATCTTTTTTATATTATATTTTGTGATTATGTAATATTTTTAAAC
>DHIM01000130.1:9597-10150 GCA_002403785.1 Clostridium sp. UBA4746
GTGTATATTCTTCTTGTAGTTCACCATATTAAAAAATATATACTTTTAATGTGATTATTTATAGGCATAACACAATTCTTGTTAAAAAACAAATACCTTATTTAGGTATAAGGTATTTGCATATGCCCATAAGATTGTATGCTTTGTACATTTTACTAGTGTCAATATAATCCATGCTGTAGTCACCATCCCATGGATAAATGGAAATGACTTTCTCGTTGTAGATATTTATAACATACTTATTGACACTAAAAGTTAAAAAAATTTTATATAACGGTTTATCTGGCAAGTTCGCAGGTTTAGATATGAAGCTAGCATTATTTAATGAATTAAAAAACTGTGCAAATGTAGACAAATCATCTTTCGAAAAATCTTTCTTTTTATAGAAATTCATATATAGAGTATAGAGTTCCACAGGCTTTTCTAGAGATAAATCTTTCATTAATAACTTAGTATAATAATAATTGTTTGGCTTATTTTTCATATAAATGGTTTTATTAAAATCGTATTTACAGCCGAAGAGACTTAAAGAAAAAAACACACACATTACAAT
>DHIM01000380.1:0-222 GCA_002403785.1 Clostridium sp. UBA4746
TGTTAAAACAGAAAAAGATGCTAAAGAAAGATTAGCTGGTTACAAAAAACTTGCTAGTGAAAAATAGTATTTAGAAACAAAAAGTGAAAGGAAGATGGATTTAATTTCATCTTCCTTTTACTTTACAATAATTTAATAAAAAAAATGCAAAAAAGTCTTTTAAAATTATATGATTTAGGGTAGAATTAAAATATACTTAAAGTAGGAGGTACTACATTATGA
>DHIM01000380.1:372-13246 GCA_002403785.1 Clostridium sp. UBA4746
GTACTACATTATGAATGAAGATAAAAAAGAATCTTGCGGATGCGGCGGTCATGAAAATGAAAATGAAGGCTGTGGATGCGGTGGACATGAACATGATGAAAAGAATGAAAGCTGTGGATGTGAAGGTCATGATCACGAACATGAAGGTTGTGGGTGTGGTTGCGAAGAAGGAGAAGCGTTAACAGTAGACTTAGAAGATGAAAATGGGAACGTAGTTCCATGTGAGATAGTAGATGGATTTACTTATAAAGAAAACGAATATGCACTAGTTCAAAATCCTGAGGATGATTCAATTTATCTTTTCAAAGTAGTTGGAGATGATGAAACAGGCGAATTAGTTATTCCTGAAGATGAAGAATTTGCAGAAGTAACAGCATATTATGAAGAATTAATTAAAAATGAGAAATAATGCTATAAAAGAGTCGTTGCTAATGCATCGGCTCTTTTTAAATTTTATAAATAGTATTAATTGTTAATATATTAAGAGTAACCTTGTGGTAACAATATTAATAAGTAATTTTAAGGAGGTCAAGTGATGAAAGAAAAATTAGCGATTTTTGATATAGACTACACTTTAACCAAAAGAGAGACTTTAGTAGAGTTCTATTTTTTTATGATGAAAAAGAATCCCAAATTTATAAAATATCTACCTAAAAGTATATTCTCATCTATCTTTTACGTTTTCAAGATATATGATGCTTCAAAAGCAAAGAAAACTTTCATAAGATTTATTGATGGTATAGAGGAAAGCGATATGAAAAAAATCGTTAAAGAATTTTACGAAAAACGGTTAAGTAAAATATTATATAAAGACGCTATTGATATGATAAAGAAAATGAAAATGGAGGGATATAAAATTTATCTGATTTCAGCCTCCGCTGAATTCTATTTAAGTGAATTTTATAATATAAAAGAAGTAGATAAAATAATAGGAACTCGTTTTATTAAAGAAAACGGATTACATAGAAATACAATGCTAGGAGAAAACTGTAAAGGCGAGGAAAAAGTAACGAGACTTAAAGAAGTCTTAAAGAAAGGAAACATAGAAGTCGATTTTGAAAACTCCTATATGTTTTCAGATTCCCTATCAGATTTACCTCTTTTTGATTTAGTAGGACATCCTTACTTAATTAACTTTAAAAAAACTCATGATAAAATTGAAATCTTGAAATGGAAGTAATAGAATACAAATAAAATTTTAATATTAATTTTGGATATATAATTAACTATTTTTATATATCCAAAAAACAATAAGGAGGATTAATATGGATAAGTGTATAAACCAATTTTTTTTATATGGAGATGAAATTAAAGTAAGTGAAGAATTTGAAAGTTATAATAATGGTGAAGGAAAATCATTGTATGAAGTTATAAGGATAAGTGATGGAATTCCTATTTTTCTTATGGAGCATTTAGAACGCCTTGAAAATTCTGCGAGTATTATGAAATATAGTGTAAGTATTACAAAAAACGAAATTATAAATAGAATTCTTAAGCTAATAAACAAAAATAATGTTCAAGTTGGAAACTTAAAATTAGTTATTAATTATAGTATAGATGAAGAGAGCGAAACAAATACTCTGAATGAAAAATTTTTAGCTTACTTTATACCACATGTATATCCATCGAAGCAGCAATATGCCGAAGGTGTAAAAACTATTATTTATCACGGAGAGCGTTGTAATCCAAATGCTAAAGTTATTAATAATAGCTTTAGAGAAAAAGTAAATCAACAAATTAACAATAAAAACGTATACGAGGCAATTCTAGTTGACAATGATGGATTTATTACTGAAGGTAGCAAATCAAATATATTTATGGTTAAAGGTTCTACAGTAGTAACCTCAAGCGTTATTAATGTGTTGCCAGGCATAACAAGACAATTTATTATAAAAACTTGTGAAAAACTAAATATAAAATTCGAAGAAAGAAATGTACATGAAAAAGATCTTGAATCATATACTGGTTTGTTTATTTCGGGAACTTCACCGAATGTATTACCAATAAAAAGTGTGAATGAATTTTCTTTTAATTCATCAAAAAACTCAATAATAAATTCAATAATGGAAGGGTTCAATGTTGAATTAAATGATAATAAACAGAAATTTGTAAAGTATATTGAAAATAATACGATAAACAATTAAAACAATTGAAATGTAAAGTATAAAATGGAGGGGCTATTTTATAATTTCTCTATAGAAAGAGGTGGTATAAGTGGTAGGTAAGGTATGCACCCAAAAATTTGAAGGGGTTAATGTTCAAGAATGTTTGAAGAGTGCAAGTGTGAGTTTAGGTGTCTCCGAAGAAAAAATCAAATATTTAATATTAGAGGAAAAAAAAGGATTGTTTAAGAAACATGCTATAATTTCTATCGATGTTATAGAAGATTTAGATAATAAATATATTCTTAAAGAAGACTTTACTAAAACGGACGCTCCTGAGAAGGATGATCATAATGAGTTAAATGGAACTATAGAAATTAGAAAGGGTAAATTTATAATAGAAAACCCTCGTGAGGGCGGAAAACCAGCAGTAATTTTCACGACTAAGAATGTTACATTAACAGTAAATGAAGAAAAAGTTAGTTTAAGCGCAACTGTATATGCAGAAAGCATTATTGATGTTTCTTTTAAAAAAGATGAAGCTAAAAGATATATGAATTTAAGAACAAGTTTAGACAAGATGGAAGCCTATATTAGTATTATATATAAACCAGAGACCACTTATAAACTAAAAGATCGTAAGCCTACAAATTCAGTGTCAATAGAGCTTGAAGTTAAAGAAGAAAGTATGCCTCCAAAGTTTACAGAATTAGAAATTAATAAAGAATTACTAGATAATAATATTAAATATGGCATTATGAAAATGAATATTATGAAATGTGCAAAGACTTATGAGATTACGGAACTACTTATTGCAAGAGGAAAGAAAAATATAGAGGCGGTAAATGATAGGCTAGAAATAAAATACAATAGCGCAGAAAATCAAAAAGACAAGAATTATGATGATGAACAGGTTATAGACTACAAAGCTATAGGTTCTGTACAGGGAGTAGAAGAAGGACAAGTCTTGGCTATTCACTATCCAGGCAAAAATGGAATTGATGGAATAAATATTACAGGTAAGAATATAGTAACAAAAATTGCAAGAAGAATAATATTAGGTATAGGAGAAGGTTGCAAAATCGAAAATGGAAACACTGTTGTTGCAACTACTAAAGGTAGACCTTCATCAAGGGGAAGCACTTTTTTTGTTTATAAAACACACAAAATAACTGGAGATGTAGATTTAAAAACAGGTAATATTCAATTTGTGGGAGATATAATTATAAGTGGCAATGTGCATGAAGGCATGAAAGTGGAAGCAGGTAATTCCATTTTAGTTAAAAACAATGTAACAGAAGCACAAATTACTGCAAGTGGTGATATTGTGATAAAGGGCAATGTAATTCATTCAAGCGTTGCAGCAGGAAAAGAGGATGTATTAACTTTAGAGTATTTAAGTGACTTAAAGGGAATGAAATACGATCTCTCAAAATTAATAGCATCTATAACACAATTAAAAGAAATGAACCTTATAGAAAGAGGTACAAGTGATGGAGAAATTGTTAAAATTTTACTTGAAACAAAATTTAAAAGGCTTCGTCAAACCTCGATTGAGATAGCCAAAAAAATACTACAACAGCAAAATGCAGAGGATGAACTGTTATTTATTATTAAAAATAAAATACTTGATATTGGTACTCTAAACATACGGAACTATCTGGAATTAAATGATGCGGTGACAATTATTGATAGTAAAATATTAGTATTAGATATGGATTTAACTCTCCCAGTAAATGTATTACTAGACTATTGTCAAGATTCGGTAATTAAGAGTTCTGGTAATATTATACTTACTGGTAAAGGTGAATATGTATCACAAATAGTGGCAACTGACAGTATAATATTTCAAAAGGATAAAAGTTTAGCTCGGGGTGGAGTTTTGAAAGCTGGAAAAGAAATTAAATGTAAAATAGTTGGAGGAAGCGGAGGAGTATCAACAAAACTTATTGTAGAAAGCCATGGCCAAATATGGGCAGAGATTGCTTATCAAAATACTCGTATTGTTATAGGTGATAGAGAATACGTTCTTGATGTTCCTAGCAAAAATGTTCATGCGTATATAGATGAAGCTAGAGAATTCATTGTTGATAAATTACAATTGTAGGGGGTATACATTATGGGGGAACAAGAAATTAAAATATTGGTTTTTAGAATAAGTGATGAGTATTATGCCACTAATATCATTGAAGTTGAAAGAATACTGGGTTATGAAAAGACAACTAAAATTCCTGATTCACCACAATTTGTTGAAGGTGTGATAAATTACGAAAGTAGCATTTTACCAATTATTTCACTAACAAAAATATTTAAACTACCATCTTCTGAAATTGGAGAAGAATCCAAGATAATAGTTGCTAAGCAAAATAATAGTAAAATAGGTTTAATAGTTGATTTTGTTTCTGAGGTTAAAGATATAGGGCTAGATAACATAGAAGACGCTCCAAAAATAATTGGAGGAATATCTAAAAGATATATTAATGGACTTATTAAAATGGATGGTAAAATAATTATATACTTGAATATTTCAGCCATATTGACAGATGAAGAAAAAAAACAAATATTATAAAATAAGGTGTGATTATGGAATATAATGAAATAAAAGTAGGAATTGCAGATTTAAATGTAGCATTTTCTCCAGATAAATTAATAACAGTAGGACTCGGATCTTGTGTGGGCATTGCAATTTATGATAGATGTATAGGATTTGGAGGATTAGCACACGTAATGCTTCCAGATAGTAGTCAATTTAATAAAATAACTAACGTAGTAAAATTTGCAGATTTAGCTATACCATTATTAGTTGAAGATATGATAAAAAAAGGTGCAAAATTAAGAAACATGAAGGCTAAAATAGCAGGCGGAGCATCAATGTTTAACTTCCCAGATAAAAGTATAGTGATGGACATTGGAAACCGAAATAGCATAGCGGTAAAAAATGCTCTAAAAATTCTGTCCATTCCAATAGTTGCAGAGGACATAGGTGGTAATAAAGGTAGAACATTAATATTTGATACAACTAATGGTGTACTGTCTATTAGAACTGTAGGTATGGGAATCACAGATATTTAGAAATGCCTTAAAGCTTAGGAGGTGATATATAATGCTAAAGAAAATAAAAGTGCTTGTAGTTGATGATTCAGCATTAATGAGAAAAATTATTTCTGATATAATCAATGAACAGGCAGAGATGGAAGTTATAGACACAGCAAAAAATGGAGAAGAACTATTAGTGAAAATATCGCGTTACACACCGGATGTAATAACTTTAGATATTGAAATGCCTAAAATGAATGGTAAGGAAACTTTAAAGCAGTTAAAAAGAACTAATATAAATATACCTGTTATTATGCTAAGTAGCATTTCTAAAGCTGGAATAGAATCAACTATGGAATGCCTTGAACTAGGGGCTTTCGATTTTATAGCAAAACCATCTGGAGTAATATCGCTAGATCTTAATAAAGTTAAAGATGAATTGGTAGAGAAAATAAAATTAGCTTTTATGCAAAAGAAGAGCAAAACCACATTAACATCTGAAAGAATCTTAATAGCAAATAAAGAAATAACTCGTAGGATAACAACAAGAGTAGAGAATGTACAAGGGCGTAACATAGAGGCTGTGGTTATTGGTGCTTCAACTGGTGGCCCAAAAGCATTATATCAGGTAATAACAGCATTGCCCAGTGATATAGGAGTACCCGTTTTAGTAGTGCAGCATATGCCAGTTGGGTTTACAAAGGCTTTTGCCGAAAGACTTAATTTAAACAGTAAGATAAAGGTTATAGAAGCTAGTGATGGTGATAACGTTGAAAAAAACATAGTATATATCGCTCCTGGTGGATATCATATGGAAATTGGAAGTGGTAAGAAAATACACTTGAATACTGAGCCTACTATCTGGGGCGTGAGGCCTGCAGTAGACAAACTCTTTATATCTGCTACTAAAGTTTATGGTGCCCATTTGCTAAGTGTTATACTTACCGGCATGGGACGTGATGGTGCTAAAGGTACTGCAGCTATTAAGGATAATGGAGGAATTACTATGGCTGAACATGAATCTACCTGTGTAATATATGGTATGCCAAAGGCTGCATTTGAAACAGGTAAAGTAGATGAAATAGTTCCCTTACCAAATGTTGCACGAGAAATTAAGAAATTTGTAATGGGGAGATGAGTAAACGCTAATGGATCTAATTTATTTTCAGCAGTGGGTTTTAAAAGAGTATAGTATCGATTTGTCAGCTTACAAATCTAATCAGTTGCATAGACGAATTTTAAGTTTAATGTCAAGAGTTGAAGTTAATTCTGTAGAAGAGTATATTAGGTTGTTAAAAAAAGATCCTGCTCAAAAGCAGAAATTTTTAGATTTTATTACTATAAATGTAACAGAATTTTTTAGAAATCCTGAAATATTTGATGAACTTTCAAAAAAAGTTAAATCAGAACTTCCATATAATTCAGGACTTAAAATTTGGAGTGCAGCATGCTCTATTGGAGCAGAACCTTATTCCCTAGCTATGATAATTGATAACCTAAATTCAAGAGTAAATCATAAGATTATAGCTACAGATATAGATAGCACAATACTCGAGAAAGCAAAAAATGGTGAATATGTATTTTCAGAAATTAAAAATGTACCAAAACAATTTTTAGATAAGTATTTTGAAATGAAAGATGATAAATACTGCATTAATTCTAAAATAAAAAAAATAGTTGAGTTTAAAAAACATGATCTTATATTAGATAATTATGAAAGTAATTTCGATTTAGTAGTGTGTCGGAATGTAGTTATTTATTTTAATCAAGATGTGAAGGATAGAATATATAAAAAAATGGCAGCATCACTAAAAAAAGGTGGATTATTGTTTGTTGGCGCCACCGAAAGTATATATAATTATAAAGAGTATGGATTTGAAAAGACATCTACATTTATTTATAAAAAAATATAAGGTGGATAACAATTAATGCGGAGGGGAATAAAATGGATACATCACAATATATGTCAATGTTCTTAGAAGAGTCTATGGAAAATTTACAGACATTGAATGAATCTTTACTTGAGCTAGAACAGAATCCAGAAGATATAGATAAGTTAAATGAAATATTTAGGGTAGCTCATACCATAAAGGGAATGGCTGCAACTATGGGATTTGCTCAAATGGCTGAATTAACACATAAAATGGAAGACGTTTTATCTGAATTTCGAGAGGGTAAACTTAAAGTAACAGAAAAGGTGGTAACTGTTTTATTCAGATGTTTAGATACTTTAGAAAAAATGGTAAATAATATATCAGAAGGGAATTCAAAAGAAATTCCAATTGAGGAAATTCTAAGTGATCTGCATTCTATGGCCGATGTCGGTGATACTCCTAAAGCTTACGAAAAAGAAGATAAACCTAGTGAAGAAAGTAGTTATGATGTTAATGAAAAAAAAATTACTCTTAATGAATATGATATCAATGTTGTTAGGCAAGCAACTGATAAAATGTTCAATGCATATGAAATAAAAATTGATTTAAGTGAAAGTACACTGCTTAAAGCAGCAAGAGCATTTCTTATTTTCAAGAGTTTAGAAGAAGAAGGCGAAATAATAAAATCCATACCTGGATCAGAAGATTTAGAAAGTGAAAATTTTGAATTTAAAATAAATTTAATTTATATTACTAATAAAGAAAAAGCAGAAGTTATTGATATTCTTTTAAATATATCTGAAGTAGAAAATGTAACTGTTGAAAATGTAGATGTTAAAAACAATACGGATAATTTAACACACCAATTAGGAGACTTTAAGAAAATAGAAAAATATCCTGAAGTCAAAAAAGTAGTAGCTAAAAACTATGATTCAGTGGATAATAGGAATAAAGATAAGAAAGAAGCGGCAGTTCATAAAAAAGCTCATCAATCTGTGAGGGTTGACTTAGAAAGATTAGATAAATTTATGAATATGGTTTCAGAACTTGTAATTCATAGAACAAGACTCGAACAAATAAGTAGTGTTCATAAATTGACTGATTTAAATGAAACTTTAGAACAAGTTGCTAGAGCAACCTCAGAATTGCAAGAATTAGTAATGAAGATTAGGATGCTTCCTCTTGAAGTAGTATTCAATAGATTTCCAAGGATGATAAGAGATTTATCAAAGGAACTTGATAAAGAAATGGAGCTTATAATACAAGGACAGGAGACAGAAATTGATAGGACTGTAATAGATGAAATAGGGGAACCATTACTTCATTTGCTTCGTAATGCAGCTGATCATGGTATAGAATCTAGTGAAGTTAGAATTGCTAAGGGGAAAAGTCCTATTGGCAAAATTAAGCTTATAGCATATGCTGAAGGTACCAAAGCAATAATAAAGGTTGAAGACGACGGTGCGGGACTCGATGTTGAAAGAATCAAGGAAAAAGCTAATCAAGTTGGTATAAATACTGAGGGAATGACAGATGCAGATGTAAAGAATTTAATATTTGCACAAGGATTTAGCACTAATGAGAAAGTAACAGATATATCTGGACGTGGAGTTGGCATGGATGTTGTTAAAACTAAAATTGCTGCCCTTGGTGGAACTGTAGACGCTATAAGTGAGATTGACAAAGGTACTTCTTTTATTATAACATTACCATTGACACTTCAAATTATCCAAGCGTTATTAGTTAAAATAGGTGATGAAACTATGGCTATTTCTCTAGGTTATATTGATAGAGTAATAGACTACAAGGATGAACTAATAAAGAAAACTAATAATAAAGAGGTTATTGTTTACAATGATAGTATAATACCAATAGTAAGAGTAAATAAAAAAATGCAAATAGAAACAAGTGAGATTGCGAAGAAATATATAGTAATTGTAAAAGTCGGAGAGAAAATAGTAGGGCTTTTAGTAGATTCGCTTCTAGGACAACAAGAAATTGTAATAAAACCCCTAGGAAAAACACTACAAGGATTAAAAGAATATATAGGAGCAACTATTTTAGGAGATGGCTTAGTTACATTGATACTAGACGTTGCTGCTTTAGTGTAAGGAGATTATATATGAATTATTCTGAGCTTAGTTCTATTCAATTAGATGTATTACAAGAAGTAGGCAATATTGGTGCAGGGAATGCAGCTACTGCATTATCAGAGTTACTAAATGAAAAAGTAGATATGTCCATGCCAGCAGTGAATATTATTCCTTTTGATGATATCTTTTCTGAAATAGGAGTTGAGAAAGTAGTTGTTGGTGTTATTGTGCGAGTAATTGGCGATATACCAGGCAATATACTTTTTACTTTAGAAAAAGACGTTGCACTAAATATTATTTCAAGTCTTTTAGGTGAGCAGCAGCAGCAGATAACAGAGATTGGAGGCTCCGCATTATGTGAAATAGGAAATATTATTTCAAGTTCTTACATGAATGCAATAGCAAAACTTACAAATCTTACAATTAGGCCATCGGTGCCAGCTGTTGCTTTAGATATGATGGGTGCAATATTATCAACAACTTTTATTGAATCAGGTCAATTCGACGAATATGTACTTGATTTAGAAACACATTTTTTATTAGAAAATACAAAAATAAATGGGCATTTTTATTATATACCAATGCCTGGATCACTTGAGAAGATATTAAATTCATTAGGGGTAAATTAATTGGAGGTTATATAAAATGGCTAGAGTATTAATTGTTGATGACGCGGCATTTATGAGAATGATGATAAAAGATATATTGGAAAAAAATGGATATGAAGTTGTGGGTGAAGCAAGTAATGGATTGAAAGGCATAGAACTATATAAAGTGGAAAAACCAGACATTGTTACAATGGACATTACCATGCCTGAGATGGATGGAATAGAAGCTGTTAAAGCAATTAAAGGTTTCGATCCCGCTGCAAAAATAATTATGTGTAGTGCCATGGGGCAACAGACTATGGTTATGGATGCAATAAGGGCTGGTGCAAAAGATTTCATTGTTAAACCATTCCAATCAGATAGAGTACTTGAAGCAATAAAAAAAGTTTTAGGTTAGGAGGGGTAGCGTTATGCAAGTAGTTGTATTTAAAGTTAATGAAGAACAGTTTGCTGTAGAAGCATCAAAAGTTCAAAGCATTAATGATATGATGGAAATAACAAAAGTGCCTAAATCTGAGGGATACATAAAAGGCTTAATTAATTTAAGAGGGAATATAATTTCTCTCTTAGATATAAATCTCCTTTTAAATATCGACAAGGGCACGGTCTCCCAAGAAAATATAATTATATTAAACCTACAAGAAGAGTCTGTTGGAGTAACTGTAGACCAAGTTGATGAAGTATTAGAAATTGAAGAAAATATAATTCAAAAACTTGAAACTGATAGAAATAAAGCCTATATTAAAGGGGTTATAAACTTTAAAGATAGAATAGTTACATTAATTGATATTGCTAAACTTATTGAAAATTAAATGGATGCGCTGTGAAATGAAATTTTAGTAATCATACCATGCACAGAGAGATGAGGTTAGAATATGGCAGAGGTATTATCGCAAAGTGATATAGATTCACTTTTATCTGCCTTATCATCTGGGAAAATAGAAGCCGATCAAATCCCAAATGAAGAGGAAAAGCATAAAATTAAATTATACGATTTTAAGAGTCCTCAAAAGTTCTCAAAGGATCATTTGAGAGCGCTTGAGCTAATTCATGATAATTATGCAAGATTAATGTCAAGTTATTTATCTGCACAACTAGGAAATAATGTGAAAGTGCAAGTGGAAACTACCGAGCAAATAACCTATGATGAATTTATTCATTCAATTCCTAATTCTACCATTTTAACTATATTTAAAATGCCACCTTTAAGCGGTTCTATATTATTTGAGACTAATCCACAGTTCTCTTTTCAAATATTAGATATACTTTTAGGAGGAATGGGAAGTAGAACGGTTAAAATTAAAGAATTTTCTGAGATAGATAAAAATATCTTAAGAAGTGTTAATGAGGGGCTTTTAGCTAACTTGAAAACTGCTTGGCAGGATGTCTTAGAAGTTGAACCAGAGATTTTGGCACTCGAGACTAACCCTGCACTTAATCAAACATTAGCTCCAAATGAACCAGTTGCCTTAATTACTTTTTCGGTTGAAATGAATAATAGCAGTACGTTTGTGAATATTTGTATACCTTATCTAAGTATTGAAAAAGTAATGGATAAGCTAGTGGTTCAATATTGGTTTAGAGATAATGACGAAGAGATTGTAAGTGATTCTAGAAATAAATTAAAGGATAGATTAAATATAGTAAGCGTTCCTTTAACAGGAGTGCTTGGCAGTACAAATATTACTGTAAATGAGTTTCTACAACTAACTGAAGGAGATGTAATTACATTAGATAATTTAAGTGATAGCCCAGTTAAAGTATTTGTGGAAGGGCAGTTGTGTTATACTGGCAAACCGGGTAGCATAGGTAAAAACAGGGGAATTCAGATACTAGATATAATAGATAAGGATGTGGAAAATTATGAGTAACGGCTTTCTTTCGCAAGAAGAAATCGACGCTCTCTTAAACGGAGACGGAATTAGCGCGGTCAATGATCTAAGCGTAGGCGCTGATAAAGACGTCAGCATAGGCGCTAACAAAGATGTCAGCGTAGGCCATGACTTAAGTGCCGACAATGACATTAACTTTGAATCCTCGCAAGCATATGAGCTAACCGATAGTGAGAAAGATTTGCTAGGGGAAGTTGGGAATATTTCTATGGGGTCAGCATCAACAGCTCTTTCCACAATAGTTGGTCAACCAGTGAATATTGCAACGCCAGTAGTTACGGTAAGTACACTTAGAAACTTAAGAAGTACATTTGCGGTTCCCAATATTGCTTTAGACGTGAAATTTACAAGTGGTATATCAGGGGGAAACCTTCTAGTAATGAAAAATACTGATGCATCAGTTATAGCTAGCTTAATGATGGGTGGAGATGGCAATATAGAAGGAAAAGAGGAGCTATCAGAAATTGAAATTAGTGCTGTATCAGAAGCCATGAATCAAATGATTGGGTCTGCTGCAACATCTATGGCAACAATGTTTTCAAGGGAAGTAAATATTTCACCTCCTCAATCTAAAATATGGGATGATAGTACTTCACCTTTAAGTGATAGTATAGATGAGAATGAGCAAGTTGTTCAGGTTGCTTTTAGAATTACTATAGGTGATTTAATTGATAGTGTTATAATGCAAGTGCTTCCTATACAAACTGCTAAAAAAATAGTTTCTATAATGATGGGAACAGAAGAAACTAAAGAAGCTCCCAAAGTAACTAATACGAAACTACCGGAAGCAAAACCGGCAAATACTGATAAAGGACCACAATATGCAGCGATTAATGAAAAGGTAGAAGCGGAACCTGAGTATTACTCAAAACCAATTGAGAGGCCAGAGCCACAAGTCGATGTTCGTAAGGCATCTTTTCAGCCGCTAACAAAGTCTCCAGTTTATAATAGTCCTAGAAATATTGATTTAATATTAGATGTCCCACTTGAAATTTCTGTAGTACTTGGAAAAACTAAAAAGAACATTAGGGATATATTAAATTTGGGAACTGGATCTTTAATTGAACTCGATAAACTAGCAGAAGAGCCAGTAGATATATTGGTTAATGGAAAAAAAGTAGCATACGGAGAAGTTGTAGTTGTAGATGAGAATTTTGGTGTTAGAATAACTAGTATAATTAGTGGAGAAGATAGAGTCAAAACTTTAGCAGAATAAAAATAAATTTACTTGAAATGGAAAAAGGTATAAATTTAATTTATACCTTTTTT
>DHIM01000076.1 GCA_002403785.1 Clostridium sp. UBA4746
GAAGCAGGATTGATTAGTACATATTTAATAAGGCAATAATAATATAATATAACTAGTATTTAAATAATAATTATATTAATAATTATATTAAATTTATTAGTGTAGAAAACATACATAGAGGTGATTCAGTTGCAATTAAAAAAAATATCGTTAATATTAGTCTTGCTGCTTGCTCTCCCTGGTTGTGCTAATAATAGACAAAATACAAATGGAACTAATCCAAGTAATGCATTTCAAAAAAATAGCGGTAGTAAAACTGTCAGTAATGAAAATACAAATCCTAAATCAAATTCAAAAAGTGAAAGTAATTCTCAAACTATGTTAAAGACATTATCTCCAATCATATTAAATGATATATCCAGTCTGCAGAGGAAAACTATAAACTGGTCATGGTTGTATTCACCGAGAGACAATTCAGCCTTGTTATCAAAATATCATGGTTATGCTTTTGGTCAAACTTCTAAAAAGATAATTTATCTAACTTTTGATGAAGGATATGAGAATGGTTATACAGCTAGTATTCTTGACACTTTAAAAGCTAACAACGTTAAAGCTGCTTTTTTTGTAACTCAGCCTTATGTAACAGGTTCTTTTAATGGCATACAAGATATTGATCTTGTAAAAAGAATGATGAATGAAGGGCATATTATTGGCAATCATTCAGTGCATCATAAATCCATGCCATCCATAACTGATGAAGCTAATTTTAATTCAGAGATTATAGATGATGAATCTACTGTGAATAATATTAGTGGTTTAAAGATGTCAAAATTTTTCAGACCTCCTATGGGCGATTTCAGTGAACTTTCTCTTTATTACACTCAAAAACTTGGTTATAAATCAATATTTTTTTCACTTGCTTATCATGATTATGACCCTAAGAACCAACCTAATCCTGAAACAGCAAAAATATTTCTTTTAAAAGATACTAAGCCAGGGATGATATGTTTGCTTCATGCGGTTTCAAAAACCAATGCAGAAATCCTTGATAGTCTTATTAAGGAGTGGAAAAGTCAGGGATATGAATTTAGAACATTGAATGATCTTGATTAAGAATTAGAACAGAGTTAAATTCTAATTAAAATCAATTAGAAACTTGTAAAATTTAATAAGAATTTAATTAATAACTTAACTGTAATAACTACTAATGTATTGATATTATTGGTTCTATGGAGTTAAGCATTAGTTAATAATGCTATTAAATTTAACAGATAAGGCAAGGAATATGTTGGGGATCAAAAGGAAGTACATTCTATAAATGTATGAAATTATATAAGAGGATAGGAACAAAATTAATTGTTCTTATCCTCTTATTTTATCCTTATTAAGTTTTTTTATTTGGAAAGATGTTCAATTATATCACCATATACATATAATAAGGTTATAGGTGCTACAAAATAGAGTGAATAAGAGGTAGTTTAAGTATCATAGTCTAGTTACATTTTGGGAAGTAAGGGGGGGATAATATGTTTAGAGAAGCATGTAGGAAAAATAGTGGTGGAATTTATGGTACATTATCATCGACCCAATTGGGTAATAAAAAAACCTGGTGTAATGGCACAGGATTTATGATAGCACCAGGTGTTTTGGCTACGGCTGCGCATTGTATACATGTAGAGAATAATATTGATAACCCAAGACATAAACGAATTGATGTAATCTGTGCATCTAACATTGGTCAATCACTAGAGAGTGCTGTTTTAATTGAAGAAGATTGCATTAGAGATATTGCACTATTAAGAATAGATAATCCAAGCTCCACGAAGTCTCTTCAGCTCGATTCTAACTTTGTGGGTAATGGTACTGCTTATGGGTCTATAGGCTTCCCACTTTCAACTACAGAATTTTTATCTACAGGCACAGAATTTAATGTGGTTGAAAGATTCCAAAGTGCATATATTTCAGCAAATATTAATGAAACTTTGAGTTCTGGAAGAGTATTATCAACATATGAGACGAATAATTTGATGTATGGCGGATCTAGTGGATGTCCGGGCTTCTTGGTCAATGGTAATATTTTTGGAATGCTTGTTGGTACAAGAATAAATATTAACACAATTAATGGTCTGCAATGTGCCGTGCAGGTGGCAATATCCTTATGGGTGCCATCCATAGATATTATTAATTTAGCTAAAAAAAGTGGAATAAACTTAATCTAGGAAATTATATAATGTCAAAAATCGACCAGAAATATTTCCCGGGAACGTATTAATGAGACATCAATATTGTTTTGGTGTCTCATTAATAATAAGATTGGCATAAAATATTAAAGAAGTGTAATAATATCATTCTAAAAACTATTTCATCTGGAATAGGAGATTTTACTCCTTGTTTTTTTCACGAAGTATAGTTACAGAGTATGGAATTGCTCAACTTAAAGGTAAAACTTTAAAAGAAAGGGCAAGAGCTTTAATAAATATTGCGCATCCATCTTTTAGAGAAGGACTAATAGAAGAATTTAAAAACAAATTTAAATGTGAATTTTAGTTAGTTTAAATTTAAGTAAAATTTTGTTAAATTTAATACTAATTTAAATAACTATTTAACAGCATTATATATTCATATACTGATAATACTGGCTTTTATTGTGTTAACTCCTGTCTCTTATACACATCTGACGCTGCCGAC
>DHIM01000040.1 GCA_002403785.1 Clostridium sp. UBA4746
GATGTGTATAAGAGACAGGTATAATATACAATACCTAGCGCACCAGGTCCAACATGAGTTCCTATTACAGGTCCAATTGGAGCTATATCTACTTTCCTACCTATGCATTCCTCAACTGTTTTTGCAAAAGTCAGTGCTCCTTCCACATCATTAATGTGATGGATCAACACCTCACCTAGTCCATGTTTCGCAATGTCTTCTTTAAATTTCTCAAACATAGTTTGTATGGCACATTTTTTAGTCCTTACTTTATTAAACAATTCTGTTCTCCCATTTACTACAGTAAGAATAGGTTTTATTTGAAAAATAGTACCCAAAAGTGCACTTGCACCACCTATTCTACCACCCTTTTTTAAATAATCTAAACTATTAGGAATAAACATAAATTTACTTCTTTTTATATTGTCCTTTACTAAATTAACTATTTCATCTATTGGTTTATTTTGGTGTGCTGCTTTTGCAGCTGTCAATACTGCAAAACCTAATTGCATACAATTGGATCTAGAGTCTATAATTTCAATTAATGCATTTGGATAATTTTCAAGAATCATATTCTTTGCAATACACGCATTTGAATAAGTTCCACTCATATCTGACGAAAGGAAAACCCCTACCACTTCATTACTATCCTTCACCTGCTTTTCTATGGTGTTGTACATTTCTTCAAGTGACGGCTGTGATGAAGTAGGAATACTTGAGCTCTTTTCTAGTTTTCCATAAAAGCTTTCATTTTTAATATTAATTTCTTTGAACTCCTCTTTTTCAAAAATAACACTTAATGAGACTATATAAATTCCATATTTTCCAATTAGTTCACTACTTATATATGAAGTACTATCAGTTACTATTTTTACAGCCATTTTCCATCCCTCACTTACTAATTATTAATAACTAAATACATTATACTACAGTATTGTGCCAAACAATACCTTAACAGTTCTTAAAAACTTTTATAATTCTTAGTAATATTGTACATTTTTATAATTTAAATTGTATTTAAACAAAGTAAATCGACATTTATAACCATAATAAATATAATTTTTCACAAAATGTTAAATTATTTTAAATTCTTACATATAACATTTAAATACCTTATCATATTATGTTATACTTATACTGTAAAAGTAGGTGGTGTAAATAATCAAGTGAATTGTGTCAATTAAAATGAATAATAAGCTTTACTATAATTAATAAAAAACAAAGGGAGGTGCTGCAAAAATATAGGTTAAATACTAATATTCCTGCCTATATTTGCGAGCAGAAAGAAATGAATAAAGATGATCAAGAAAGTAAAAAAGAGAAAGAAAATAGTGAAATCATAAATAAATTGTATGCGAATAAAAACATTTCAGAAAAGAGTAATTCTGTAACTGAGGATACTGGAGTGACTAAGTTAAATGATCACGATGATAGTGAAAAATACATAAAAGAAATGCATGAGCTAGCAGACAAAAACGAGTTTAAGAGCAATGTAGTTGTTTCAGGACTTGTAATCGTCATAGTATCTATAATTTTATTCTCAATTTTAATGAATACATCAATAATGAAACCTAAAACAGATGTAGTTACCAATAAGCCGGTTACAAAAAATTCTAATGCAACTACACCATCTAAAACTACTACTGCGCCTAAAGTTGCTAAAACTAGCGCCGTTAAGCCTGTCGAAGTTCCAACTAAAATCTATGAATATTTAGATATAGAAGCAAACAGAACTTCTGTTATAAAAAAAGCAATTAAGCTAAATGATGGAAGTCGAAAAGGCGTTACCGTATATCTCTTATCAGAAATTTTGAGATCTAATGCCATTTCCATCCCCGCTAAAACAACAACTGTTAAGCAATTGAAGGCATCTTTGATTTCTATGGGTTGGAAAACAGATACTCGCTTTAATCAATTAAAACCGGGTGATATATGTTTCACCACAGATATGCCAGGAAAGTCAGGTTCACCTTCCCATGCTTATGTATTTATGAGTTGGGTAAAGAATGGTAAAACTGACTATGCTAACGTATGTGATGGTCAACTTGAAGAATATAGTAATATAATTCATAAAAGAAATCTATCTGTTTCAACTACACAAAAGGATAAATTTAGTTATTTCCTTAGGAAATAAAGTAATAGTACCCCAGGTATTCCTGGGGTACTATTTTTATAGTTCCATTTCTTTTATAAGATTGCCGTCTAAATCTTTTATTTGAAATAGATCATCTTGAAGCATTGCATATGAGTTTGGGATATTCTCCCTAGGTAAAGATATAGATCCTGGATTTAATACATATATTTTATTATGTTTTTTAGCCACAGGAATATGGGTATGACCATGCACTAATACATCATTCTCACTTAAGTTTGGTAAGTTTTTCTCATTATATATGTGTCCATGAGTTAAGAATAATCTTCTATCATTGTATAAAATTATAGAGTATTCAGCCATCATAGGATACTCTATTAGCATTTGATCCACCTCACTATCACAATTTCCTCTAACTGCTATTATCTTATCTTTGTATTCATTTAAAAGATCGGCTACTCCCTGGGGATTATAATCCTTTGGCAATGGATTCCTCGGCCCATGATATAATGCATCTCCTAAAAAAACAATATAATTAGCATTTTCTTCTTTATAAAGTTCTATAGCTCTCTTTAAATAATATAAAGAACCATGGATATCTGAAATAAAAAATAATTTCATTTCTATTAAACTCCTCTCGTAAATTAATTTTTGTGCTTTATAACTCCTACAGCAATGCCTATAATATATGTATCTTCACTATCTACCACAATAGGCTTGTATTTTTCATTTGCCGGCATAAGTAATATTTTATCACGACTTATAGAAAGCCTTTTTAATGTAGCATTTCCACCTATGTCTACTGCCACGATATCATTATTATTAGCAGCTTGTTCCTGACGTATTATTACATAATCTCCATGATTAATGTTAGCGTCAATCATACTGTCTCCTTTAACTTTTAAAATAAATGGTTTTTTTACTCCTCTTAACCAATACTTTGGGATGTAAAAATTACCTTCTATTTCTGAGTTGATAAGTATAGGTTCACCTGCTGCTATGTCACTGAATACAGGAATCTCCATTAACTCCTCATTTATATACTCATACTCGCCTTTTTCATCATTTACTATAATATCTGATATCCTACTATAATCTCTCATAAAATCATATGCTCTGTTATGTCTTATATCACAATACTTAAAATTCTCCAGTGCATCTATGTCTATATCTCTGTTTGTTATATCATAACTATTTTCCTTAATCTTTTCTTGTACATCATATTTGTTTTTAAAGATATAAGACTTTATTTTTTCTCCTAATGGTTTACCATTTATTCTTCTTCCCTTTATCATCCATGAATTAATATCATGAGTTTCTTCCATATCAACAAGAAACATCATGCTAGAATAAGTTTTCTCTTTAAATAATGCATTTACAAAGTCCAGTTGCACTTTAGTTAAATAGTTACTTTTATCAATAATTATATGAGAATACTTATCTATTCTAATTATCTCTGCCATTTGTAAGGCATATATATTAATATCTTCATTATCAATTAAATTCTCTAATCTGAGCTTTTTATTATAAGTTAGCATAAGTTCATATATAGCTTTGCGTGCATTAGAATTTTTTAAAATTCTTTGAGGTCCGTGTCCTTTTTCGCATTTCCTTCCAGTTCTATTTACTCGTAAATATGAATCAGCTTTTAAATAATTACAACTTTTAATCCACTTTATTTCATCTATAAAAAATCCAGCATAATCAGTATGTAATATTCTTAACTTTGGATAAATACTTTTAATTTTCATTATACACTCTTTCATAATATTGTTTTTTTTATCATCGCTAATAATTGTTATATCTTTTAATTTATGTTTGTTTTTATATTTTATAAAATATCTATGTAAAATGCTTTCTAATGTAACCAAATTAAAGTTTCTCTTTTTATTAGAAAATACACTTAGATATTCTAACCTAGTTTCTTCTTCTGCTATGCTATATATATTTTCAATATAATCTATGTCTTGGTCTTTAGCTGCAAGCATTAGTATTTTATCCTCTTCATATAAACAATATTGATTTTTCAAATAAAGACTTCTATAAATTAATGCAGTTGTTTTACCTGAACCTTTAATTCCTTTAATTAAGCTATACCTTAAGGGTTTGCTATGAATTATTGTTTGTTGTTGCATACTTAATTTCATTTAATCACCTCCACTATGGACATACTAATATTATACAATATTAATAAC
>DHIM01000191.1:0-12076 GCA_002403785.1 Clostridium sp. UBA4746
TTTTTAATATATCCCCATACATGTTTTGCAGTATTTATAAAACTCCCATTCTCTATATCTAAATTTATTATTTCATCAATATACATATAGAATTCTTCTATACTGCAAGTTTCTTTTACCATTTTAGTACATTGTTTATAATATTTATAATTTCTTTCCATCAATAAATATTTATATTTTGCCCATTGTTTTTCTATAATTGTAAAATTTAATTTTTTACTCATGTTATTAACTATAATATTACATTTTATAGCTGAAATATCCTTATCTTTTACCTCAAGCATAATATCAGGATTAAACTCTTTAACTTCATCGTAGTATTTTAAAAAGTTTTTAATTATTATAGTATCCGAATGCGCCCCTATTTGTTTATGGAGATTCTGCTGACTATAATGAACTTTTATATGACCATCTTTTTCCTGCCATGTTTTGGCCACCTTTGCCATTATATCTTTTATAGGTTCATCACTTTCATGATTACATTCATGGTGAAGATTATCAAATATTACTGGTATATTAATTTCCCTACTTACAAAAAGTGCATTCTCAATATTAAATATTTTATCATCATTTTCAATTACAAGCCTATTTTTTACTGATTGTGACAATCTTTTAAAATTTTCAATAAATCTATTCATAGAAACACTCTTATCTCCATAACCTCCACCAATATGAAGAATAATTTTATTACTTGAGTCCACACCTAGAGCATCAAGTAATTTAGTTTGGTATTCTAAATCTTTAATTGCATTTACTACAATCTCCTCTTTCTCTGCATTTAGTACTGTATACTGACCCGGATGCATAGAGACCCTCATGTCACATTTTTTTATAAATTCTCCTATCTCCTTTAATTCATTTTGAAAATGTTTGTGCCATTCAAATTCATTAATATTATGACTTCCTAAGGGAACTATATCTGAGCTTATTCTAAATAAACTTATGTTCAATTTTTTATTATTCTCTAGTATTTTTCTTAAATCTAATATATTTTGCTCAAGCACCTCTAAAAACATTTTTTCTGAAAACTTTTTTACCGTTAGTCTTCTATTTGTTCTTTCATTTATTGTAAGTGGTATGCATGCAAAACCTATTTTCATAATTATCTCCTATTCATATTTTATTGTTTCACTATTTTTGTATTTATGCACGCTCATATTAATAACTATACATATAACTATTATTGTTCCATGTTGAACACATAAATATCTCTAAAAAGCAATAAAGGATTACGAAAGCATATATAGCTTTCTTAACCCTTCCTCACTCACATTAATCTAAATTTCAATAAATATAAGGTCATTTTTCTGGGATATTTATCTTAAATATCCTTAACGTGTGTAATTTATTTATGTATCTACACTTATTTTCCATTTTAATCACCTCTACAGCTCGTCAAAAGTCATCTAATTAGTCAGTGGAGGATTTGTTAGCCCTATGTCCTTATCTATCTATATAGCCCTCTTAATCACTAATTTTAATAACTACTAATTTTAATAACTACTAACTCAATCGGTTATTTTAAAATTTGAGTTTAGTAAATCAATGTCCAATTAAAACACATCAATTAAATCGCCAGCATTATTTTTCAACTTATCTACTGAATGAATATACCTATTCGTCGTGGCCAAATTTTTGTGTGCAGCAAAATCTCTCACTTTTTCTACCGTAGCCCCTGCGAGTATTGCTAGTGTTATTGCTGTATGCCTAGTAGAATGAACTCTTAAATTTTTATGTATACCTGCATTTGTGCATACTCTTTTTATCATATAATTTAAAGTACTTGCATTTAATTTTTCTTTATTATTGCCATTAGTTGAGTGACCAATAAATAAGTATTCCTCGCCACTTGCCAACTTATCTCTTTTAGTCAACTTAATATATCTATTAATCATATTAAGAACATTTCCTTGAAGTTTCACTATATCTTCTTTTCCGCCTTTTCTCCTTACTTTTATTACATTATAACCCGTGTAAGTGGTGATATGTTTTATTTTAATATTGATAATCTCAGATTTTCTTAAAGCCGTTGTTAAAGCAAGTACTAATATAGTTTTATTTCTATGCCCTAGTATTGTAGATGTATCTATGCTTTCTAATAAAACTTTACACTCTTCTTTTGTTAAAAACTCAGTTTCCTTATTATTTATTACCGGTTTTTCTTCTTTTAAATTTCCAAAAGGATTATATTTTATTATTTCAATACCTGTAGAATTGTCTTGATATTTTAATAACCACTTATAGAGAGCACTCAATGATGATATTTTTCTATTTATAGTAGCTGAGGACATATTTTTATCCATTAATTTCATTATAAAATTTTGTGAATGTACTATAGATACCTTTTTAATATCATCCATACTAATATCTGATATAGAACTCACGCAAAAAAAATCTTTTATATCACGTTCATAACTTTTAGAAGTATAAATACTTTTCCTGGATTTAATTTCAATAAAATACCATATAAAGTGTTTATCATTTATTTTTATATCTGAATTACAACTAACTTGTATAAGATTGTTTATCATATATATATTCTCCTTTGATATATTCCTATTTTATATACATATTAAAAAGCTGCAAACAGTAAGTTAGCAGCTTTTTAATATGTATAGGCTATAGTTATTCCTCTAAAGAGTTAATTAATGTTACTATTTCTTCTAAGGCTAATTTTTCATCAACACCATTTGCCATAACGTTTACAATTGTATTTAGACCCACTCCTAGTGATAAAACCCCTATTAAACTCTTAATATTTGCTTTCTTACCCAAAAATTCTATGCCTATATCTGATTTGAAAGAAGCCGCTTTTCTTACTAATAATGTGGCTGGTCTAGCATGTAATCCCTTAGAATTACTAACTTTAACTTCTTTTGTTACCACTTTACTTCACCTCAATTACTTTTATATTAGCATGAACTAATATAAAATAGTTTACTATTAGTTCATGCTAATATAATACCATTAAAAAGTATGTAAATCAATTTTAAATACTCCCAACAAACCTTGCTATTCTATCAAGTCCATTTTTTATATTTTCCATAGAAGTAGCATAAGATATTCTAATATAATTATCTACTCCAAATGCTATCCCCGGTATAACAGCAACTTTTTCTTTTTCGAGTAAGATTTCTGAAAAACTAATTGAATTTTTTATAACCTTTCCATTGATTGATTTATTTAAAATATTGCATATATTTACCATAACATAAAAAGCTCCTTCTGGTTTTATGCACGATAAATTATTGATACTGTTAATTCTGTCCACCATATAATCTCTTCTTACTTTAAATTGCTCAATCATTTTGTATACATCATCTTGATTACCATTTAAAGCTTCAACTGATGCATATTGAGCGATTGAATTGGGATTAGAAGTAGTATGGCTCTGAATGTTAGACATTAATGCTACTATTTCCGTACTGCCAGCAGCATATCCTATTCTCCATCCTGTCATAGCATAAGCCTTAGAAACACCATTAATTACAATAGTTCTTTTGTATGCATCCTCAGAAAGGCTTGCTATACTGATATGAGCATTCTTTCCATACAATAACTTTTCATAAATTTCATCTGATATTATGATTAAGTTGTTTGTTTTTGCAAACTCTGCAATCTCCATAAGTTCTTTCTTTGAATATACTGTCCCTGTGGGGTTGTTTGGACTATTTAGTACTATTGCTTTAGATTTAGGAGTTACTGCTTGGTTAAGGTTTTCGATTGTTAACTTAAATTTATCAATTTCTTCCGTTTCTACATAGACAGGTTCTCCATCTGCTAATTTTACTAGTTCCGGATAACTAACCCAATATGGAGATCCAATAATAACTTCATCTCCAGGATTCAAAATAGCTTGAAAAACATTAGCTAAACATTGTTTTGCCCCAGTTGAAACTATAATTTGATCTGGCACGTAAGTTAAGTTATTATCTTTCTTTAATTTTTGAATTATTGCTTGTTTTAGCTCAATAATACCTGAAGCAGATGTATATTTTGTCATACCTTCTTTAATTGCTTTTATAGCTGCTTCTTGAATGTTTATTGGTGTATTAAAATCTGGTTCACCAGCACCAAATCCTATAACATCTATACCATCAGCCTTCATTTTCTTGGCCTTAGCAGTTATGGCTAATGTTAAAGATGTTGATATTTTTACAGCTTTTTTAGATAATACCATTTTTTTACCCCCATGCTTATATTACTTGTATGATTTATATTAAATTAAATCAAATTACATAATTAAACTATTAAGTTAATTTGAAAAATTAATACTATAAATCGTCTGCTACTAATATAGCATTTTTTTTTTGTCATGTAAATGGGACAACTTAATTTCCGTTACTAAAATCTCTAAACAAAAAAAAAAGCCTCTTAGAATTTAGAATATCTCTAAATTTTAAGAGGTTTCAATATTATATTTGATTACTTAGCATAATCGATAGCTCTTGTTTCCCTGATTACATTTACCTTAATTTGACCTGGATATTCTAATTCATTTTCAATTCTTTTAACTAGATTCCTTGCCATTTCAACAGCACCTGCATCATCAATTACATCTGGTTTAATCATAATTCGAACTTCTCTTCCAGCTTGAATAGCATATGACTTCTCAACACCTTCATAAGAATTTGCGATTTCTTCTAATTTTTCTAACCTTTTAATATATGCTTCTAAAGTTTCTCTTCTTGCTCCAGGTCTTGCAGCTGATATAGCATCTGCCGCTTGAACTAGTATTGCTTCAAGCGATTGTAACTCAACGTCACCATGATGTGCTGCAATAGCATTTACTACTATAGGTAATTCATGGTGTTTTTTTGCTATTTCTGAACCTATAAGCGCATGTGGTCCTTCGACCTCATGATCTACAGCTTTACCAATATCATGAAGTAGACCACATCTTTTTGCGAGTGTTGGGTCAATTCCAAGTTCAGAGGCCATAAGTCCAGCTAAATATGAAACTTCTATAGAATGCTTTAATACATTTTGACCATAACTAGTTCTGTATTTAAGTCTTCCAAGTAGCCTAATTATTTCTGAATGAAGCCCATGTACTCCAGTTTCAAAAGTTGCTTGTTCCCCTTCTTCTCTTATGTCGCTCTCAACTTCTTTTTTAGCTTTCTCTACCATCTCTTCAATTCTAGCCGGATGAATTCTTCCATCTACTATTAGTTTTTCAAGTGCTATTCTAGCAACTTCGCGCCTTATAGGATCAAATGCTGAAAGAATTACCGCTTCAGGTGTATCATCTATTATTAAATCTACGCCTGTAAGTGTTTCTAGCGTTCGAATATTTCTACCCTCTCTGCCTATTATTCTTCCTTTCATTTCATCATTAGGAAGAGATACCACATGAACTGTTGTTTCTGCAACATGATCTGCAGCACATCTTTGAATAGCATAAGTAATAATTTCTCTTGCTTTTTTATCAGCTTCTTCTTTTGCCTTAGTTTCAATTTCTTTAATCATAATCGCAGCATCGTGTTTAATTTCTTTTTTAATTTCATCTAACAAAACTTGTTTTGCTTCTTCTGCTGTTAATCCTGATAATCTTTCTAGTTCCCCTCTTTGCTTTGTGTATAAATCTTTTACACTTGCTTCTACCATCTCAATTTCTTGTTGTTTTTTATTAAGATTTTCTTCTTTTCTCTCTAGCACATCACTTTTTTTATCTAAAGATTCTTCTCTTTGGATATTTCTTCTTTCTAACCTTTGAACTTCATTACGTCTTTCTCTTGATTCTTTTTCTAAATCGGTTCTAAGTCTGTGAACTTCCTCTTTGGCTTCTAAAATTGCTTCTTTCTTTCTTGATTCAGCTTCTTTTACACTTTCGTCAAGAATTTTTTTAGCTTCTTTTTCTGCCTTAGAAATATTTGCTTGAGATATATTTTTTCTAATATAAATTACAACAAAAATACCTACTAAAACAACAACCAAAATAGCGCTAGCTACTATGAGCATTGTTTGACTTTTAGTATCCATTGATTATCAACACCTCCTTTGCTTATTTTCAAATTTATTTAAGAGTAAACATGAAAGCTAGAAAAGGTGTCATACTTATTAATATGGTAGCAATTAAAATATGCTAAACCAGTATTTGTATTAATTTTATATTACTTTTCAATTAATGTCAAGATTATAGCATTTAAATAAGTTGTTTTACTTTTACTATTATATAATAACTATGTAAATCATTATTACAATGCATTTAAAAAATCATATGATATTAGAACAATAATACTCGCGAAATATATTTACCCCATGTAGTTCATATAATAACATATGTAATTCATAAGCAAATAACAATTAATTAAAGAAAAAAGCAAGTAAAAACTTGCTTTTATGCTTCCTTTTTACTTGCTTCTTTTTTGGAAACTTCTTTTTTACTAATTTCAGGACCTTTATATAATGGCAAATTATGTTTTTTTCTGATTTTATTTTCTATTTCCAACATAACCAAAGGGTTTTCTTTAAAGTATTGTTTTGAATTTTCTCTTCCCTGTCCAAGACGAATATCTCCATAAGAGAACCATGCGCCACTTTTTTGTACAATTTCTTCTACAACTCCGATATCTAGGACATCTCCTTCGCGAGATATACCATGACCATACATAATATCAAATTCAGCTTTTTTAAATGGAGGAGCTACTTTGTTTTTAACTATTTTTATTCTTGTTCGGTTACCCATAAATTCATCGCCCTGCTTAATTGTATCTATTTTTCTGATATCTAATCTAACAGATGCATAAAATTTTAATGCTTTTCCGCCTGGTGTAGTCTCTGGATTACCAAACATAACTCCAATTTTTTCTCTTAATTGATTTATAAATACAAGAACACATTGAGATTTATTTATAGAACCAGCAAGTTTTCTTAAAGCTTGAGACATAAGTCTTGCTTGTAGTCCTAGATGAGAATCTCCCATTTCGCCCTCAATTTCAGCTTTAGGTACCAAGGCAGCTACTGAATCTACGACGATAACATCTATAGCCCCAGACCGTACTAGTGCCTCTGTAATCTCTAAGGCCTGTTCACCAGTGTCCGGTTGTGAAACTATTAAATTTTCTATATCTATTCCTAGTGCTTTAGCATATTCAGGATCTAATGCATTCTCTGCATCTATAAACGCAGCTGTACCACCATTTTTTTGAGCCTCTGCAACTATATGAAGTGCAACTGTGGTTTTACCTGAAGATTCTGGTCCAAAAACCTCAATCATTCTTCCTCTAGGTACTCCACCTATTCCAAGTCCTATATCAAGTCCTAAACAACCAGTAGAAATAGCCTCTATATTTAACTTACTATTTTCACCGAGTTTCATTACGGCACCTTTTCCAAATTGTTTTTCTATTTGACCCATAGCAACTTCTAATGCTTTCAATTTTTCATTATTCATAAATTTCCCCTTCGGGTTCACCATCCTTTATTAACGAACATTTGTTCTAGTTTAAGTATACACTATTTATAATGCATGGTCAACATATAAAATAAAATCTCCCATTTTTGTTTACTATAAGCAACCTTTTATTTGTATTATTAACAAACTATAAAAATCTAATCACTTATCAACTCTAATTGTACCTTTATTTTTTACAAAATAATCAACACCAGATATTATTGTAATAACTACTGCAGCAGCCATTAAAATATTTGTTAACATATTTAAGGTTGTATTTACATAAGATAAATTTATTAATGCTGTAATTATAGCTACTATTTGAATAACGGTTTTTAGTTTTCCCCATTTACTAGCCGCAATTACTTTTCCATCTGAGGCAGCTACTGTTCGAAGTCCTGAAACTGCAAACTCTCTAGCAATTATAATCATAGCTACCCACCCGTGGACAATCTGAAGTTCCACTAAAGAAACAAGTGCAGCGGTTACTAATAATTTATCAGCCAAAGGATCCATGAATTTTCCAAAATTAGTTATTTGGTTTCTACTTCTAGCTATATATCCATCCAATTTATCTGTAAGCGAAGCCACTATAAAAATAAAGGTAGCCAATTCTCTTCCATAAGGTATACCTTTAACCGCTATAAATAGTAAAAATATAGGCACTAAAAAAATTCGTATCATTGTAAGTTTATTCGCAAGATTCATAGTACACAACTCCTATTAAATCATATTCTAAAGCTTTGGTGACCTTCACATTAACAAATTCTCCCTTATTATAAACTTTATCAGATTCAAAGAAAACAGTTCCATCTACTTCTGGTGCCATTTCATAATTTCTACCAAAGTAAGTTTCGCCATTAAACCCCTCTACTAAAACTTTGTATATTTTCCCTAGCTTTTTACTATTTAATTCTTTAGATATATTTTGTTGCAACATCATTAACTCTTCTTCTCGCTTAACTTTTATTTCTTCTGATATTTGATTTTTCATCTCGGAAGCTTCAGTTCCATCTTCCATTGAATATTTAAAAACTCCCAATTTATCAAATTTGGTTTTCTGAATGAATTGTTTTAGTTCTTCAAAATTTTCTTGTGTTTCTCCTGGGAAACCAACAATTAGTGTAGTTCTAAGTGTTAAATCATTAATATTCTTTCTCATCTTATTTATGTTTTCTGTTATAATATTTTTTCTACCTTTTCTTTTCATAGATTTAAGAATATCATCACTTATATGTTGAATTGGTATATCTACATATTTACATACTTTATCATTTAAAGATATTTCACTAATAATTTCATCAGTAATTTCTTCTGCATAACAGTAAAGTACTCTAATCCACTCAATTCCACTTATTTTAGAAATTTTATTTATCAACGTATGTAAATTTTTTTCACCATATAAGTCAATTCCATATCTAGTTGTGTCTTGAGCTACTAAAATAATTTCTTTGCAACCATGTTCACTTAATTCTTTAACTTCTTTTACTATATTTTCCATCTTTCTACTTCTATATTTACCTCTAATATTAGGTATTGCACAATATGTACAGGCATTATCACAGCCCTCAGAAATTCTAACATAAGCAGAATAGGTTCCTGTAGTTAATACTCTTTTTCCTTCATTTATATTTTCATCACTATAACTACAATATTGTACTTTGATATTTTTTAAAATCACCTCTTCTATACTACTTAATAACTTGTTATAATCGTTAACGCCGAGCATAATATCAAGTTCTGGCATAAGTTCTAGCAGTTCATTACCATAACGCTGTGTTAGGCAACCTGTTGCAATTAATACAACACACTTATACTTTTCTTTGTATTTAGACATTTCTAGAATAGTATCTATTGACTCTTGTTTTGAAGATTCTATAAATCCACAAGTATTTACTAATATTATATCTGCTAGCTTAGGATCATTGGTCATATTATATCTTTCACTTAAACTGCTTATTATAATCTCACTATCAATTCTATTTTTATCACAACCTAAATTTATAACTCCAACTTTTAATTTTTCCACCAGTCATCCTCCTTGTTTGTCTATGCGGGTAAATCCCATTTATCAACTGTTATTCTTCTTGTTTAGCTCTGCAAGTAAATAATAAATATTAACTTATTATCTTTCCACTTAAATTATTGTAAATGTGATTTACAAATTAAACAAGGGTATTTACAATTCTTTTTAAAAATTCATTTGATTAATTCTTTAATTCTTTAATTCAGTATTGCTTACTAATATTTCTCTAGGTTTACTTCCGTTTCTACCTGAAATAATTCTACGTTCCTCCATTTGTTCTATAATTCTTGCTGCCCTATTATAACCTATTTTCAGCTTACGTTGCAATAATGAAGTTGATGCTTGACCATTTTCTACTACTATTCTAATTGCTTCATTTAATAATTCATCAATATCATCATCATCATCTTTATTATTTGAACTACTTTCTATTTCATCAATTATTTCTTTTTCATAATTCACTTCTGTCTTCTGATCTTTTATAAAATTAACAACTCGCTCAACCTCTTCTTCTGATACAAAAGCTCCTTGTATTCTAATTGGTTTAGCCTCTCCAACCGGATAAAAAAGCATATCACCTTTCCCAAGTAGTTTCTCTGCACCAGAGGAATCCAAAATTGTTCTTGAATCTATTTGACTCGAAACTGCAAATGATATCCTTGAAGGTATATTGGCTTTTATTACACCTGTAATAACATCAACTGATGGTCTCTGCGTCGCAATTACTAAATGCATTCCTGCCGCCCTTGCCATTTGCGCAAGCCTTCCAATATATTCCTCTACATCATTAGCACAAACTGTCATTAAATCTGCTAACTCATCAATTATAATAACAATCCAAGGTAATTTATTTTCTACAATGCCTTTATTAACTAATTCATTGTATCCTCCTATACTTCTCACATTGTTTTCAGCAAAACTCTTGTATCTTCTTGACATTTCGTTTACAGCCCAATTTAAAGCCCCTGCAGATTTTTTAGGATCTGTTACAACCGGTATTAATAGGTGAGGTATCCCATTGTAAATATTTAATTCAACAACTTTAGGGTCAATTAATAATAATTTAACATCCTCTGGAGAATATTTATAAAGTAAACTTATTATTAATGAATTTATACAAACACTCTTTCCGGAACCTGTAGCCCCTGCTACAAGCAAATGTGGCATTTTAGTTAAATCTGAAACGACACAATTACCTCCTATATCTTTACCTAAACTAAAGGATAAATTTTTGTTTGTTGCGGAAAATTCATTAGACTCTATTACTTCTCTTAGATATACTGCACTTAACTCTTTGTTTGGTACTTCTATGCCCACAGCTGCCTTACCAGGTATTGGTGCTTCGATTCTTACACCAGATGAAGCTAAATTCAGTGCAATATCATCTGCTAAGTGTACAATTTTGCTTACCTTAACACCAGCATTAGGTTGAAGTTCAAATCTTGTCACTGAAGGTCCTTTCGTAACTTGAATTACTTTTGCTTCAACTCCAAAGCTACTTAATGTCTCCTGTAACTTATTAGCATTGTTAAGCAATTCCTTTTTATCATTTTTATTCATTTGAGAAGTAGTATTTTCATTTAATAACTCTAGAGTAGGATATTCATATTTATAGTTTTGCGTTGTGTTCGTACTATTTAGTTGAATTTCTTTCTCTAATTCCTGCTTGATAGAATTATCTATATGATTTCCTTTTGACCTTCGTACATTACCAGTCTTTGGACTGTTAATCAATTCTTCATCATTGAATACCTTCGCTTCATCAGCAACTTCATTTGATTTTATAAAATCAATTATCTTAATCTTATTACTAATATTTTTAATGAAGCTATTTTTTTCATCATTTGGAACTACTAATTCTTCTTGCTTGTCATTATTATCTATGTATAATTCCTTACTATCATTTTTTGTTATATTCTTTTTAATCATAAACCTATTTTTTAGGTAAATAAAAATATCATTCAATGATATGTTTAAAATTAAAATTAAACATATAACGTAGACAGCAATAAAAATTATACAACTTCCCACAGCACCAAATAATGTATACATTGGCACATCAATTGCATAACTTATAATCCCACCATGTAATACGCCATCTGAATTGTATATTTTATTTATTCCAAGCAAAAATTTTCCTTTAGTATAATACCTATTTAAAGATAATATTTGTATAAATAGTAATGTATTTATTATAAAAAGAATAATTCCATAAAACTTTTTACTAAAATTTATCTTACCTTTCTTAACAATGTAGCAAACACCAATAAATATTATAAAAAACGGTGAAAGATATGCACCCACCCCTAATATCCCAAAAAGTAGTTGATTAACGAAATCACCTATCATACCTGATATAGAATGTGAACGTGAAAATATAGTTGAGAATATACTTAATAAAATTAATATTCCTATTGTAATTAATATAATTCCAAATATTTCACTATCAGCATTTATACTCCTCTCGACCCCAGATTTAGTTTTTTTTCTAGCCAAAGTATCACCTCTATTTTTATTAGTTCTATCTTTATTATTTCTACAAAATTTATAAATTTCCTCTAACTTTTAGTAGATTTATATATGAATTTTGGACTAATCTTATAATAATCTTATTAAGTATATCAAATATTAATAAAAATAGATATAAATAGGTC
>DHIM01000191.1:12290-34266 GCA_002403785.1 Clostridium sp. UBA4746
GACCTATTTATATCTATTTTTATGCTTTATCTATCATTTCATTCAATTTTGATAATGCTTCACTAATGCCACCAACCTCATCTATTAACCCATTATCGACTGCTTGTTTTCCTATGAGTATTGTACCCATATCATTTAAAAGCTCATCAGTTTGAATCATTAACCTATTTACCGTTTCCTTATCAATTTTAGAAGTTCTAATAATAAATTCAGTTATTCTCTCTTGCATTTTATTAAAATATTCAAAAGTTTGAGGTACCCCTATTATTAAACCATTCATTCTTATAGGATGAATTATCATAGTTGCAGATGGTGAAATAAATGAGTACTCAGCAGCTGTTGCAAGTGGTATGCCTATCGAATGTCCTCCTCCAACTACAAGTGATACAGTAGGTTTGCTAACACTTCTAATCATCTCTGCTATTGCAAGGCCTGCCTCCACATCTCCACCCACTGTATTTAGAACTATAAGAATACCTTTTACTTTTTCATCCCTCTCCATAGCAATTAATTGTGGGATAACATGTTCATACTTAGTAGCTTTTGTTTGAGGTGATAACATCATGTGTCCCTCTATTTGACCAATAATTGGCAAAACTTGAATTTTATCATCCTGAGTTGGTATATTAGTTGCACCCAATTCTTTAATATTCTCAACCTGTTCATTCGAATCTTTTTTGTTACCTTCTTTATTCTTCACTTTTTTATTACTTTCAGTTTTTAACATATGCATTCCTCCTAATCCATTTTATTTTGTGCATTAAGAGAAACTATATACATTTTTTATCCTAATTTAAATTCTCTATGTAACGCATTAATTGCTTTTTCAACATATCCTGTTTCCACAAGACACCATATAGTCATATGAGAATCTGCTGTTTGTAGTACTTCAATATTTTCTCTAGTTAAAGCCTTTAGTATTCTTGCCATAACACCAGGTATACCTCTCATTTTTGAACCTATAATTGAAAGTTTACTACAATTCTTCACAAAAGTATAAGACATATTAAGCTCTTTTATCAAATCAGAGAATTTTACAAAATCATTTTCATCAATTGTAAATATTTTTTCTTTAGGAAAAACATTTATAAGATCTATACTTATAAGATGTTCAGCTAATATATCAAAAAGATCATCATAATTATGGCCTACATTTTTACATATCTTTATTTGAACTCTATTATTCATATGCGTAATACCTGTAATAATGTTTTCATAATTTTCAGTTTCAAAATTACTAATTACTGTTCCAGCGCATTCGTTCATAGTATTTTTTATTACCAAAGGGATATTATATTTTCTAAGTATTTCAACTGCCCTTGGGTGTATAACCTTTGCTCCTTGATCTGCAAACTGAAAGATCTCATCATAGCTTATTTTTTTAATTAAAGTTGCTTCGGAAACTATTCTTGGATCAGCTGTCATAATTCCATCTACATCAGTGTATATCTGAGTCTCCACAGCACTAAGTGCTGCACCTAGTATTGCAGCAGTAACGTCACTACCACCTCTTCCAATAGTCGTAACATAGCCCTTTTTATCCTTGCCTTGAAATCCTGCGACTACAGGAATTTTCCCTTTTTCTAAAATATCTAATATTTTTTGTGTATCTACATTAAGTATTGCTGCATTTGTATAATTACAATCTGTAATTATACCTGCTTGTCCCCCAGTTAAAGGCACAGAGTCAATTCCATTATTATTTAATTCATTACACATTATTACAGTGCTTATAGTTTCACCACAACTCATTAGTAAGTCTATTGCTAACGGATTTACAACTTTTAAACTATCATTTACTAAGGATAGTAGCGTGTCAGTAGCATAAGGCTCACCTTTTCTTCCCATAGCGGATACAACTACCACGGGAAAATACCCTTGAGCTTTTGCATTTAAAACCTTTTTTACTACAAGTTTTCTTTTTTCCTCCGTTGAGACAGATGTACCCCCAAACTTTTGTATCAATATTTTCATTTATGTCCTCCAAAATTAAATATGAGACTTTTTTAAAAATTCATTATCAACATCAATTATTATAGTTCTAGAACCAATTTTTTTAACATAATCCCAAGGTACTTCAATTATATCATTATTGCGAAAAAAACTAAATTTAGAGCTGCCTTCATTTATAATTAAATATTTTAAAAGTCCGTTCTCATCAATAACTACATCATTACTACCCAAATTGCTATATTTATCACCATCATTAATATTAATAATTTCATATCTTTCCATTTCGCTATACAGCTTTATATTATCATCCATATAAACATCTCCTTAACAATACTCATAAAATAATATGGAATTTATTAAGGAGATATGCATAATTCTTATATATTTATTAATAAATTTACTTATCCATAGAAATAATATTGCCATTAAAAATTTTTTTAAGCATTTCATTTTGTTTACCTACATATGCAGAATTAATTATACCATTTTTCAAAGTCTTTTCCATTACAGCATTTACCTTAGTCATATCTATTTCATTAATTTTTCGCAACACATCTTTAGGAGTATTAATTTTATTCATAAACATGACAGATCTCCCATTACTAAACATTCTACTACTCGTACTTTCAAGCCCTAGAATATAACTACCCTTTAACTGCTCTTTAGCTTTAAACAATCTTTCATTGTCAATTCCTGTTGTAGCAAACTTTCTAACTTCTGCTTTTATCGCATTTATAGCAATTTCAGCTTTATTAGGACTGAGACCAGCGTAAATACTTACAACTCCTGTGTTTTTAAACGCAGATATATAACAAAAAATTGAATAACATACACCTAACTCCTCGCGAATTTTTTGGAATAATAGTGAGGATGATCCTCCACCTAATATATTGCTTAATAATATTAGCGTATAAGTATCGTCATTTCCAAGCTCTATGCCAGGAATTCCGAGGCTTACATGAAGTTGTTCAATATCTTTTTTTCTAAAATAATGCTGATTTAATATCTCAGGACTGCTATATTTAGTAATTTTTTTATTTTTACAGCTCCATTTCCCAAAATATTTTTGAACGAGATTTTCTATATTTTTCATATCAAATTTACCAGCTATAGATATAACTGAATTTTCTGGTATATAATATGAGTCTATATAATCTACTATCATTTTTTTACTAAAAGATTTTACAGTATTCATAGTTCCTAGAATTGGTAACGAAATAGAATCTGTATCCCAAATTGCTTTTGTGTGTAAATCTGCTAAAACATCCTCTGGTGAATCTTCACTCATATTTATTTCCTCAACAATTACACCTTTTTCTTTTTCAATATCATCTTCTAAAAAGTTACTATTAAAAAGCATATCCGATAGAATATCTAAGGATAATTCTAAATACGTATCTAATGCTTTTATATAAAAACATGTAGCCTCCCTACCTGTAAAAGCATTTAATTGACCACCTACGTCTTCAATGGCTTCAGCAATTTGTTTAGCAGTTCTATCACGAGTTCCTTTAAAAAGCATATGTTCAATGAAATGTGATATTCCATTGTTGCTTGTATTTTCATTTCTTGATCCATTTTCTACCCATAAGCCTACGCTCACAGAATTTACATATTCAATATCTTCAACTACAACTCTTAAACCATTATCTAACTTAAACAAATTATACATATGCGCCTCTCCTTAATGAGAATTTGTATTTACTATGTGCATATTAGGATAAAATTATTTTAAAAAATAAAAAGGCATCTAAGCCCTTCTATTATTATTCATTCACTTTCTTTTCGCTGTCCTTATCTTCACTATCTTTAATAGCATCTCTTCTTGAAAGATTTACTCTTCCCTGGTTATCTATTTCCATTACTTTTACTAATATTTCATCACCAACTGATACAATATCTTCTACTTTATTTACTCTCGCAAAATCAAGTTTAGAAATATGTACTAAACCTTCCTTGTTAGGAAGAATTGCAACAAAAGCTCCAAAAGCAGCAATTTTTGTTACTTTTCCTAAGTAAATTTCTCCCACTTTAACCGATTTAGTTAGCTCTTCAACAATTTTCACTGCTTTATTTGCACTAACGCTATCGCTTGACATAATTACGATTTTTCCATCATCACTAGTGTCTATTTTAACACCAGTTTCTGCTATAATTTTCTTTATAGTTACTCCGCCTTTACCTATTACGTCTCTAATCTTGTCAGGTGCTACATTTAGAACATACATTCTAGGAGCATATGCTGACATTTCACTTCTTGGCTGTGGTATACATTCGTTCATTTTTTCTATTATATGAAGTCTAGCTTTTTTCGCATCTATAATTGCTGTTTTAATGCAGTAATTAGATAATCCATGAAGCTTTGTATCAACTTGTATAGCTGTAATACCTTGAACAGTTCCAGCTACTTTAAAGTCCATATCACCAAAGAAATCTTCTATACCTTGAATATCAGTTAATACTTTTTCTTTAGATAAATCATCATTTGTAATTAGTCCCATAGCAATTCCTGCTGCAGGTCTCTTAATTGGAACCCCCGCATCTAATAGTGCCAAAATACTTGCACTTACGCTCGCTTGAGATGTTGACCCATTTGAACTTAATACTTCCGATACCACGCGAATTGCATATGGAAATTCTTCTATAGATGGTAAAAGTGGTTCTACTGCTTTCTCTGACAGTGCACCATGTCCGATTTCTCTTCTTCCAGGTCCACGCATTGGTTTAGTTTCCCCTACGCTATATGCTGGAAAATTATAATGATGCATGTATCTTTTAGTATCTTCATCACCTATTCCATCTAGTATCTGAGCTTCTTTTAATGCTCCAAGTGTTGCAACTCCCATAACTTGAGTAAGTCCTCTTGTAAATAAACCAGTTCCATGAGCTCTTGGAAGTATTCCAACTTCACAACTTATTTGTCTAACCTCATCAAAAGATCTTCCATCTGGTCTTCTATTTTCATTTAACATCATATTTCTAACTATTTCTTTTTGAATATTATAGAAAACCTCACCTATATCTGCTTTTTTATCAGCATACTTTTCATTAAATTCAGCACTTATCTTTTCTTTAATTTCATCAACCATTAAATTTCTCTCATCTTTATCAGTTAAGTACATTGCTGTCTTCACCATATCAAATGAGAATTTTCTAACTTCACTTTGGAGAATTTCATCTATTTTCTTAAATTCAGGAATATTTTTTTTCTTTCCAAATTTAGCCACAGCTTCTTCTTGGAAAGCTACTATTTTTTTACATGCCTCAAAAGCAAAGTCGATTGCAGCTATCATCACATCTTCAGCTATTTCGTCCCCATTAGCTTCTATCATTGTTACATTATCTTTTGTTGCACAAACTGTAAGCTTCATAGAACTAGCAGCTCTCTCTTCTTGTGTAGGGCTTAATATGAATTTACCCTCAATAAGACCAACTGAAACCGTTGCAACAGCATCAGTAAAAGGTATACTTGATAAACATAATGCTAGTGATGCTCCATTCATAGCAAGTATTTCAGGTGCATTATCTTGCTCAACTGATAGTACAGTACAAACAATTTGCACATCATTTTTATAACCTTTAGGAAATAGTGGTCTTAATGGTCTATCAATACCTCTTGCAGTTAATATTGCTTTTTCTGATGGTCTTGCTTCTCTTTTTATAAATCCCCCAGGGATTTTACCAACAGCATAAAGTTTTTCTTCATATT
This sequence comes from Clostridium sp. UBA4746, assembly GCA_002403785.1. Taxonomy (GTDB): domain Bacteria; phylum Bacillota; class Clostridia; order Clostridiales; family Clostridiaceae; genus Clostridium_AD. Next base: position 17,953 of record DHIM01000191.1, read on the forward strand.
CTACACTTAGTGGAAAGAAATCAATACCATCCCTTGGTTTTTCTGAAGCATTTGCATTAACTAGAACTACTGTTTCGCCATAACTCATGAATATTGCACAGTTTGATAACATTCCAACTTTGCCATATTCAACTTTAAGAACTCGACCTGCTACAGTAGTTTCTATAATATGAGTCATATATTTGCCTCCCTTCAATTTATACTAATGTTATTAGCTAATTGTATATATTTTTTCCTAACCTAAAATAACAGAGCGGCTAAGCCGCTCTGAATTATTTTCTTAGTCCTAATTCTGCAAGAATTGCACGATATCTTTCAATATCTTGGTTCTTTAAGTAACCTAACATACCTTTTCTTTGTCCAACCATCATTAGAAGACCTCTTCTTGAATGGTGATCTTTTTTATGAATTTTCAAATGTTCATTTAATTCTGTAATTCTTTCAGTAAGTAGTGCGATTTGTACTTCTGGAGAACCAGTATCTCCTTCATGTCTCGCATGTTTTACCATTATTTCTTGTTTTTTAGCCTTTTGCATTTTACAACACCTCCGAATATAATCCCCATATTCCAAGTACACCGTTGGCGATTCGGTGAACTTAGCATAAGGTTCATATCAATTATAACAAACTAAGATTAAATTGTAAATTAATTTTTACTTCATAACACTTGTTTTTATATTTCTTGCATATAAGCATATTCATTGTCCTTTACAAGTTGCTGCTTTAATTCACTGATAGTATTAAATTTAACTTCATCTCTTATTCTATTTATAAAGTTAATTTTAACTACCTCATTGTAGATTTGTTTATTAAAATTCAAAATATGCGTTTCTACTGATAGTTTTCCACCTTCTACTGTAGGATTATATCCTATATTAGTTATAGCTTTATAAAGGTGATTATTATATTCAACTACAGTGTAGTATACCCCTCCCTTGGGAAGAATATATTCCTTATTGTAATTTAAATTTACAGTTGGGAATCCAATAGTTCTTCCAATTTGTTTTCCCTTTATTACTTTCCCGATAATTGTGTGTGGTCGTCCTAAAAGCTCATTTGCTTTAATAATATTACCCTCAGCAATTAGATGTCGTATTTTTGAACTACTTACAACTTCATCATTAGTACTAATAGCTTCACAAACATATAATTTATATCCTAGTATAGTACTATACTTTTTGAGCATTACTACATCGCCTAAGTTTTTATAACCAAATCTGTAATTAAAACCAATAACTATTCCCTTTGCATTATAGCATTTCACCATATTTTTTATAAAATCCTCAGGAGTTATCTTCATAAAACGCTTATCAAATTTAGCTAAATTAACTACATCAATACCGGTATTTTCTAGTAAATTTATTTTCGTGTCATTATCCATTATTAACTTTGGGCAAAGTTCTTTGTTAATAACTGACAATGGATGATTTGCAAAGGTACAAATCATACTTTTAGCATTATTTTCTTTTGACAATTCTATAGTTCTTTTTATAAGATGCATATGACCTAAATGGAGCCCATCAAAGCTTCCTAAAGCAATGTATGTTGAATATTCTAATTTAGTTTTAAAATTATCTTTTATAATTAACATTTTTATTATGCTCCTATATAAATGATTTTATTAGCCTAACACCATCATTACTTTTATCAGCAATTCCAATAAAATCATTATCATTATTATATATACTATACATACTATTAATTTCAAACTTACACGTAAGTGCTTTATCCTTTACTACAACACCATTTAATAAGAATTTAACAAACCTATCTTCTATGATAATTTTAGTGTTATTTTGAAAGATTTTTTCTATAGGGATAATATATTTATTTATATTTTCCTCATTTAATTCATTAACATTTATAGCATCTTCAATATGAAATTCTCCCGTAGCAGTTCTTTTTAAATTCCACATCATACCACCACATTTTAACTTTGATCCGATATCATAACACAGACTTCTAATATATGTACCCTTAGAGCATTTCACTCTAAACTTTACATATGGCGACTTGATGTCCATAATATCTATGTCATAAATCACTATAGGTCTTGCTTCTCTTTCTATTTCTATACCAGCTCTTGCTAATTCATAAAGCTTTTTTCCATTAACTTTTAAAGCAGAGTACATTGGAGGAATTTGTTTTATCTCTCCTAAAAACGAATTAATAACTTTCGTAATTTCTTCATCGCTTAAATTTACTTCGTTTTCTTTTATAATCTTTCCTTCTCTATCATAAGTATCTGTAGTAACACCCAGTTTTAATTCAGCTTCATAAATTTTAAAGTCACTCATTATATAGTCAATAGCCTTTGTTGCTTTTCCGATACAAACAGGTAAAACCCCGCTAGCCTCCGGATCTAGAGTGCCAGCGTGGCCTACTTTTTTTACATTGCTGATTTTTCTTATTTTACGTACTACATCAAAAGAAGTAATCCCTGTAGGTTTAAATACATTTAATATACCATTCATTTAATCAACTCTTTTTCTAAAATTTGAATTAATTTAAGTTTAGTATCATCAAAATTTGCTTCTGTAAAAAAACCAGAAGCTCTAATATGACCCCCACCCTTAAAATTTTCTGCAATTTTGCTAACGTCTACAAAAGATTTAGATCTTAAACTTACTTTAACACCATCTTCAGCTTCTTTTATAAGAATTGCAACCTCAACAGTATCTATTGAAGTACCAAAATTAATAACATCCGATGTATCTGAGGATACTGAATCATATTTTTCTAATAGTTCTTTAGATAAATACATAATACATACTTTACCATCAAGCTCTACAGTGATATTACTAATAATTTCTCCACAAAATTTTATTTCATCTGATTTTTTATTTTCAAAAATCATTCTATGAATTTCACTAAAATCAATACCTGTATCTAGTAACTTACCTGCTATGCTATGAGTCACTGCTGTGGTATTAGAATGTCTAAAGCAACCCGTATCTGTAAGTATAGACGTGTACAAACATGTACTTATTTCTTGATCTATTTCTACATCAAGAAGTTTAAGCACCTTATACACAATTTCTCCAACTGCAGAAGCTTTTGTATCAATAAAATTTAAATCTCCATACAAATCATTAGATAAATGATGATCTATATTAATTAATTCAAACTTCTTATTTTCTATGCATAAATTGGCATTAATTCTTTCAAAATCACCACAATCTAGCACTATAACACATTCTGTATCCTTTATTAATTCACTTGTTTCGCCATTAACCTCATTTGAATATGGTAAAAATGAAAAAGTTTGTAGCATATCTTCTTTTGATAATATATATACTTCCTTATTTAATTTTCTAAGTCCAATAAGTAAAGCTAATGCGCTACCTAATGAGTCACCATCTGGTGAGGTATGAAAAGTTATAGCAATTTTTTTAAATATTCTTATTTTGTTAATAATCTCATTAATTGTCATCGCTATTTTCTTCAACTTTTTCTTCTTCATTTTTATCTTTTTCCTTTATCTGATGAAAAATGGATTCCAAATGCATTGCACGCTCAATAGTTTCATCAATCTCTATTATAACCTGAGGAACGTGTCTTAGTTTAACATGAATTCCTATTTCTTTTCTAATAAGACCAGTTGAACTTTTAAGTGCTTGGATTGTTTCTTTCTTAGCAAGTTCATTCCCAAATACACTGACATAAATCTTTGTATAACTTAAGTCCTTTGTTGTATCTACCTTTGTTACACTTACCATAGCACTTAACCTTGGGTCTTTTATTTTGTTTTGAATTGTATTGCTTACATCTTTTTTAATTTCTTCATTTATTCTACCATTTCTATAACTAACCATACAATTCACTACTCCTTATACTTAAATTAATTTTGGCTTTACTTCTTCCATTATAAATGCTTCAATAATGTCGCCTTCCTTAATATCATTGAATTTTTCAACACTTAATCCACATTCAAATCCAGCAGCAACCTCTTTTACATCATCTTTAAATCTTTTTAATGAAGCTAATACTGATTCAGTAATTACTATTCCATTTCTAAGCACACGAACGCTACTATTTCTTGTGATTTTACCGTTTAATACATAAGAACCTGCTATTGTTCCTACATTTGAAACTTTATATATTTGTCTTATTTCTACTCTACCCAATACAACTTCTTTATATACAGGATCAAGCATTCCAAGCATTGCAGCTTTTATATCGTCAAGAGCATCATAAATTATCCTATATGTTTTAATTTCTACGCCCTCGTTTTCTCCAATTGTTACAGCATTATTATCTGGTCTTACATTAAACCCTATAATTATTGCATTTGAAGCTGCCGCTAGAACAACATCTGTTTCTGTAATAGCTCCCACTCCGGAATGAATAACTCTTACCTTAACATTATCAGTGGATAATTTTTCCATTGATTGTCTTACAGCCTCTACAGATCCTTGAACATCAGCTTTAACAATTACACCAAGTTCTTTAACAGATCCTTCTTGTATTTGACTATATAGATTTTCCATGGAAACTCTATTACTAGCTTGAAAATGTTCTTCTCTTAAATTTGTTTTTCTAGTTTCAGCCATGTTTCTTGCAGTTTTCTCGTCTTTAACTACATTAAATCTATCTCCAGCTGCTGGGACATCTGATAATCCAAGTATTTCAACTGGAATTGACGGACCTGCAGTTTTTATTTTTTTACCCTTATCATCAAACATAGCTCTTATTCTGCCATAAGTTGAACCAACTATTATAGAATCGCCAGTATTTAATGTACCATTTTGTACAAGTAAAGTAGCAAGTGGCCCTCTGCCTTTATCAAGTTTTGCTTCTATAACAGTTCCTTTAGCTTTCCTGCTAGCATTTGCTTTTAGCTCAAGCATTTCTGCTGTAATTACTATCATTTCAAGCAAAGTATCAATGCCTTCTTTAGTGTGAGCAGATACTGGAACGCAAATTGTGTCTCCACCCCAATCTTCTGCTACAAGACCATGTTCTGTTAATTCTTGCTTAACTTTATCAGGATTAGCTCCCGGTCTGTCAATCTTGTTAATAGCTACAATTATTGGTACCTTAGCTGCTTTACAGTGATTTATTGCTTCTACAGTTTGTGGCATAATACCATCATCTGCGGCTACTACAAGTATAACTATATCTGTTATTTGAGCACCTCTTGCTCTCATTGCTGTAAATGCTTCATGTCCTGGTGTATCTAAGAATGTTACTTTTTCGCCATTAACATTAACAGTATATGCACCTATATGTTGTGTTATTCCGCCTGCTTCTGTTTCTGTAACCTTAGATTTTCTAATGCAATCAAGTAATGATGTCTTGCCGTGATCAACGTGACCCATAACTGTAACAACAGCTGGTTTTTTATCTGTACCTATTTCGCCATCATCGTCTTCAATGTCTTCATCATCAGCGATTTTTCCTTCGTCTTCATCTTTAAGTACTGCAAGTGCACCATATTTTTCTATTACTTTTTCAGCTGTAGCAAAATCAATTTCCTGATTCATTCCAGCCATAACACCTATAAAAATAAGTTGTTTTATTACTTCAACATAAGGTCTTTTTAAAGTATCAGCTAAATCCTTAACTGTAATAGTGCTTTCAATTACTACAACTTCGTCATCAATTGCTTCGACGGCATTGTTACCACTTCCTACTTCATCTCTGCCTTTTCTACCTCTTTTTCTAATAATAACTTTGTTAGCATCATCATTAGCTATGTTTTCATAATGTTCTACTGTTTCATTTTTACTTTCTTTAAGTCCTGAGTTTTCATCACTATAAAGTTCTTTTATTAACTCAGCATCCTCTTCTTCAATCACACTCATATGATTTTTGGCCTTTATACTAAACTCTTCAAATAGTACATTAATTAATTCTTTACTTGACACTTCTAACTCTTTCGCTAATTCATATATTCTGACTTTTGCCAAATCATTCACCCCCGAAATTTAATTTATTCATCATTTTCATTCCATAAGCTTAACAGCTTACTACTCATTCTTTTATCACTCACGCACAAAACGTTGATTTCTGCTCTTCCTAAACACTTTCCTAAAGTCTCATTGGATACCCCTTCTATAAGAGGTATAACGTTTCTACTACCTAATCTTTTAAATTTATCTTTAGTATTTGTAGCACTTTCTTCTGACAAAATTATAAGGGTTCCTCGTCCATGTGATAGTGCGTCTTCACATTGATTATACCCTTCAATAAGTTTACCTGCTTTTTTAGTTAAACCCAAAAATCGAAAAAATTTATCATTCATGATTTATCTCGTCCTCATAATTTATCTTATCCTTCAGTGTCCCATAAATTTCTTCACTTATTTTTCCGCCTAAATTTCTCTCTAATCTTTTTGTTTTAATAGATTTTTCAAAGCACTCTATATTTTTACAAATGTATGCACCTCTACCAGGCTTTTTCCCTGTTAGATCTATTGAAATTTCCCCTTCTTTACTATGAACTATACGCAATAATTCTTTTTTGCATTTCATTTCCATGCACCCTGTACACATGCGCTGAGGTATTTTTTTAACTTTCATAAAGCATCACCTACTCCTGCGTAATGGTTTCAATTACTTTATTTTCAACTTCTTCACTTACATCCATGTTATATTGAGCTTGAGTTCTAGATTTAATATCAATTTTCCAACCTGTTAGTCTCGCTGCCAATCTAACATTTTGACCTTCTTTTCCAATAGCCAAAGATAACTGATTATCTTCTACTATAACCTTTGCAGATTTAGAAGATTCTTCAACTACTACATTTAATACCTTTGCAGGACTCAAAGCATTTGAAATATACTCCTCAGATTTCTTACTCCATTTAATAATATCAATTTTCTCGTTTCTTAATTCATTAACTATGTTTTGAACTCTAGTACCTTTAGGTCCAACACAAGCTCCCATTGCATCAACGTTTTCATCATTTGAATATACTGCAATCTTGGTTCTCGATCCCGCTTCTCTTGAAATACTTTTTATTTCAACAACTCCACCAAAAACTTCTGGCACCTCTAATTCAAATAAGCGTTTTACAAGACCTGGATGAGTTCTTGATACTCCTATTTGCGCACCTTTAGTAGTGTTTTTAACCTCGACAATATATAGTTTTAATTTTTCATTAAAATTATATTCTTCACCCGGCATTTGCTCATTAGTTCCAAGCACAGCTTCAATTTTACCTAAATCTATAAATACATTACCTCTATCTTTTCTTATAACACTTCCTGTAATAATATCAAATTCCTTGCTTATAAATTCATTGTATATTATATTTCTTTCAGCTTCTTTAATTCTTTGTATAACCACTTGTTTAGCAGATTGTGCAGCTATTCTTCCAAATTTCCTTGGAGTAACTTCAATATCAACAATGTCATCAATTTGATATTTAGGACTATATTCTTTAGCTTCTTCTAGTGATATTTCAGTAACATCCTCAACTACTTCTTCTACAACTGTCTTTTGACCATAAACATGAATTTCACCTGTTTCTCTATTCATTGTTACTTTTACATTTTGGCTAGTATTAGATAGAGTAGCAAAGTTCTTTTTATATGCCGCAACTAATGCATCTTCAATAGTTTCAAAAAGTAAATCTTCGCTAATTCCCTTTTGGTCCACAATTTCTCTCAATGCTTCAATAAATTCCTGATTCATTTTAACTTCCTCCTTACAGCACCGGTTTTAAACTCACAATGGAAATCTTTTCTTTTAGAATAGATATATCATTCCCATCATATTGAATTTCTATTTGTACATCACAAAATCCTAATAAATTGCCCTCAAGATTTTTCTTGCCCTCATATAGACTATTTAAATTAACTAGTACATTCTGGCCTATGTATTTTTTTAGATGATTATCATCATATAAAATTCTCTCAATTCCTGGAGAAGATACTTCTAAACAGTAACTATCAGTTATTGGGTCTTCCACATCTAATATTTCACTTATTGCTCTACTTGTTTTTTCACAATCTTCTAAAGATATTCCATTAGAACTATCTATATAAATTCTCAGGAAATTTTCTCCTGCTTCTTTTACATACTCCAAATGATATAATTCGCAATCATTTTTTTCTACTATTGGCTGAGTTATTTTCCTAAGCTTTTGTAACAAGGTATCATTTTTCACTTTAACACCCTCCTTTTATTAATATTTTATACAATTATTAACATAATTAATCATAATATTATAATTAAAACGCAACCAAGAGTTGCGTTTCAATAAATAGAGAGTAGGCGGGCCTACTCTCAACAATAAAATTACCAACGGTAACTAATATATATCATTCTATCATATAAAATTTGTTAATTCAAGGGTTTCTTGCATTTCCTTAAAAAAATGACAGCTGATTTGTCTCGGGAAGCTCCTTTAAACATCCGTGATTATCTAGTGCTTCAATAACTGTTTTAGAAACCTTGCAACGAATTCTTAAATCTTCTTTAGATATGAACTCACCTTGCACTCTTAACAAAACTATGCTTTTAGCAGCATTTTCGCCTACACCTTCAAGGGCATTTAACGGAGGTCTTATTGAATTATCTTCAATTGTAAATTTAACGGCCTCAGACTTATAAAGATCTACATTTAATAATTTTATTCCTCTTTTATACATTTCAAAAGATAATTCGAGGGCTGTGAGAAGTCCTTTCTCTTTCATTCCAATATCTTTACCCATAGCCGTGAGCTCATCCATTTTCACTCTTATAGCCCCTTCTCCTTTTACAATCAGATTAGCATCAAAATCATCTGCTCTTATAGTAAAAAAAGTAGCATAGTATTCCTTTGGGAAATAAACCTTATAATATGCTATTCTAACTGCCATCATTACATATGCTACCGCATGGCCTTTAGGAAACATATACTTTATTTTTTTACATGAACCTATATACCAATCCGGCACATCATGTTCTCCCATTACCTTTTCATCATCTTCTGTCAGTCCCTTACCTTTCCTTACTTTCTCCATAATAGTAAAAGCAGTTTTGGGTAAAAGTCCTTTCTGTATTAAATAAACCATTATGTCATCTCTTGTAGAAATACAATCTTTAAGTGTTGTAAATCCTTCTTTAATATAATATTGTGCATTATTAATCCATACATCTGTACCATGCGATAGTCCAGAAATTCTAACCAAATCTGAAAAAGATTTAGGTTGCGTATCTAAAAGCATCTGTCTAACAAATTTTGTACCAAATTCCGGAACGCCGTAACTTCCTACTTCACAGCCCAATTCTTTAACAGTTAACCCTAATGCCTCAGGTGATGTAAATAAACTTATAACCTTAGTATCCGATAGTGGAATAGTTATAGGGTCGAGTCCTGTTAAATCTTGAAGCATTTTAAGCATTGTAGGATCATCATGACCAAGTATATCAAGCTTTAATAATCTACCACTTATGGAATGGTAATCAAAATGTGTTGTAATAATATCTGAATTTGGGTCATCCGCTGGGTGTTGTACAGGACAAAAATTATATATTTCATTGTCACTTGGGACAACCATTATCCCACCTGGATGTTGACCTGAGGTTCTCTTAACACCAGTACACCCGAGTACTAGTCTTTCGATTTCAGCTTGGGGCACCCTAATGTCTTTTTCACCAAAATATTTTTTTACATATCCATAAGCAGTCTTTTCAGCAATAGTTCCAATTGTGCCTGCTTTAAAAGTATGTCCTTTTCCAAACAGCACCTCTGTATACCTATGTATATCTGCTTGATTTTCTCCTGAAAAATTCAGATCTATATCTGGTTCTTTATCACCTTCAAAACCTAAGAAAGTTTCAAACGGAATATCATGACCATCTTTTATATATAGTGCACCACAATTGGTGCACTCTTTATCAGGTAAATCAGCACCTGAACCAATAGAACCATCTAAAATGAATTCACTCTTTTTACAATCTGGGCATACATAATGAGGTGGAAGCCCATTTACTTCTGTTATATTAGACATATTAGCTGCAAAAGAAGATCCAACCGAACCTCTCGATCCTACTAAATAACCGTCAGCAAGTGATTTTGCTACTAATTTTTCTGCTATTAGGTAAAGTACAGCATATCCATTACCTATAATAGAGTTTAATTCCTTATCCAATCTCTTTTGAACAATCTCCGGTAAGTTTTCCCCGTATATAGAGTGAACTTTATCTGAAGTCATCTTGCGAATATCATCTTCTGCACCTGGTATTTTAGGTGTATAAGTTCCATCTGGTATTGGTTTTATAACTTCTATCATTTCGGCAATTTTACTTGGATTATAAATTACAACTTCTCTGCATTTTTTTTCTCCTAGGTATGAAAACTCTTTTAACATCTCATTAGTAGTTTTAAAATATAGTGGTGGTTGATCATCTGCATCTGAAAAACCTTTACCTGCCATTAAGATTTTTCTAAAAACTTCATCAGAAGGTTCTAAAAAGTGTACATCTCCTGTAGCAACCACAGGCAAATTGTTCTTTTCTCCTAAAGCACATATTTTCCTATTAATATCCATTAATTCGCTATCATCTTTTACCGTGCCATTCTTAATCATAAATTTGTTATTTAAAAGAGGTTGTATTTCTAAATAATCATAGAATTCTGCGATTTTCCCAATGTCTTCTTCTGACTTTCCCTGAAGCACTTCCTTATATACTTGTCCAGCTTCGCAGGCTGATCCAACTATAAGACCCTCTCTATATTTCTCAATTAAAGTTTTAGGAAGCCTAGGTCTTCTATAAAAATATTCTAAATTCGAGATTGAAATAAGCTTATAAAGATTCTTAAGACCCACCAGATTCTTTACCAAAATAATCACATGATAAGTATTGGCCTTTTTTACATTGAAATCACCTAAAAATTCTTTGTTTAAAGTTTCTAAGTCTAATATGTTTTTTTCTTTAAGTAAGCCAAAACAATGTAGTAATATTTCAGCAGTAGCTTTAGCATCATCTACAGCTCTATGATGATTTTCGAGTGAAATCCCCAAATGCTTCGCTATTACTTTTAGCTTAAATGTTTTAAGGTCTTTTAATAAATATTTTGCTAAAGGAATTGTATCCATAATTGCATTTTCAAACTTTAAATTTAATCTCTCTGAATTTTTCTTAATAAAGGATGCATCAAAGTCAGCATTATGGGCTACAACCACACTCTCTTTTACAAACCCTAAAAACTTAGGAAGTATTTCTCCGATAGATGCTGCATTTTCAACAGTATCATTTGTAATTCCAGTTAGTTCTATAATTTTATAAGGTATGTCTATTCCTGGATTTACAAATTCATTAAATCTATCTACTATTTTTCCATTTTCAATTTTAACTGCACCAATTTCAATAATACTATCATTTTCGCTAGAAAGCCCAGTTGTTTCTATATCAAAAACTACAAAACAGTCATCTAAGTTTTCTTTTTTGTTATTAATAACAATTGGTACTCCATCATCTACTAGGTAGCCCTCTACACCATAGATGACCTTAATCTTATTTTTTTTAGCAGCGTCCATTGCTTCCGGAAAAGCTTGCACTACACCATGGTCAGTTATTGCTACTGCAGCATGACCCCATTTAGCGGCTCTTTCAACAAGTTTAGACGCAGGGCTTATACCATCCATAGCACTCATTTGTGTGTGCAAATGAAGTTCAACTCTTTTCTCACCTGCTGTATCCATTCTCTCTATTTTCTTAAGTTTTACTATATCTCTAGCCATTATAACAACTTCTTTAGAATAAGTGTCATAACTAGCTTCTCCACGTACCTTACAAAAAAGTCCTACTTTAACCTCATCCATTATCTTTTCCACATCTTTTGGCTTTGGAAAACACTTCACTGTAATTGAACTTGAGTAATCTGTAATAAAAAATGTGATAATTATTCTACCAGTTTTTGTTTCAATTATATTTACTTTAAAAATATCGCCACTTGTACAAACTATTCCAGAAATTTCATTTATATCCTTTATTTCTGTAGTCTCACCATTTATATTTCTTCCCATTATAGTGTTTGCATCAGCAACCTCGCCTTTTTTATAACCCGGTCTACTATAATTATTCGATTTATATCCATTATTATCCTTATTTTGGCTATTACTTTGTGGTTTATCTTTCTTTTCGATATTAATATTTTTTATTATTTCCTTTATTATGGTTTCATTTTCCTTTTCTTTCTTTTCAAAATAATTTTCTTTAGAAAGTTCACCATTATGTTCTAATTTAACTATTGCGTTAACTCCAAACATATCATTTATTGTGTTTTTTATAAGAATTTCTATGTTCTTATCCCTTAAAATTTTACACATAAAATCATTACCGCATTGAATTTTAAGCATACCATTCTCAATTATCCTAGAAGATTTCAGCAAACTGTCCTTACTTGATGGTTGAGAGGTAGCTATAACATTTACAACATCTAACCAAAACTTATCTTTTACGTCTTCTATAGTAGCATCTGACACATCACGATAGCAAACTAACTGTATATCTTTAAAACTACATAATCGTTTTAAAATAATCTTCTTAATTAGTAGCTTTTTATTATCATCTATATCTTCAAAAGATTTAATTAATACCCTTAATTTATTGCTTTTTTTAAGGTATTGAACCCTCAATACCTTAATATCGTCTACTAATGTTTCTTCATTTAAATTGAAATCATTTTTCAACATTTCAGCTAGACTGACATTCATTAGTATTCCTCCTGATAAGACAATTTATAGTTTATCTATCTCGCGAATAAGTTCTTCCACTAACTCTTCTTCTTTAACAGTTTTAATTATTTCGCCTTTTTTAAATATGAGACCAACCCCGTTTCCTCCAGCAATGCCAATATCAGCTTCTTTTGCTTCACCAGGACCATTAACGATACATCCCATTATTGCAATCTTTATGTTCTTATCGCATAATTTTAATTTTTCTTCTACTTCGTTTGCAATTTTTATAAGATTAATTTGTGTTCTTCCACATGTTGGACATGATACAAATTTAATCCCATCATCTATATATCCTAAAGATTTAAGAATTTCTATACCAACCTTAACCTCGTCTACTACATCCCCTGTTAGCGAGACCCTAATAGTATCTCCAATGCCTTCAGCTAAAAGTGTTCCAATACCTACACTTGATTTTATTGTTCCTCGCCATGTGGTTCCAGCCTCAGTAACACCAAGATGCAGTGGATAATTTACTTTACCCGATAACAATTTGTAACTTTCAATCATCATGACTACATCTGAGGATTTTATTGAAATAACTATATCATAAAAATCTAAACTCTCAAGTATTTTAACATGCCTTAATGCACTCTCAACTAAAGCCTGCGCACATACGTGTCCATACTTTTGAAGAATATCCTTTTCTAATGATCCCGAATTCACACCAATTCTTATAGGTATGCCTTTTTCTTTAGCTGCATTTGCGACTAATTTTATTCTATCGATACTCCCAATATTCCCTGGGTTAATTCTTAATTTTGATACTCCATTCTCAATAGATTTTAAAGCTAACCTATAGTCAAAATGGATATCTGCAACAAGTGGTATGTGGATTCCTTTCAGGATATCTTTAATAGCCTCAGCCGCTAGCATATCAGGGACAGCGCAGCGTACAATGTCACATCCTACATCTTCTAACTCAAGAATTTGCTTTATTGTAGCATCCACATCTCTTGTGTCTGTGTTTGTCATTGACTGCACTGCTACCTTAGAATCTCCACCTATATATATGTTTCCAATTTTTATCTTTTTTGTTTCTCTCACTCTCATATTCTTCATAGTTTCATCTCCTAGAATTTTAATGGACTAATTATATCCTTTACCACTACTAACACCATTAATGCCATTAAAATCATAAATCCAATATAATTTATTACACCAACCTTATTATCATCTAATTTTTTACCTGTTATTATTTCAAATAACAACATAAAAATCCATCCTCCATCCAAAGCTGGGAAAGGTATTATGTTGAATATTCCTAGTTGCACACTCATTAATGCAGTAAAGTACATTAACGTTGTAAATCCAGCTTGTGCAGACATTGTTGAAATTCTTATTATGCTTATAGGTCCTCCTACATCATTAGCAGAAACCTTCCCATGAAATAAGTTGCCGAAAAATCCAAAAGTTTGTTTTGCAGTACTAACGGTTTGATCAAATCCATAATTTATAGCTTCGCCTAAGTTCAAATTTTTCTCTACACCAGAAACTCCAATTCCTATTTTATATCTATTTTCTTTCACATCTTTAACTGGCGTAAGAAAAATTTTTTTTACTTTTAAATCTCTAACTACTTCAATATTCATACTTTCCCCTTTAGAAGTATAAATCTCATTTAAAAATTCATCCCATCTATCTATATTAACCTTATTAACCTTGGTAATTTCGTCACCAGCTTGTATTCCCGCTTTCATAGCAGGACTATTAGGGAGTACCTGCCCTACTATTGGTAATACATATCCTTTTGCAGCACCTACGAAAATAAATAAAACCACAGCTAATATTAAATTCATAATTGCACCAGCAGAAACTATGCTTAATTTTTGAAGTGGTGTTTTATTAGTGAAAGCTCTCGGATCATTACTTCCTCCTTCTTCACCCTCCATTTTAACATACCCACCAACAGGAAATGCTTTAATTAAATATTCTGTTTCTTTTCCTTTAATCCCAAAAAGCTTCGGACCCATTCCTAGAGAAAATTCACTTACTTTTACTCCATTTAACTTGCATAGCATAAAATGACCTAATTCATGTATTATAACCAAAAGACTAAATGCTAATAAAGCCATAATAATATATGGTATGTTTACTATAATGCTTGTAAGACCATTAAACATAACAATTCTCCTCCCTATCTTTTATTCATAACTGTTTCTTACATATTCTCTAACCTTTAAGTCAACTTCTAAAATTTCTTCTAAATTCGGATTAACATTGTGCTCAAATTGATTCATGCATTTTTCTATAATATCTTCTATCTGAAGATACTTAATCTTAGAATCTAAAAAGAGTTCAACAGCTACTTCATTAGCAGAATTCATAATAGCTGGCATATTTCCACCCATTTCACCTGCTTTAAAGGCTAATTTAAGACATTTGAACGTATTTACATTTGGTTTTTCAAAAGTCAAATTATCCATATTATAAAAATCTAATTTATTAATGACAGTTTTGTTTCTTTCTGGGTAGTTTATAGCATACTGAATAGGGAGTCTCATATCAGTAGAACTCATTTGTGCTATTACACTTCCATCTATATACTCCACCATAGAATGTATTATACTTTGAGGATGAACTAACACTTGTATATTTTTGTAATCTATACCAAATAACCAATGTGCCTCTATAACTTCTAACCCTTTATTCATAAGTGTTGATGAATCAACTGATATCTTTTTGCCCATATTCCACTTAGGGTGTTTAATTGCCTCTTCCGGTTTTATTTCCATTAATTGTTGTCTGCTTTTGCCTCTAAATGGACCACCTGATGCAGTTACTATTAATTTACTAACAGTTTCTAATTTATTACCCTGTAAACATTGAAATATAGCACCATGTTCTGAATCAACTGGCAAAATGTTTACATGGTGTTTTCTAGCAGCATCCATGACTAATTCCCCCGCTGCCACTAACGTTTCTTTATTTGCTAAAGCAATATCTTTTCCAGCATTAATAGCTTTCAAAGTGGGAACTAAGCCTATCATCCCTACAACAGAAGTTACTACAATATCAACTTCTGGTAAAGTGCTTATATAATTCAATCCCTCTAACCCCTCCAAAATTTCAACCAAATATTTTTTCGTTCTACAATGTTTTTTAAGTTTTAATGAAGCTCCCTCATCCATCATTGCAACATATTTTGGTTTAAATTCCTCTATTATGGGTATGATTTTTTCCCAATTAGTATTAGCAGAAATTCCCACAATAGTAAAGTTGTCAATATCTTTTCGAATAACATCTAAAGTTTGAGTTCCAATGGACCCAGTAACTCCTAAAACAGTAAGTTTCTTCATAAAAATCTCTCCATTCATTTAAAGCTATGTTTTATATGTTATTAAAGTTAGCATTACTACAAAAGTAACTGTACAAGAAGTTACGTCCAAAACCACATAAAACAACTAACAAACTCATACTTATCACTAAATATTTTTTAGTGATTAATTCTTCCATAGCATATAATATAACATATTAATATATTAAAATAAAGTAAGTAGTATATATTTGTAAGTAGAAAAGTAATTATTCTATCTATAGTGTATGTTGCTCTTTTTCTAATAAAACTAGTATTTATAATATTATATTCAATACTCAGCGCAGATATTAATATAGAATATAACATAGTTAGTACTTCAAA
>DHIM01000114.1:0-2026 GCA_002403785.1 Clostridium sp. UBA4746
AGTGTAGCTATTTGTTTATCTATCTTCTCCATGCTGCTTTTATCATCATTTTCTAGTAACATTTTTATATCCAGTTTCTCAGCTGTACCTTGTATTTTATTATCTACAATTTTAAAATTATCTATCGTAAAGGGAAATATACTGGATTTAATTTTAATTGAATTATCCTTAATATATAAGATTTTATTCTTAAGCTTTGAAATCTGAGAAATCACAAAATTTTTAGGTACTGTAATCTCTCCTATTTTAAAATTATCAGCAACATATACAAATTCTCCATTAGAAAAATTGAATTTTCCAGTAGACGAAAATAATAAATTAAGCTTCTTATAAATTATCGGCGCCTTAATTAAAATCTTACCATTTAACAATTCAATATTAACTCCCATAAGGGTTATATCTCCAATATTTTTGGACTTGGCAAAATATATGCTACTTAACTCATTTATATCCTTTTGAGTTAATTCGAATCGTCCCCCTTTTGCCTGTACATCTTTAAATTTATGTATAACTTCTGTGGAATTCGTTTTTTTAAGAACAACTCCGCCATTATATAATATCATATTTGTAAAAGCCGCCAGTGCTCCTAATAAAATAAATATTGCCCATATTAATTTGTTTTTATTTAATCCCTTACTTCTAGCCAAATCCTCACCCCTTTACTTTTCATCTCTATATACTGCACGTTTTACTAAATTATAAACATTAAATCTGGAATTTATAATTATTGCAATTATATTAACTATTACATATATTATATTAGGTGGCTTAACTACAAGGTTTAGATTCAAAGGGAAGAGTTATTTATACTGGAACATTCTCAAAATCTCTAATTCCTTCAATTAGATTAAGTTTCTTAGTTTTACCTCAGACCTTACTACAAAGGAATAATGAGCATTATACAATATATAATTGCCCTTTACTAGAAATATCATACAATATTGGGAATACCAGATTCACAAGGAGTTCCTGACTGGCATAGCCCACAATAATTTGCCTCTAGCCCATACTTTTGTTTATTATAATTGGCTGAAATTGATTTTTTATATTCTATACACTTGTATTTATTATGACCATATTCGGTAATCGCATTTGCTGGACACCTTTGAGCACATTTCATACAGCTTCCATTTGAAAAAAACAAACAATATTCATGGTAGGTTGAATATTGTGGTTTTGTAGGTTCAATTGAGATATTGGCAATAACAGAACCAATACGTACGGCCATTCCAATCGAAGTAATTAAGGCGTCTGTTAAACCGAATGTACCAAGACCTGAGGCATAAGCAGCATGGCGTTCTGACCAACAAGATGCTAGTCCAAACTTTTCGGATTCCTTTCTTCCCCAAAATGGAGACAGTACAGTTGACATGGCCTGATAACCAAGCTTATTCAATACGTTAACCACATTCTTTCCTATTGATAAATTAAATGTTTCACCATTTACCCTTGCAAAAGATGCTCTTCCCGAAGGGTAAATAACCTCTTGTCTCATATCCCGTTTTGTCTCTTCAGTCTGTGGTAATATCCAACATATAACAGTTAAATTATTTGAAGATATGTTTGTTAGAGGATATGTTTTTGAAAATATCTCTTCCGGAGTCCAGTAAAAATCTCCTATATCTTTTTTAAATGTCGAATAAAGAGAATTATTTCCAGATGAAAAACCAACCAACGGAGACCCCCATGCTTTTTCTGTATACAATCCACCTAAAGAATTTTTTTCTGATGTATTTACAAAATCTACTATAGTTTTTTTTATCAATGCCGATAGATTCCCCATAAAAACACTCCTTTAATATTGTATGTTTAAATTTCATACCCACATTATGTGAATTTTGTATGATGTTGATAAAATGAGATCTATATCTAGCCATCCTAATAAGTAAATGAAATTAAGCATTTACTTATGTTTACATACTTATTTATGAATATATTTATGATGAAAAAACTTATATGAATTTTGACTATAGAAGACAAAATTAATTTTTAATAAAATTTACTAATTAATTAGTATCGTTATATC
>DHIM01000114.1:2157-2500 GCA_002403785.1 Clostridium sp. UBA4746
GTATCGTTATATCTAATCAAGATATATATTTCTTGATTAAATCAATTCTGATTCTTCTTACCATTAATTAAATAGTATATTCAATAGTTAATTGTGTATGTTCAAAAAATTCATTATAAATTTCTTTACGTATTTTAGCAAAATCTTCACTTGTTCTGTCTCTAGGCCTTGGAAGATCTATTTTAATTATTCTCTTTATAGTTCCTGGTCTACTTGACATAATTACCACTCTATCCCCCAATTATATAGACTCATCAATATCATGAGTAACTAGTACCATTGTAGTTTTCTCTGCTTTCCATATCCTTAAAATTTCATTTTGCATATTAATTCGGGTTAATGC
>DHIM01000214.1 GCA_002403785.1 Clostridium sp. UBA4746
TGATACCCTTTAGTATCATTATTTAATTTTTCTATTATTCCATATAATTGATAAATATAACTCATTTCTTTTAAACTAAAAATTTTTGATAAAGCTACAATAGCTTCAGCATAATTAAAGTTCATAGGTATAGGATATATACCTATGTTGTTTTTATCAGTAAATTCTTTTACCATCCTCAAACTTTGAAATAACGTGGTACATATATCTAATCGAATTATAGTGGCATACCCACTGACCTTCAAAGCCTTATTTCGTTCCTGATACTCTCGATTAGCTTTTTCAATTTTACTTTGCGTCTCAATTGCCTTACCAGTGGAATTTTTATTTATAAACCAGCTGAAAATGCCACCTAAAATAGCGCCAATTATGATAGAAGTGGATGATATAATTGGATTTAAAAGATTAGCAGGTATGAATGATAATGATTCTAGCATCCAATTTCTCCTTTCTAAAAAAGTATTTTCTACAATATGGTTTCCATACAAATATAATTTATTCTTATACCTGGAAATAATATTTTCTTATACTGATAATTTTGTTGAATTATATTTTTATCATAGATAAATTTACGAATTAAAATAAATTTTGACAAGGCATTGGTAATTATAGTATTGTTTATTTATAGAGCTTATGGAAATTAAAATTTTTATTTAAGTTTAAAAATAAATTTAAAGTAAGTTTAATAAAGGAGATAACACGCTTATGAATACACAAAATGATAACAGAGGCCAAATAAGAAGTAACATACCTATAGGTACTACTGTAGACGTTGTATTAAAAAAGGATCAAAGAACAACTAAACTAACTAGAGGTGTAGTAAAAAGATTATTAACCAACTCAGCAGTGCACCCAAGGGGAATAAAAGTGATGCTAGAAGATGGCCAGGTAGGTAGAGTGCAAGCTATTATATCAAAATAAAGTTCTAGAGTATTAAAAAAAATTCAATTTGCTATTGTAGTATGTATTTAATGGCAAATTGAATTTTTCACTTTATTTTAAAAACCTCTTGCAATTTCAATCAAAATGATATATACTTATAAAGTTACCTAGTAAAAATAAAATGTTTATAAAACTACAAATCGGTTGCCAATACATCGGAAAAATTGGATCATTAAAACACTTAACAGAAGAGAAGAAATGAATTTTAAAAGCCAATTCTTAAAATCTTACCCTTTTCAATCTAAAATTTCTTAATGAATCCCTTATTAAAATTTTGTTGAATAACGTACTGATAACGCTTATAACATATCTTAATTTGTTATAGCATAATTTTAGACCTAATTAATGGAGCTAAACAATTGATAATTGTTTTATGCCCCCTATTAATTAACAAGGAGGTGTTAAAATGAGAAAAGATGAACTATTTGAAATTACAGAAGATGTAATTAATGAATGTTTAGAATGTTTAGACTAACAACAAAAAAAAGCAAATCTATCACTAATAGTGTTGTAGTGAAGGTTTCTTTTTTTATGTAAATATTTTTATTGAATTTTTAACTTTAAATATATTTAATAATAAATAGAGGAAATTTCTCTTTTTTAGAGAATATATATTTGTAGAGAATATGCATTTGAAAAGGAGTGTTTATAATGTTAACGATTTCTTTTATTAGTGGCGATACACAACTATTTGATTTAAAGCAATCCGAATGTGATCTGTTTAAAAGTTGGTTTTATAATTTTGAGAACTCAAGGCCTCATGAAATTAACTCTATGGGCAAGAAATATTTGTTTAACAAAAAAGCAATAGCTTATATTGAGATTGAGCCGTAGGTTTTATGATACTTTAAATTTATAAATAATTAGGGATAGGAATTAAAATAAAATATAAAAGCCTGCATTTGTGTTGGATGAAGGAGATGTTTTGTTATACCTCCAAACCTAAATATATTGGTTGTATTAAATTAATATTTAATGTGTGTTAATAGGACGACCATCAGGTCGCCTTATTAATTTATTGATGACAAAGTATATAGGTAGATAGGTAAGGTATTATTACCTCATTAACGCAATTTTTAGTCCCTTTATTTACACCTGTTTTATTAACTTCATATTCATTCGCTAGGACTTTCCACTCATTAGCATCTGGTAAAATTAATTTTATTCCTTCTTTATTTGAATTATGAACTATAATTAATTCACTGTAATCTTCAATAAATGTTGAGGTTAATTTATAAGCTATACAATTGAAAGGTGTTTCAAGGAATACCAACGAGTTTCTTACATCACTGGCATTATCCAAGGTCATAACTTTTTGGCTTTTTCTTAAAGCTATTAACCCCTTTATATATTCATAAGTTTCCTCATATTCCGCTTTTCTACTCCAACTTATTTCATTCACGACATTACCAGCATTATAGCTATTATGGTTTCCTTGTTTGGTACGTAGTATTTCTGTTCCACCTTGAATAAAAGGCACTCCTTGACAGGTAAGTACTATAGATAGAGCCAATCTAGTCATTTTTTCTCTTTCTAAAGGAGTATTCTCATGATTGCTTTTTTCAAATTTATCAAACAAACATAAATTATCATGAGCACTTACATAATTTATGGTTTCTCCGGGTTCTTGTGCAAAATTATACATTTCATTGTTAAAATTAATGCTACCCACAATACCCTTCTTTATTTCAAATTCAAGTCCCGCACCACCATTTACGAATCCTCTTTGGGTGCCATCATTATCCCCCTTTATCGCATTTCTTAGATCATCGTTAAACACAGAAATCTGCAGGCCTCTTTGACTTCCTTTTGTTAGTTGCATAGAATGTGGTAAAGATGATGCCCCTCCGATCCATGGTTCGCCATATATAATAATATTTGGATTAATAATTTTTGCTTGCTTCGTTAATTCTTTCATTGTATCAATATCATGAAGTGCCATTAAATCAAATCTGAATCCATCTATCTTGTATTCCTCTGCCCAAAATTTTATACTATCCACCATAAATTTCCTCATCATTGGTTTTTCTGATGCAGTTTCATTTTCGCAACCTGAACCATTTGTATAGTTGCCAGCATCATCTTTTCTATAATAATATCCTGGTACCAAAATGTCCATTGGTGAATTATATATAGAAAACGTGTGATTATAGACAACATCCATAATTACACTAAGACCATTCTCATGCAAACTTTGAATCATGGTTTTAAACTCTCTAATTCTAACAGTACCGTCTTGAGAATCAGTAGCATATGAACCCTCAAGGACATTATATAGATAAGGATCATACCCCCAATTATACTCATCCTTAGTTTCATCCACACTTGCGAAGTCAAAAACCGGCAATAAGTGAATATGAGTTATTCCTAATTCTTTAAGGTAATCTAATCCAGTAACTACACCTTCAGAAGTTTTAGTATTCTTTTCAGTAAAAGCTAAGTATTTCCCTTTATTTTTAATTCCTGAGTCTTCCGATACTGAGAAATCTCTAACGTGAATTTCGTATATTATTGCCTCAGTTCTATTAATTGTTAAAGGTCTTTTATGATCCTCCCAGTTAACTGGATTTATAGAATGAAAATCAACTATCATACCTTTTTTACCATTAGCACTTGCGCCTTTAGTGTAGATATCTGGTGTTTCTTTTTGCTCGCCATTGTTAGATACTATATAATTATAGTATTTATTTTTATAATCACCATTAAGCCTAAGTTCCCAAACGCCTTTTTCAAATTTGATCATTTCATATTTTTGTCCTAAATCATCATAAGAATCTTCATACACTACAAGAGTGATTTTATCAACTGTAGGTGCCCAAACCTTAAATGTTGTATAAAGTGTAGTATAAACTGCGCCTAAATCATCTCCATTGTATATGGATTCTTGGTTATTTAATACATTTTCCATTATCAAATCTCTCTCCTTAAAAAGCCACTATAGTGGCTTAGTTAAAACACTATTACGTAGGACAAGTTGTTTAAATATAAGATATTATAAG
>DHIM01000284.1 GCA_002403785.1 Clostridium sp. UBA4746
CTGTGACGGTATACCGTCACAGTCTGCTTACCTACTAATAATTTAAAACTATTCTACATAAATACCTTTACTCAATAATATAACTACAATCGAAGCTACCCTTAATATTAGTGCGACGCACTTTATGAAAAATGCGAATCAACTTAACTTTACGCTATACTCATTATACTCAACTCTACAAATTGGAATTTTTACATTAAAATTCCCAATAAACTTATCCTTGAGAATCCTGCCTCAAATATTCATGGACTATTATTTCAACATTCTTATTTAAGTCCTCATCTCCATTTAGCCGAAGTACTTTACAAGGTAACGAATTAGCCCATTGTGCATGCGTACTCATACACGGGGAACCATCGGTATCATATCTTGCTGAGTTATCAAGAAAACGGCAATGTCCTTCATACATATCGCCACCTTCCATAATTCTCTCCCCATATACTTCATATTCTCTCTTATTAATTCGGGCAATTCTAGTATCAATGGATGCGGTAATATGTATTGCTAAATCAAATAATGGAACAAATGGTGGATTAAAGCTGTCCATTGAACCTGCCATCACAAAATGAGTTCCTTTTGATATATCTGTCATCAATATGTTAATTTTTTTCTTGTAAGTATACATAACGGTAAAAGGTTTATCTGTATCTTTTCTCCAAATATAATCGTCTATATCAAAATACGGAAAATCAAGCTTTTTTGCAACCAATTTTCCCAATGTTGTTTTTCCAGAACCAGCTGAACCAAAAATAATAATTCCTCTTGCCATTTCTTTTGACCTCCTTAACGCAAAATTACTAATTACCAGCTACTAAACAAGTTACTTTTGCGTCACAATTTTTTACAATGTTGCATAAAGAACAGTATCTAAAAACGAATTAGAATGCTGTCTTAAATACAATTTATATTCAGGTACTAATTTTTTTATAGCTAAAGGAATTTCAAATATGTCATCTGCCCTGTGGTAAACACAAATAGCCAATTTTGGTCTGTATTTTTTTATAATGTTTTCCGCACCTTCAATTGTTTTACACTCTGCACCTTCAATGTCCATTTTTATAAATGTCGCAGGAACAGCATCAAATAACACATTGTCTAGGCTATTTGCATTGGTACTTGAAGTTCCCATATCAGAAATTTGAGATATAAAGGAACCTTCTTCGCGGAATTTCAAAATTTCTTTCTTATTCCAACTGGCTAATTTATAAACAATCACATTATTGATATTTTTTTCTAAAATATATCGATTAAGACTAAGCATACTTTCTTGGTCGGGCTCAAATGCAATAATTTTTTTATACTTTCCTTTAACCTGACTAATAAAACTTTCTATAGTATCCCCTTTATAAGCTCCTAAATCAATAAAGACTTCATTATCTGATAATGCCAATATATCTTGATTAAAGTATTCCATACTGTCGGTTATAATATTGTGAAATAAAGAAACATTTCCAGTTTCGTATACTTCAATACGTGTTTCTAAAACCTTTTTTGATTCTTCATCTGCTAGAATTTCCTTCACTTCTTCTATTTTGTTCAAATTATCTTTAGTTTTACATTTTTTCCAGTTTTCCATAAAATAATTAATCATTCTTCTTCCTCCTAATAAAATTTAATATTTGCAGGTGAGTCATAAATAATAATTTAATGTTTCCTGTATTGTCTTATAATTTTGTCAGGTATTTATATGGGTTAATTGCGTCCAAATATTTTACAAGTTCGACACAATAGAAATAGGTAATATTAATAATTTTTCTTTATGGTTTACTAAACCTTTCACGATATAGCCTTGGAGCTATACCTGTACTTTTAGAAAAAACCCTTGAAAAATAATCAGGTTCAAGGAAGCCAACCTTTGAGCCTATAGTAGATATGCTTTCACTGGATTCTGTTAAAAGTTTTTTTGATTCATTTATTCTAATATCATTGACGTAACCTTTTACCCCTTTACCAGTTCTCCTCTTAAACATATGATTGATAGCTGATTCACTACAGTGACATTGAGCCTGTAATGTAGGTACATCAATGCTATTTGCATAATTACTTCTTATATACTGTATGCAATGTGACAAAATGAAGTCTTCACTTGAATTATGTTTCCTTTTCAAATATTTTATTGCATGATAGTCTACTGATAATTTATCAAAACAATTTCCTAGGTAACAACAGAGGAAATTAAAGTTACTGTGCATTTCTTTTTCTCTATCAGCATCAAGTTCAAGATTACCTTTCATACTGCACTTGAATAATTCAAGTGCCTTTTCTCCATCCAATTCTGTTCCTTCGCACATCCTATTAATTATCTGAGTATTCTCAGAAGATATACTGTCATACATTCCAATATTTATAATTCCTAGCAGTTGTTCATTGTACGTTATTGGGTAAATAAATTCACCTGCTCCTGCATGACAAACACCATAAAACCATCCACCTTCTCTCAAACATCTATTGAATATTTTCTTTTTCATATTCAAACATTTCTGCATGAGATTTTTATCAGATTTAACATACATGCAAAAGGAATTAGTGTGAGCCATAAAG
>DHIM01000007.1:0-1118 GCA_002403785.1 Clostridium sp. UBA4746
GAAGATTACCGTCTACTTACCTAAAAAACAGCCACATGACAATAATTGCCTCTAAATACTATCACATAAGTTCCCTTATTACTTTTGTGATGTCACAAAAGATAGAATTCATAGTTTTGTGACATGAAATGATGCCAACACAATAAGGTAGAGCTTTTGTAACACTACCCTCTGTAAGTGGCTATTTTAGGTGTTTATAATGGTAATAACTGTCTTATGGCTGTTTTTTGCACGAATCGTTGCCGTACCCCTATTTAGATCTAAAAATATCCTTTTTTAATACATATTTTTTGTGGTTAACGCAAATTATATATATATTAAATAATTTAATAGAAAAGAAGGTTTAAAATGAGTACAGAAGCAAAAATACAACTTACATCAACCGAGTTAGGAAGAATATGGATGTCTTATCAAATAGAATCAATGATGATAGCGACATTTGGGAATCTAAGAGATTCAACAATAGATGAAGAAGCAAAAGGTATATTAAATTTAAGTTTAATAGAAGACGAAAAAATCATCGCTGAACTAAGAAAAATATTTAATAACCAAAATGCAGTTATCCCCATTGCATTTGATGAGAGGGATATTTTTAGAGATGTGCCTGCTCTCTTTGATGATATTTTCAACATAATGTTTCTCCGCCAAATAATGAAATTAAATTTAGGGTTTAGTTCACTATATTTATCTACTTCCTACATGAAAGAGGTTGAAGAAGTATTTAAATTAATTCATACTGTTGCAGAAAAATTTTATGTTTTAACCACAGACTATTTGCTAAGTAAAGGAGTTTTAGCAAAAGCACCATATGTAAGTATGCCAACTAAAGTTGAATTTATTGAGGATAAAAAATATGTGAGTGGCTTTAAAATATTCAATGATAAACGTGCTTTAAATACGATTGAGGTTGGATATATTAATGAAGCTATAGAAGATAATGTATTTGGTATGCAATTAATAACAGGCTTTGCTCAAGTAGCAAATGAAAATGAAGTAAAGCAATATTTCATAGAAGGAAAGGAATTATCAAAAAAAATTATCACTAATTTAACTAGTGTTTTTCTAAAAAGTGATATTCAACCTCCGAGTACATGGGCAGGTAAGGCAACTACTTCAAT
>DHIM01000007.1:1357-3245 GCA_002403785.1 Clostridium sp. UBA4746
AAAATAGCTAAAAATACATTTTTTTATTCTAAAAAGGGTGGAGAACTAATGATTCAGCATATGTGGATGGAAGAGCCTCCTCAAATGGAAGACAGAAATCAACTTACTAAATCTAAAAGATAATATAAATACGTCTAGAGTACAATTATACAATCCAGTACCAATTACACTTATGTTACATTCATAATATCAATACACCCTTAATAAAGTAACCTCATATCATTAGATATGGGGTTACTTGAAACGAAATATTAGAAAATTATTCACCTATTTTAATTTCCGTTCACTTAATGAATCAACATATTCTTTGGCTTCAAGTATTCCAAATCCAGTAACCTCTCTATATTTTTTAATTGCTTTAATCCTTTTACCCTCTAAAAGAAGACTTTTTAATTCATCCGTTACTGTATCAGGCACACCAACTTGTTGAGCAATCTTATTTACATTTACATTTATACGTTTAACATCGCTTAGTATCTGACTAATACTAGCTTCTATACCTGTAACTATTAGTATTCCTATGACTATAAGTCCCCAAATAACTGTATTATGGATTGTATATAGTAATTTTCAGTAAAATTATTAATCATTAAATACAAAGGGAAAAAATGTGTTCCTACTATCGATATCGTTACATAACATAGTAATAAAAATAATTTTTCTGTGAAAATTATTTTGGAGGTGATATCCTTTGTTTAATAATTTAAAAATTAGTTCCAAGTTAATGATTTTAATCACTATTTTTGTTATTGGATTTATTTTATTTGGAGTTGTTGCTTACAAAACAATAGATAGTATCAAAATCAATGGAAAAATGTATAATGAAATAGTTTCAGGAAAAGATCTTGTTGCAGATATACTTCCACCACCTGAATACATTATTGAATCATATCTTACAGCTCTTCAATTATCAAAAGAAACTGATAAGACTAAAATTGAGAATTTAATTAATTATGAAGCACAGCTGAAAAAAGAATATGATAATCGTCACGAAGTCTGGGCTAGTGGGCTACCTGCAGGGGATATTAAAAAAACTATGATAGAGGATTCTTATAAACCTGCAATAGAGTTTTTTGATGTATTTAAGAATGAATTCATTCCTGCTGTTAAAAGCGGCGATAAAGAAAAAGCAAATGAAATATTGCCTAAATTAGATAAATTCTATTCAGAACATAGAACAAATATTAATAAGGTGGTATCACTTGCAAATATTAAAAATTCAACAATTGAGGAGAATGCAAAAAATACGATTAATACAGATCTCTTAATTTTAATTGCATTAGCTATATCAGTATTATTGATTGCCATAGCACTAGGTTTAATAATTGCTAGCGGAATTTCAAAGCAGATAAAGAAGGTTGTAACTGTAGCTGATGCACTTTCGGAAAATAATTTATCAAAAACTGTTGATATTGATAATAAGAGTGAAATTGGTAGTTTAGCAAAAGCTTTAAACAAAGCTATAACAAACTTAAAAACGTTAATTGTAGAAATAGCAGAAAGTGCTGCTGATATTAGTGCTACAAGTGAAGAACTATCTGCTACAACAGAAGAAATTTCATCAAAAATGGATATTGTCAATGAATCAGTAAAGCAAGTATCATTAGGGGCAGAACAGTTAAGTGCCACAACTCAGGAAGTAAATGCAACAACCCAAAGTATTGCAGAGAATGTGGCTGATGTTACTGGACGTGCAAATAAAGGGACTGAGATTGCAAAAGATATAGAAGTAAAAGCAACTGGAGTTAGAATAGCTGCTGAAAATAATCTTAGTGATACAGATAAAATATATTTGGAGAAGCAAGAAAGCATATTAAAAGCAATAGCAGAAGGCATGGTTGTTAGTGAAGTTAATATAATGGCAAATGAAATAGGAAATATAGCAAGT
>DHIM01000334.1:0-132 GCA_002403785.1 Clostridium sp. UBA4746
AGATGTTGTATATTCATAAGCTAGTTTATTAATTTCCTCTGTAGTCATTCCTTCTTTAATATTCTCACTAACTAAATCTAAGATACCATTATTAATTTTAGCACTTTTTCTTATTCCTTCAATTTGCTCTTT
>DHIM01000334.1:475-607 GCA_002403785.1 Clostridium sp. UBA4746
CTATATTAAAATTAATTCAACTATAAAATCACATCCAATTAATCTATTATTTAATAGTTCCGCCATGAAAAAAGCACTCATATACCTTCGTATCATCAAAATAAATCTCCTCATATCCTTGAAACCATTTAA
>DHIM01000334.1:1010-1290 GCA_002403785.1 Clostridium sp. UBA4746
TCTCCTGCAAATTGCTCTCCTCCTAAATAGGTATCAATATATTTAAGATTTCCTTCTGCATACTCTAAATCATGTGAATTAGGTCTTGAAGATTGAATTTCAGATTTCTTTCCTGCGTATGTAGATCTTTTGGCTATACGTAAAAATTCTATTGTTTTATCATTTATAAAATCAACTTTACTTTCTTCTATACATAAACGGCAATTTTCTTCATAATCATTAACTAATTTATCAATACTTACTTTAAAGAAATCACTTAATGCAATTAGTCTTGCAATGT
>DHIM01000334.1:1407-4608 GCA_002403785.1 Clostridium sp. UBA4746
TAATGCAATTAGTCTTGCAATGTTTCCTTTCTTTTTATGAATTTACTATCAGCCTCTACAACGTACTAACCTCTTAACTAACATATGAATATAACTCCCCCTATAACGAATTAAATCCAAGCTCAGACACTGCTAATATATACTGAATCTAACCCATATTAATTATCTAGTATAGTCTACTCCATGCTTTAACATGTTTCTTATATTAATTCACCATAGAACTATTTTTTAATTACAATTACCTTATCAAATATTTGAATATTTTTCTCTAGCAATATGAGCTTCCCATCATGGACATTATATACTGCAAATACCTCCCATTAATTATGTAATACAAACTACCTCGTGCTTTAAATTATTTTTCTTATATTAATTCACCATAAAAATATTTTTTCCTGCAATATTTGTAAAAACAGGTAAAAATAAACCTCCAAGGATATACCCCAGAGCTTGCTTAATTTTTCCGTTTTTTTGTTCTTATATTTTTATATTTCTGAACTCATAAGCTACATAGACTATCTTTGGGAACCATAATTTTCATTTAAGTTATATATTTATACTAATAATTAAATTTAACTAAAATTTAACTACCGTTTTCCCTCATGGAACCTTCCCTACGGACTACCTTTCCTTCCTGCAATTGGTCTATAATTGAAATCCTTATAAAAAAAAGAACCTTTGATCTCTATAGCAATCTTACATTTTATATAAAATCCATTTACAAGTTTCAATCACGTATCTAACTTCAAAAATCTTTTTACTATCATCAATTATGCTCTGGCATTTGAAAACTAAAAATGTTTTACCTGCTAATTTTTGTGTAGATTGCTCCATTACCTTTATTTTTATAACTTGAAAGGGCTCATCACCTATTTGCATTCGAAATCTTATTGGCTTAATATTACCCTTTTTATCTGTATAACAAACCATTTCTATTGGCAAATCTAAGACTTTCATAAATTTTTAGCCTCCTTATACCGGAACACAAGTTCGTATAATAATTATATGACAATCCAATAATTATTAATAGTTAAATAT
Source organism: Clostridium sp. UBA4746 (assembly GCA_002403785.1). Taxonomy (GTDB): domain Bacteria; phylum Bacillota; class Clostridia; order Clostridiales; family Clostridiaceae; genus Clostridium_AD. The sequence goes on from DHIM01000334.1 coordinate 2,446, forward strand.
TAAAATTTAAGTGAATTACAACAGCAATCTAAAAAAGAAAATTGATTTTAAAAATCTAGAATTAGTAATCCGAAGTGATGTAATTATATTTACAGATAAAAAAGGACACAGAAACCAACAATATTTGGTCTTTGTGTCCTTTTTAAGCATTGTTTACTTGATTATTTAAGACTTACACCCTAATTTAAAACAATAGCTTAGGCAGCAATACAAGCTATTTTAACAAGTCCTCAATATCATCAAAACTAGTCCCCTCTGTTTCTTTACTTTTTTTATATTCAATGGATTTTATATCAACTGGAGCTAAAGGATTTATTGGTGCAGTTTTATCAAGATCTATTTTTGTAGATTCTTTTTTTTCTAAAACAAGTCCATCAACTTTTACATAACGCATTTTCATTTTTATATCAATCTTTTGGTCTTTTGATATAAAAATGCTTTGTCCAGTTTCTAAATTTTGTATATCTGTGTAAGTATATTTACTTTGCATGGTTTCGTGCATATTACCATTACCTGTAGATATTATTTTATTTCCAAATATACCAGCTTTTTTTTCTACACCATAAGAATAATTAGTTGTTTTTTCTTGTCCAATTACTTTTTCCCACTCTGCAGAACTATCATAAGAATTTTGCCTCATTATGATATAGTTATTACAATTTTCTATAACTTGATTTCTAAGAGCTACCCCACCGGCTTTGTCTAAATCGGATAAACTTTGAAATGCTGGTATGCAAGTTATATTCGCACTCCTAGATTTATTTAATAGGTCGATTGCAACATCACTGGCGTACACATTAAACTCATCAAATATAAAATATTTTCTTGTTTTATCTAAAAATAATTTGGATACTGCTTTTTTAGCATCCAATATTGCTAATCGCCCTACTTGCTTACTAAGCTCTGGCTTTCCAAGGCTATCTAAAATAATTAATATATTAGCCTTTTGTTTTAAAGCTGTGTATACATCAACGCCATTACTATTAAAGATTTCGCCAGCTTCACTCTCCGCAGTAGTTGCAAACCGAGCCATTGCACTATTTACTATGGGAGCTGTGGTTTCAATTATATCGGATAGTTTTGCATATTCACCAATTCCAATTTCGTTGTTATCTTTCATTTCTTCAATTAAGTTTTGAAAGAGAGTAGGAGAATACTTAATTATTGTATTTAAATCTAAAGGTATCTTTTTTATATTTAAAATCTTTATTAATTGTTGTAAATATCTTTCTGTATTCACTTTATAATGTGCTTCGGACCAATCACTCATGCCAATTAACATATCTTTTGCTTCTGTCATTCCGGCTCCTTTAAAAGGATTGTAATGGTCGCTTTCATCAGGTTTAACAAAGTTTACAACATATAATTGTCTATTATATGTTTCCGAAAGTGATTGCATATAATTTAATAAACTTCCATCCCCTAAATCTCCTTTTCCATCAATAGCAAAAACAGGATGATTTTTTTGCATAGCACTCTCAATAAAATTTGCGATTGCAATTGTTTTACCGGCACCAGTTGTTCCAGCTACAATAATATGTTTTGCATTATCATTTATTTTTACAGTTTTAATATCTTCATAATCAGCACCAATCGTAGTAGTTCCTTCGTCATGTGTTTGTAAATTAATTTTCTCTAAATATTTATTTATTTTATTTTCTTTTTCATTTTCTTTTCTTTTCTCTGTTTTGCTTTTACCTTTCTTTTCTTTTTGTCTTTTTACATAATAAATTTCTGCAATTATACTGCTTAAAATTAAAGCTATTAGTAATTGCCAAACTAGATTAATATTTATTATATAATTTTTATAAAGTGTAGATAGGGTGGCAGTTTTTTTATGTATTATAGCATCTAATATACTATTTAAAAAATTCATTGAATGTACTAAGTATTTTTGTATAAAACTAACTTTAAAATTTACAAGTATAGCTAATACAAAACTTGCGATACAAAAATATATTTTATTAATTTTTTTTATGTTTATAAATATAACTGTTAAAATTATTGTAAATACCACACTAGGTAAACTTACAATTACAAATAGCACTAATGCTGTAAATGCTAGTATAAATACTATAAATCTATCACCAACATTAGTGTTGGTGTCATTATTATTATTCATTTTTTTACCCCCTTAACATTATTACGTAATTTTTCTTGTAA
>DHIM01000074.1:0-197 GCA_002403785.1 Clostridium sp. UBA4746
ATTAAAGTTTATGCGCATTATAATATTCACTGCAGTAATAAACTATATAAAAAATCAGCTAATCCATTAATTTTCCAATGGATTAACTGATTTATTAATGAGTATGGTTTTCTACTATTAAATATAATTGATAAAGTTTATTTTTTTACTTCTTGAGTTCCAGTTATAGAACCAGTTTTATCTAGTTTAAATGCAGA
>DHIM01000074.1:409-1104 GCA_002403785.1 Clostridium sp. UBA4746
CCTTGTACTTTAGCGTCTACTATAGTAAAACCTTTAGCTTTAACATATACATCTCCTACAAATGTTCCACCTTGAATTTTAGAGTTTTCACTCTTAACTATTAATTTTGGTGCTGTTAAAGTGTAGCTAGCAGTTTTAACCCTTTTATCGTCTTGAGCATAAAGAGCAAATTTACGCCCTGCTGGAACTTTTTTTGTTTTATCAGTTTTATCAGCCTTTGTAAATGATCCCTCTAAAACGATTTCTTTATCAACCTTTAAATCCTTTGTTATTGCGATAATCCAAGATCCATTTTTGCTTACTGCATTTTGGAAGGCCGCTTGTTCATTTACTATTGAAGCTGTTGTTACTACATCCGTTTTTGCTGGCTCTTTTGTTGCTACCTTTGTTGATGTTGGTACTGTTTTATCTGCTTCTTTAGTACCACACCCTACTAAAAGTGTAGCACCTACTGCTAGTGATAATATTATTGCTTTAATTTTCATTTGAATACCCCCCTTGATATTTTATTTTACATTTCTTAACAATCACAGTATACCACACGTGATAAAAATATAACAAGATGTAATATGGCTATATTGTAATTGTTTTCAAGTACAATATGAACAAAATTAATAAACCCTAATTTAGTGCTGAATATTTCATATTAAATTATTATTTTAGTATTTTATAGTATTAATGTCCATATTTATTCT
>DHIM01000074.1:1286-10294 GCA_002403785.1 Clostridium sp. UBA4746
TCAATTATTCTATCACCAACACAATTGACGGGTATGTATTGAACCATATATAGTAAATTATATTTTCATTAACACTCCCTTTCACTAAATATATTATATGGCACATGTATACTGTTTTATTTTGTGTCAATAATTTTAATGTGTGATTCACGTGAAAGGGGCATGTTAATGAAAAATAGTATTAACTTAATGAGTGATGAAACTTTAGTTAAAGAATATATAGAAAGAGGTAAAGGGCTTTTTAATGATGGAGAAATTGAAAAGGCATTCAAAGATTTTAATAAAGCAATTTTCCTCAATAATGAATATCTGGAGGCTTATTTTGTCAAGGCTCAGGCTCATCTAGACTTATATGAAGCATTTGAAGCGGAAGAATGTATAAAGAAATATTTAAAACTAGTTCCAGATGATCCAAAAGGTTATTGGAAGCTAATTGATATAAACGATTTAACTGGTGACTTTGATAAATGCATTTACTATTGTGAGAAACTTATTCGAACCGATAGTAAAAATGCAAACATTTATTTAAAAAAAGCTCAATTTTTAGCTATTCTTAACAATTTTAAAGAATCTCTTGAATGCTTTGATGTTTGTCTAAAACTAAGTCCGTGTTTTTACGATGCTTTATGTGGTAAAGCGAGAATGCTTTTCTCACTACATAATAATAAAAAAGCTCTTGAAATATACAGTAAAGCTGTTGAAGTAGATATTACTAAAAGTATTGCCTATTTTGGAATGTCTGAAATACATATGTCTATGGATAATAACATAAGTGCCTTAAAATTTGCAGAAAAAGCATACGAAATAGAACCTACAAATGAATGGTATAAATGTCACTATAGCATATTAAAAGATATGAATACCGATATTAAATAATGAAATGCTTCCACTTTAAAAGTGGGAGCATTTCATTATTTAAACATTTATTCCTTAATTTCAAATAACCCAAATATATCTTCCTCACTTAAAGATGCAAAACCTTTACCACCTGATAGTTCGTCTCCCATAAGCTCTGTTATAAGCTTTTTTTTCTCTTCTTGAAGTGACAGAATTTTTTCCTCTATTGTGCCCTTAGCTATAATTTTTATAACACTCACCACATTTTTTTGACCTATCCTATGTGCTCTATCAGTTGCCTGTTCTTCTACAGCTGGGTTCCACCAAGGATCAAAGTGAATTACTACATCTGCAGAAGTTAAATTCAGTCCTGTGCCCCCTGCCTTTAAACTAATTAAAAATACAGGGTTTCCCCCCTCATTAAAGTCCTTTACCAAATCCATCCTCTTCTCTGAGGGTACGGACCCATCCAAGTAACTAAAGGATATCCCCTCCACTTTAAGTCTCTTTTGTATGTTTTTAAGTACAGAGGTGAATTGTGAGAAAACCAGTACTCTATGTCCCTCTTCTAAACTCTTATGAAGATGTTCAATCAAAGCTTCTATTTTTGCGCTACCACCACTATATTCACTCATAAGTACTGTTGGATCTAAACATAATTGTCTTAACTTTGTAATATACGACAATATCTCTATTTTACTATTTTTGAATTCATCATTCTTTACCTTGTTTTCAATAAGCTCCATCACATGGCTTGCATAAATCTTATAAACTTTCTTTTGCTCCTGCTCTAAACTTACCATTAACGTTTTTTCTATTTTATCAGGTAATTCCTTCAAAACTTCCTTTTTTCTCCTCCTCAAAATAAATGGTTTTATAAGCCTATTTAAATCCTCTAATATCTCTGGAGTTTCCTTAAGTTTTTTATGGTATCTTACACTAAATATCTTTTCATCATATAGGTATCCTGGCATTATGAAATCAAAGATTGACCATAAGTCCATAAGAGAATTTTCTATTGGTGTACCTGATAGTGCAAATCTTGTCTTTGATTTTATCTCCTTAACAGCCACTGCATTTTGAGAATTTGGATTTTTAATGTTTTGAGCTTCATCTAATATGCAATAATCAAATTCTAATTCCGTATAGCTCTCGCTATCCCTCTTTAACAAGTTATAGGTAGTTATAATCACATCATAGTTTTTTATATTATTTATAATCTCTTCCCTTGCGTCCTTAGGTCCATTAACCGCAGCCACGCTTAAACTAGGCGCAAACTTTTCAAGTTCGCTTATCCAGTTATATATTAGAGAGGTTGGTGCTACAATCAAGGTCTTACTTCCTTTTCCATCTAATATAAAAGCAATAGCTTGAATTGTTTTACCAAGACCCATTTCGTCTCCTAATATCCCTCCAAACCCTAAATAGTCTAATGTTTTAAACCAATTATATCCTACCTTCTGATACTCTCTTAATTGTCCCTTTAGGTCAACTGGCTCTTTAAAATTAAGTTTTCCAATGTTTTTAAGCTTATCGCTTACTTCTTTTAGCTCTTTCTTGCCTTTTATATATCTTATATTATTATCCTCTAGATAACTATCTAGAAATATACCTTTACTTTTAGCTATTTCTAGATGATTATTATCACTACCCTTTGGTGCCATAATGTCTAAAAGCTTTAAGAACTTGTTGAGTTCTAACTCTTCTAAATCAAGATATTCACCATTTTTAAGCTTATAATATTTAAGGTTATTTCTAAATGCTCTTAATATATTTGTTGTTTCACGAGGTTCAATATCTCCTACTTTAAACTCCATTTCAAAGTAATTATATTTTCCACTTTTAATGTCTCCACTAATACCCTTAGTTCCCAAAGATTTTATACCTTTAAAATTCTCAGAGTAATATACTTCTCCTATCTCTTGAAGCTTTTCTATATCACTCTTGAAGAACTTAAATATATAGTCCTCTCCTCGCGTGAAACAAAACTTGTTCTTTATTTTCTGAAAACCTAAGGTTTTTAAAATTGTAATAACCTGAGCTTCTTTTTTAGAATCCCTATATATGATTTTCTCAGTGCAATCCTCAAAAATATCAAATTCATAAGTTCCATACTTGACCTTTAATGTTAAAGTAATATTTTTGCCTTCCTGATTAAAGTAAAAGTTAAAATGGCTTTTAGCCATTATTACTTTACCTTTTATAGCCTTAGATAAAACAACACTGTGCGATAGAATATTAAGATCCGGAATAAGCCTTCTTAATATAGTCTCCTCTTCAAGACTCGCCATAGTTACTACCTTTGCCTCATTAAAGATTTGAAGATACGGACTTATCTTATAACAGAATTCATAATTTGGAAGATATATAGTGCTCCCATACAAGAACACATCATTCTTAGATCCTAAAGAAACCGGCATTCCATTTGAAGACTTAAGAACATAATTATCCTTTATAATTTTTAAATCAAAATCTATTGCTGGAGCCTCATATAGAATCTCTGTATCCACAGGTCTATAAAAGAATCCCTCATTTAAATAAACTCTATGCTTAGTTATAATTTCAAAAAATTCTCTAGTTAAATATTTAGGAATATTAATGTATTTACCATCCACATAACGATCCTGACTTCTGTTAACATGCCTTTGGTTTCCTTCCATTGTTTTTAACATTTCAATAAAATCAATAAGCCTTTTATCCTTTGTGTTTAACTTTTGATTTTCAATATCGAATGTAAAATTTTTACTATACTTTATAGGAAATTTGTTATAATAAGCTAATAAAAAATGATTTATATCTTTTAAAATGTAAAGATTACTTGAAGTCATTGAACTTAGGCCTATTTTAAACTCAGCTGTAAGGTTGTTAGTCCATTGATTCTTATTTATGTACACCTCTATTTTAGTTTCATCCTTATGTTTTTCATCACCTAAAAGCAAAGAAAGTACATTTTTATTATCACGAGCTATGATTGGAATTTGTTCATCATCTTCACTTAAAAGAGGGTGCTTCGCTAAATCCTCAATTGCTTTATAAAAAGTTGCTACTAAATGTTTGCAACAATAATTTTCTTTTTTAAATTCATTTTTATCAAAATCAGGACAACTGCAAAATGTAGAAAAAATGCTTCTCTGAGCGGCATCCATCTCTATTTTTGTATGATATTCATTAAAAAGCTTCTCAGAAATCACATTGCCATCTATACATATTAATTTATCCTCATTTGTAATATCTAGAGAAGAAACCAAATCATTGCTAAGAACCCTTTGTCCACTCGCATGATTTTTACCACTTGTTCCTTCATTTAATATTTGTAACAACATATCTTCTTTCACCATATTTTCTCCCTAGTCTTTAAGTTTTATAATCCTTTAATTATACCATAAACTCTAAAAGAACATAAAGCTTACGCTTTATGTTCTTTTAGAGTAGTGTATTAAAACATTCCTACCAATAACTGACCTAAAGTATTAACAAAATTTAAATCTTCAAATTTAAATTCTTTAACTTTTATAGGAACAGTCAAATAAAGTACTCCTTTTACAACTCCCGATTTAATTATAGGAACAACTAAAGCAGAATTCCAATTTGGCATTCCAGTTACTAAATCATAGTCAATTATACAATCCCAATCTATTGTGCAGGTGCCTAGCTTATCTTTAATTACATTCTCTATTATTCCTTCACTAAACCCCTTAACTTTAGCCCAATTTTCGTTTAAATTTCTTCTCCCAAAACTTTTAGTGATTTTGTTTTCATTAACCATAAAAAGCATACCATTTTTTTGCTTCAGTGGTCTCAATTATTCTTCCAAGTGCACTATATATTTTAGTTTCTAAATCACACTCAGCCTTGATAGTTTCTATCAACTCTACCATAGCTAATACATTTCTTGAATCTTGGACTACATTTCCTGAAACTATTCCTGATAGTTTATCAGTACCCCGAGCTTTACCAGAAAACTTATCTTCAAAAATCTGACACCTATTTTTACCGTTTCCTTTAGCCACGTATAGCGCCTGGTCAGCTTTCTCAACTAATTCTTGTTTCCACTTTCCATGTTTGGGATAAGTGGCAATACCCATACTCACCGTTAGTTCTCTTTTTGATCCTAGTATTTTCTTGCTATCAACATTTTTTCTTATTCTTTCTGCAATGTCATTGGCAACTACGGTATCAGTCCCAGGTAAAATAACAATAAACTCCTCCCCACCATATCTTCCGCATACATCTATCTTCCTAATTGAGTGCATAACGACTTTACTTATGTCCCGCAGTACTTGGTCTCCAGTTATATGACCAAACTTGTCGTTGACACCTTTGAAATCATCTAAATCAAACATTATTATTGAAAATACTCCCTGTGATTCATTAGCCTTTTCTATATGCTTTGATAATTCATCCTCTAAAAACCGCCTCGTGAGTGTTCCTGTTAACTTATCAATTGAAGAACTAATTTTTAGTAAATAATTTTCCATAATAAAACTTATAAATGAAGTTAAACCTAAACATTCATCTAAACTGTCCTCATTAAAATTATTTAGCACTCTTTCAGATTCCATATATACATAGCCCTTTATATTGTCTAGCCTTAATTGCTCATTAACTCTTCTACTTTCTCCCTTTGAATTTTCTATATACTCATGATTTTTTCTTATAATCGGTATGCACATTATAGACTTCATACCCTTAGGCATATATCTTAACTCTAAATTTTTTTTGCTATTAAATGGTTCACTAACTAATATAGAGTTTTTTGCTTCTTTCGCCCTTTCTAAAATAACCTTTATGTCTACGATATCATGATTTCCATCACTTGACGCAACAATTGTGTAATCACCATCATTTCCCTCAGAAATAATTAAGCTCCTTGTGGATAACACAATACTTGAAATAAGTTTTGTAATTATGTCCAATATTTGCAGTGGATCCTCACCCATGTTAGTAATTATATCATTTATATTACGAATTCCTTCTGGCAAAATAGATCTATATATTTTTTGAGCTAATTGAACAAAATTTTTATTATTTAGTATTTCACCAAATGCATCATAATTAAAAAGAATTGTTAAATCCTCATTGCTAGAAATATTTATTCTGCCCTCTATAGAATCCCATGTTTTGCTATGTGAATTGGGCTTGTTCATTCCTTTAATCATATTGAAAGGCTTTCTCATATTGTATGCATTAAAATAATTAATTCTTTTAAGCTCTGGTAATTGCATAGTACACTCTTTAATTATCTCACAAGCTTCAAAATAATAATTTACTGCATAAAAATAATCCACCTGTGTGAAATAATAATCCCCAATCGCACTGCATATTCTCCACTGGAAATACTTATTTTTCTCTCTTTTCGATAATTCCAATGCTTGCATTAAACTCTCTATTTTCCTTTTGCCACTTTGTAAAAGTCCTTCTAAATATAATTTTTTAACATTAACCATCTCAACTAAAATATTTTCTTTACTAAAAAAATGATTTTCAAATAAATTTATAGCCTCGCTGACAAATCCTTTTTCATATAAAACTATACATATTTCATATAGTGCATTTGTTTTATTTATATTGTTTTTATAACCATATATTATTGTTTTTATTTTTTTAATATGTTTCTTTATGTCATCTACTTTATCCGATCTCTGTATTTCTATAATAAGCAACAATAATTTGCTATTATTATCTTGAGTTGTGCCATTATTATTATAAATTTTTAGTGCTTTATTAATTAAACCAAATGCAACATCTATATTGCCTATGCCATAATGAAGTTCTGCTCCCATTTGATAATATATGCATTTATCTTTACCTTGAATAGGATATTGTTTTAGCTTCTTATGTACTAATAAATAATACTTATATGCCTCCTTGTTATTGCCCATTTTGAATTCAACATAAGAAATATAGTTGTAAATATAAAATAAATTACTTTCAAATTCTATATTTTCCGACTTTTCAAGTACTCTTTTAAAGTATTTCAATGCTTTATCATAATCAAACTTATCTAAATAACAAGTTGCTATATTAACCAACGCAGTTAATCCTAAATCTATTATGTTATTTTCCTCAGATATTACTAAAGTCTTATTATAATAACTTATAGCTTCAACATCTTCTTGATAATAATTGGCATAAATTACTCCTAAATCATTCAAACAACGACACATGCCTTCTGGGTGATTTGTTTGTTCAAAATACTTAAGTCCTTTTCTATAACACTCTAATGCTTCAATTATTCTAGAGGTTTCAGAATACATAACCCCAAGAATATTGTACATAAATCCCTTGTGAACTAGATAATCATCTCCACATTTTTTTATACAATTAACACATAAGTCAAATACCTTATTGTATTCCTGTTTTGCAGTATATGCATATGCAAGATTTGTTTTATTTTCAAGATAACCTTCCATATATTCAATTTTCAGCAATATCAACTCACCTTTTTTTATATACTTACGTGATTTTTCCACTTCATTTCTTCTTATGCATATATATGCTATCTTATTTGCAGTATCAATTTGACGTTTTTCTCCAACTACTTTATCTGAATATATGTGTGTTTTTTCATAAGTTTTAAGGGCTTTTTGTAAGTTTCCTTCGCTTAAGTAAATGTCTCCGATTTTTAGAAGAATTTCTACTTTTTGATTTTGATCTTCAACATTAGATAACATAGAAAAAGCCTTTTCATATTTAGAAATAGCTTCATCCATTATTCTAAATGATTTCATCTTTTCTGCAAGTTCTATACAATATTTTACAATTCTATATTTATCTTTAGACTTTTCTAAATGATATATAAGTTCTTCTTTATTTTCTCTACCATCATTTTCATATAAATCTTCAAGTACAGAAGCCGCAAGCTCATGTTTCACTTTTCGTTCTTCATCACTCAGCATATTATATATTAAATTTTTAAGCACATTATTATAAAAATCAAATACAAAACCCATATCCTCAATCTTTTTTATTAGTATACCTTTAGAACATAATTCGTTAATATAACCCTCTATTTCCTTCTCAAATCCAATAAAGAACTTATTAATAACCTCAATTGGAACAGCAGTATTAAAGATAGATATTGTACTTAAAATTTCGTAACTAACTTGATTTATTTCCTTTATTTGATTCAATAATGCTTGCTGCATTGTCGAAGCAATTGGCATCTCATCAAGGGTTTCATAAGGAGTATGCCACCTACCATACTTCTCATTTATATAAAGAATTTTTTTAGCTACAAAATCTTTTAATGTTTCCTCCACAAATAAAGGGTTACCATATGTTTTCTGATAAACTTTTTGCTCAAGTTCAGTAAGAGCTTCGGGCATACTGAGAATTTCCTGAATCATAATAGAAGTCTCTTCATTATTTAAATTTTTTAAATGAAAATTAATATTATAGGAATTTTCATTTAATAATTGTTGAAACTTATGATTTGCGGCATAATCACCTGTACTATAAGATAAAATGATCATTATATTTTTCTCATTATAATTTTGTACATTAATATACTCTAAAAGCTCTAATGAAAATTCATCTAAACAATGAGCGTTATCAATTATAATTATACTGGGTTTATTAATAATGGACTCTTGTATAAAACTATATATTCTACTTATTAACCTATACTTTTCTTTACTTACTACTAACACTTCTGAAACCTTATTATTATTTTCTGCATCAAGTCCCGGTATAAATTTTATTAATTCACCCTGATATCTTTTCACTATTTTCTCATCACATGTAGACACTATTTTCTTTAATATATGTATAAGTGCCTTACTACTTTTAATTTTACTATTACAATTCTCAATAGCAAAGCTGGCATACACATTAGCTTTTTTCATATAGAGTAAATGCTGTATCTCTTTTAAAAACCTTGTTTTCCCTATGCCTTGTTCTCCATGCACAAGGATAATTTTATTAGATGAATTATGCTTGTTTAAATCCTCATAGATACTCATTATTTTAATAATTTCTTGATTTCTACCTACTATTTTAGTGTTAAAATTTAATTTTTCGACTTCATCAATTATGTAAGACTTATATTTCTTATTAAAAATTTTATTAATATCCTCGACTATTTGATTTATGTTATTATACCGCTCGCTTAAATTAACGTTAGTAATTTTTCTAATTATTTTTATTAAATTTTTATAAAATATAAAATT
>DHIM01000146.1 GCA_002403785.1 Clostridium sp. UBA4746
ACACATCATAAACTCCCCACTTGATATAAGATCATATTCTTTTATAAGAAAATATTAAAATTCTATTCACTTCAAAACATATTTTTATAAAAGCCGTCTATAAAATTAAAGGCCCAATCTAATAAATTAGATTGGGCCGGTTTCACCATTGTCTCCGTGTACTCAACGGTGACCAAATCAGAGTACACTTCATCAACTTCCCACTTGAAATAGGATCATATTATTTTAGCCAGGAAAAAATAAAACTCCATTCACATAGACTTCTCTATGAAAAAGGAGTGGGTTCACTACTAGCTCCACATATTCAAAGTGACCAATACAGAATATGCTTCATTGCTTCCAAGTATTTTATTGTGTTATACCAGTATATTATGCTGAATGTGACAGTTTGTTACAAAATGTTTCAACTTATTATTTTTTATAATTCACCTCATAATTAATCATTTGATTCATTAAATATAAGATTAAAATAATTAATATGTATTTTAATTATTTAAATAAAATTTGAAAATAATATTAAAATAGTTAATCATAGTATTGATTTATTCAATACTTGGTATTATAATAAAATTATATAAAAGGAGAGATTGATCATGAGTTATAGAGTTATAAGCAAATGTCCTATATGTAGTTCAAAACTAAAGATTATGAAACTTAGATGCAATAAATGTGGTACTGTCATTGAAAATGAATTTGAGTTTTCAAAATTCGAATGTTTAGGAGAAGAACACCTTAATTTTATGGAAGTCTTTTTAAAGTGTAGGGGTAATATTAAAGATGTGGAAAAAGAACTAGGTATATCATATCCAACTGTGAGAGCTAAGCTAGATGAAGTTGTTTCTGCACTTGGTTATACTGAAGTAAAAAAGTCTAAAATAAATAGCAAGGAAATAATTGATATGCTTGAAAAAGGTGAAATATCGGCTGAACAAGCAGTAAATATGATGAAAAATAATTAAAACTCGAAAGGATGGATTATAAAATGAACGAAGAAGTAAAAAGAATTTTAAAAATGGTTGAAGAGGGAAAAATAGATATAGATAAGGCTGGCGATCTTATTGACGCTCTTAACAAGTCTGCTACTGCACTGCCATTGAATACGTCGAAAAATTTAGACAAGATGTTAAAAGTTAGAGTGCTATCAGCTACAAAGGATACTGTAAATGTGAACGTGCCAATTAAATTTTTAAAGGCAATAGGAAACGCTGTTAATAACATTAAAATACCAGGCATTTCAGATGAAGACGGAATAGATATAAGAATGATTATGGAAGCCATTGATTCGGGCCTTGAAGGAAAAATAGTGGATGTAAAAAGCAGCAATGGAGATATAATTGAAGTCTCTATAGAATAGATATTTTGTTAAATGGATGACATAAGCATGCTTAAGCTTACCTATATATTAATAAAAGGATGGGTGAAAGTTGAAGATATATATAAAACTTAACAATGGTGTTCGTCTAAAAATACCAGCACCAATATGCCTTGTAAAAGCAGCTATTGGACTTGGCGGCTTTGGATTACTAATTGCCAGAAGATTTATTCCTGAGGAGCACAGGCAATATATTGATTGTGTTGACTTCAAACAACTTAGAAAAGGCATAGATGTATTAAGAGATTATAAAGGATTAAAAATTGTAGAAGTAAAAACTAAATATGGACCAGATGTAACCATAATTATATAAATATTAAAACTATGAAACTCAAGCATTATGAATTATATTACCGAGTACATTACCCTTATTAACTGTACTCATTAATATAATTCATAATGCTAAATCAAGTTTTATTTTGTTATTTTTTCAATATAACTAACTGCTCCATCTGTGTGCACTTCTGCATAATCAAAGATTTTTTCTAACCTTTTTTTAGTTTCTTCATCTGTTGACGTTTTAGAAATTACAATGTTTTTTACTTTTTCTTTATAGGAACTAAATAACATCAAATTGTCAAAATCAGTTTTGGGAAATCCATAACCTATAAAGTCTAATTGTTCAGCATTATCTATATAATATTTCATCTTCTTCCATAAAAATTTATAGAAATTACCCGCAAAATATTTATGTTTAGTATTAGACATTGGAACGTAAAATGGTATATCCTCAACAAACATATCATTAATAACATTTTCTTCTAATGATATAATATCATCAATATCCGCATTTTCATATTTACTCATACTAAACCAATTAAAAGAACCATGAAGTTTTAACAACTCTATGTTTTTCACATCCAAATCTCCGGCATCAATTGTTGTGCCTTCTTGATACGGATCTTTATTTAATTTTATACCATATTTTACTATGAATTTACCCTCCGCACATAAATTTTTACAAATTTTTTCAATAAACAAATCATAATTAAATGAAACAAGTAATATATTTTCTTTATCACAATAATATAAAAATTTCCCCATAATGTCCATTTTATCTGGGTCAGGCTCACAGTTTTTCATTTCATTATATATATGTTTTAACATTTGTTTTCTTAAAGTATAAAATTCTATATCCTCTTTATCATTAAAGAATATTTCTCTTGATAATATATAACTAACACAGTTCTCCACATCAAAATAATCATTTAATTTTGCCTTTGCCTTATTCACAAAACTATTTAACAAACTATTTTCTTCAGTATTTTCAAATAAATCTTTAATTAATGGCATTGAGCTGCATAATGCTTTTGAAAATCCTGCTCCAAGAACAATAACTTTTTTATATTTTTTCATGCTTACATACCCCCCTTACTATCAGTATTATTATACTTTATCTCTACATATTTGTATTTATTTCTAGTTTATATCCCCTCAATTACTCACGCAAATAAATTTTTCATTACTTCACTATATAAATACGCTGAGCTTCCTTAAACTGTGATACGATTATATTATTTCCCATAAAAAAAAGCCCCCAACAACTTGGGAACTTTCCTACACTACATCAAATCCATATTTTCTATCAATTATCTTACTATTATAATCATACTTTATAAGCTTATAAGACATATACAAGTCCCCTGAAGCACCGAGTAGATTAAGAAAGAATATCATACCACCTAACCACAGTGGTAGAAGTAAGGTTATTATAGACATTACAGCGAGTGGTGCTAGAAGTATTATTAGAAACTTTACACGATCTATAGGCATCTCAGAGATTTCCTGTGTATATGCATAAATACCTTTAAATCCATACTTAACTTTTCCACCAAAAACTTTATACACAAGTCCATGTATACCCTCATGAACAATTGATATTGGAATCATAAGTAGTAACACATATATATATAAATTAATAATTAAATTTTTGGTTGGATATGAAATAAAAGGTTTTAAAATAAAATTTTCTACTATGTTACTTGCAATACTCCCCATTACCTGCGCAATTGCAAAAGCTATTATTGTACATATTACATGTGTTTTCCACGTAATTTTAAAAGACATGCCCATCACCTCATTTAGAAGTATTGACATGTCTTTAGGTTGTTAGACTATTTTTACTATTCAGGCTCTTAATTATTTGCATAATATATAGTTAATGTATTAACACTAGGCAACACAACAGTACTAATATTATCAAGTATAACCTCATATGTTACACTATAATTTTGACCGTTAGCATTATCTGTTACTCTATACTTTAGCATTCCTTTATCCGTAGTAGTTAAATAAGATAAATCTGTTAGTACATCCCCAATGGTCACTTGGCTAATTAAAGTTCCATCACTATTCTTTTTCACCTGCTTAACTAAATGATTACCCGTATATGTTAAAACATAATAATTAGCATTTGTATTTTGTGCTTTAACAATGGTTTCATCAGAACTTATTGTTTTAGCACTTCTAATATTTTTTTTTATATAATCTCCAACTAATCTAACATCATCTTGATTATTCATTTGAATATTAGTATTTTTATATATTCTATTTCCAAAATCACCAATAGAAAAAATTAAAACCATAACGATTAGCATTATTGGAATTGCTATTATTAATTCTATAAGAGTAAATCCTTTATTATGAAAACTCATAATTTTCTTCATATTAATATTCTCCTATAACCGTTTTATCTAGTTCGGTACGAAGGTAGATAATGTTGTTTGGTTGCTACTGCTCTTATTAAAGATAATAATCTTGCCTTGTATGCTTCCTGGTGATAGTGTTATTACTCCCACAGAATTTTTTAATGTTATTGAAATAGTCTGATTTGTTTGAACTACACCTGCAGTGGAATTACCTTTTATAACATTTCCAATCATATTTTCAGCAGTAGAAACATTTACAGTCCTAATACCACTAACATAAATGTTTTTTAAGCTATTTACAATAATCGGCAAAAATCCAACTATTATTATGGAGATTATCGCAAGCGAAACAATTTCTTCTATTAATGAGAATCCACTATTTTTTGAAAAAACTTTCATAAACTCACTTCCTAACTATAATTAATCTATTATTGCCAATATGAAATATAAGAACTATTTGAATTATCAGGGATTACAGGCATAGTCGGCAGTATACTAGGTAATGATATATTTGCCCCACCATCCATATAAACTGTATTCCCAATAACAGCACCTATAATATGTGCACCTGCAATTAAAGTTATATTAGCCTTTGGTGCATATAGAACTTGAGAATCTAAAAAACTTCCACCATTAAAATTAATATTTGTTCCCATTGAGATTAAATTCCCTATAATTGCACCTGCCCCTGTAAATGTAAGATCACCAGTACCCCACATTACTGAACCATAAATATGAGTTTCATCAGACATAGTAAATGGAGTAGTATTATTGCAATAAACTTGTAATTTATTTTTATCTCCATTTAAAGAGCCATTGCTGTTAACATATCCTTTTAGATGGGTACAATTATCTACATAGAGATTAACTTTATTACCTCCAGTAATTATAATTTTACCTTGTATCATATCTAAATTATTTATTCTTATATTCCTATCACCTGAAGTTGTATCAATAGTTAGGATGGTGTTTGAGTCTATTGTAATATTATTATAATATCCATCAGTACTAATATTTGCGCTACCAACACCATTAATCGAAATATTCCCCATATTTGTAAGACTACTTGGAAAACTTGGCATAACTGGCAGTGGGTAATTGCCAACAACAATATTAGGTGAATTTTCTACTAGTACTGGTGTAATCCATGAATACTGCGCCTTTGCTACCGTTGTTATATCCCCAGTATTAGGAATTATTATTTTATGACCGCTAGTAATTATATTATTATAATACTGTATTGAATTAGCGGCTATGGAATTTGTACTAATATCTCCATCCACAGTCCCACCCTGAAGAATAATACTGATTTTTGCAAAAATAGCAGTTGTAATTGTAGTCGGTACCGTGTTATTAATAACAACTGTAACTGTATCAGTAATATATCGTACGTTTCCACTCGAGTCTTTACCATTAGTAACTGAACCTGTAGATGTAATTAACAATTTACCTCCTGTTACAGTAGGTATTATTATGTTATAATTACCGTTACCAAAGGCAGTATTATCAGAATGCAGTGGGAGTTGAGAAACCAAGGTACTCATATCAGTACTACTCATAGACCCTATATATTTAGCTGTAGCAGCAGCACCTGCTCTTGCAATATAGTAAGCTTGTGTCTTTTTTTCTTGATTACTTGCATTGTTAGCTTCCCAAACTACACCAGTCCCTAAAGCAGAACACAAAACAAATAAAACACTCATAATTACAATCACATATATTAATGAAGATCCATTATTCCTTTTTAACTTTATATCTCCTATCCCAGACATAAATATCAAACCCCTTATTTAAATAAATCATTTTCCCCAGCTTTTTCAATATTAAAATCATAAGTTGGTTTACTCACCACTGGATCAAATGCGCTAACTTTGGCCCCTCTCTCCATTGATATGCTACAAATGTCCACTGAGTGAGCAATCCTAACATCATTAGAAAAATTTTATTAAATCCATACTTATTCCTAACTCTTCAGTCTTAGGTTCTATATAATAATAAACATTTGGTATACAATATTTATTGATTTTATGAACTTCAAAGTCTTTTGTCACTTCTTATGACTATAGTTATTCTCTGTATCTAATTTAGTCTATTATTATAATC
>DHIM01000036.1:0-1145 GCA_002403785.1 Clostridium sp. UBA4746
GGGTAGTATTTGACGCTTACATAGTTAATGGATAGTAGAAGAAATTAACTATGTTAAGTTTACAATTAGGGGATCTGTAGTAATGGCATGGTATGAAGAATATATGCATATTAATTATTATCTTGTATATTAACACAAAGATAGTGTAAGCTAATATTAGAATAATATGAAAATTTAGGAGGGTTACATATGCAAGGAAAAATGTTTTGTTTTCAATGTGAACAAACTTTCGGTGGAAAAGGTTGTACCAAAGTAGGGGTCTGTGGAAAAACACCAGAGATTGCAGCAATGCAGGATTTGCTCATTTATCAGCTAAAGGGAATAAGCTGTTATGCTGTAAAACTTTTGGCCAAAGGTGAAAAACTTGATAAGTCGTGGGTTTCATTTATTGAGAATTCATTGTTTATGACATTAACTAATGTAAACTTTGATCCTGAATCTCATATGGATATGCTAAAAAGATCCAAAATAATAAAAGAGGACGCTCGAAAAAAAGCATTAGGAGAAGAAGTAAATAGGGAAGAGGCTTTATATAATTTAAGTGAGACTAAAGAGCAAATGCTTGAAGATGCTAAAAAAGCAGGCGTTATGTATGATCAAGATTTGGATGCTGATGTACGCTCAGTTCGCGAAACTATAAAATACGGATTAAAAGGAATTGCGGCTTATGCACACCAAGCTAGATTTATTAAATATAATAGTGACGAAGTAGATGACTTTTATTTTATAGGTCTAGCAGCACTTACTGATAATAGTTTAAACGTTCAAGATCTTATCAAGTACTTAATTAAGACTGGAGAGATGAGTGTTAAGGTTATGGAGGTATTAGATAAAGCTAATAATGAAAAATATAGCTCTCCTTCACCTCAAAAGGTTAATGTGAATATTAAAAAAGGACCTTTTATAGTGATTTCTGGTCATGATTTAAGGGATCTTGAAATGTTACTTGAGCAAACAGAAGGCAAGGGAATAAATATTTATACTCATGGTGAAATGTTACCTTCCCACGGATATCCTAAGCTAAATAAATATAAACATTTAGTAGGTAATTTTGGAGGTGCATGGCAAAACCAACAAAAGGAATTTGATGGTATACCGGGTTGTATTTTAATGACAACAAACTGCTTAATGAAACCAAGAGATTC
>DHIM01000036.1:1278-6571 GCA_002403785.1 Clostridium sp. UBA4746
TGCTTAATGAAACCAAGAGATTCATATAAAGATAGAATCTTTTCAACAAGTGTTGTTGGCTGGGATGGAATAAAACATATATCTAATGATGATAATGGCCATAAGGACTTCGCCGAAATAATTAAAAAAGCGCTAGAACTTGGTGGCTTTGAAAAAGATGAAGAAGTTAAAGAAATTCTAGTAGGATTTGGTCATAAAGCAACTTTAAGTCATGCTGAAGAAATAGTGAATGCAGTTAAAGAAGGAAAAATCAAACACTTTTTCTTAATTGGAGGATGTGACGGTGCAAGAACAGGAAGAAATTATTACACTGAATTTGCGCAACAAGTACCTAAAGATTGTATTATTCTCACTTTAGCTTGTGGAAAATATCGTTTTAATAAATTGGAGTTTGGTGAAGTAGCAGGACTTCCAAGGTTACTAGATATAGGTCAATGTAACGACGCATATTCTGCTGTTAGAATAGCTTTAGTACTAGCTGACGCATTTGAATGCACCGTTAATGATCTACCACTATCATTTATTATAACTTGGTATGAGCAAAAAGCTGTTGCTGACTTATTGGCGTTATTATCACTTGGAGTAAAAGGAATTTACCTTGGGCCAACACTACCAGCTTTCTTAAGCCCTAATGTATTACAATTCCTAATTGATACTTTTGACATTAAACCAATAAGCAATCCAGAAGCTGATTTAAAACAAATATTGGGATAACAATATCAATTTTAAAGTTATAGTTTAAAAATAAGCTACTGCTAAATGTATATAATTACATTTAGTAGTAGCTTATTTTATGTCAATAAAAACATTATTTTAAATAAGTTGAATGTAACATAATAGTGTTTTATTTTATACTTGCACGCTTTTGAAAAAAAAGTATATATTTTTCTTAAATCTTAAATTTTTGTACCAATTCGTTAAGTTTTTGTGCAAGCTCCGCTTGAATTTGTGAGGTTTGTGCTACTTGCGTCATAGCTTTTGAAGCTCCATCAATACTAATTTGAATATCTCCTGTATGTTCTGCAGAAAGCCGTGAATTTTGTGCTAGGGTTTGAGCCGCCGAACTAACTTCATTTACTGTAGCTTCGACCTCTTCAGACATAGATGCAATTTCTTCTGACATAGAGCTTATAAAGTCCCCATCTTCACCATATTGTTTTCCTGATGCAGCATATTGTTCTAAGACAGGTCTAATATCTTCTATAATGAATTTAAGTATATCATTGCTATTTTTAGACAAATTCTTAAATGCATCTTGAACTTTTACTATAGTGCCTTGAATGGTACTTACGGTCTCTGAGGATTGTTCTGCAAGTTTTCTTATTTCATCAGCAACTACTGCAAATCCTTTTCCATGATCTCCGGCTCTTGCTGCTTCAATGGCTGCATTTAATGCTAGTAAATTAGTTTGTGATGTAATGGCCGCAATTCCATCCGCTTGTTTTTATCATGTTAATAAAAAATGCCTTTTTCATTTCTAATTATTACTATCTAACACACTTCTTAAACTAAATCTAAGACTTTCTTAATCTGTTTTTAATGTTACAAATATATAGTATGAAATAGGAGAAAATTTATCGAAGCTTTTCAATAACGAAATTGTACTAGAGAAGAACCAGAGTGTAAACTTAAATAAGCTTACATATATAATTGCACAATATTTAAGGATATGTTTTTTTGAAAAGGATAATTACCAAAACTATTAGGTATAGTATTATCAATACTGCTGTATTCCTTACTTTAATGTTAGGAATTGAGAATATATTGTACGAATACTACTATAGAATTCATGTTATTTCGTATATGAGTAAATACTTTTACTTTTTTAGTCCCGAAACATTAGTTCTGCATAGAACAATTTCTGTTATTACAGGATTTGTATTAATTTTTACAAGTTACAGATTATAAAAAAGGATGACAATGGCATGGGTAATTTCAATATGTATGCTGTATGTTTCAATGCTAATGCATGTAATTAACCTTCACAGTTTATTTAATTCTGCTATTATTGTTGAATTTATTGTTATCATTATTCTGTCTTTTAATTATAAAAAATTTAAAAAGGCGTCTGAACCAATAAGTCTTAAAAATAGTATATTTCTTGGTGTGATAGTTATTTTTTTAATTATTATTAATACGTGCTTTGCAACCTATGAAATAAACATTAGGCCTTTAACAGTAAACATATTGGGTTATGCTGTTTTACGCACTTTGAAAATGCTGTTTTTAATTGATTTTTCTACTTTAGGACATTTATCAACGAGGGAACTGGTCTTTGTAAAGACTGAAATAGCGATAAACTGGACTGGGGTTTTAGCTGCACTTTTCTTTATTTTAAAACCACTTGTTTATCAGTCTTTTGTAACTGCATTTGACAAAGAGAAGGTAAGAAAACTGCTTCATAAATACGGTGAAAATCCTCTTTCATATATTGCTATTGAAGATGACAAAAGATATTATTTTGCTCATAATGTTGAAGGGGTAATAGTATATACAGCAGCTGCAGGAGTTGCAGTCTGTGCTGGAGATCCATTATGCTCTGATAAAGATATGCCTTTACTTATAACGGAATTTATAACCAATTGCAAACAAAATGATTTGGATATATGTTTTTGTCATACACTTGAAAAACATATTCCGTTATATACTTTTCTTGGGTTTGGTAAAACAAAATGTGGCGAAGAAGCAATGTTTGACCTTGAGACATATAACTTAGAAGGAGGTAAAGCAGCTAAAATAAGAAATGCGATAAATCATGCCTCTGCTTTAGGAATTACAATATTAGAATATAAACCCTTGGAGAAAAGGGATAAATTAATTGAACAGCAAATTAATGATGTCTCAGATGAATGGCTTAAAAATAAAAATAGCAGTGAATTGTCTTTTATGTTAGGAACAATTTCACTGGATAATCCTATGGATAGAAGATATTTTGCAGCCCACAGCAATAAAAAAAAGATGCTTGGTTTTATTGTATTTTCACCTTTTGCTGGCGGGAAAGGGTATCTAGCGGATATTACAAGGCGAAGGAACAATGCTCCTATTGGAGTTATGGAAAAAATTACAATTGAGGCTTTTAATAAGATGAAATTAGAGGGAGTAAAGTGGGGTACATTAGGTTTGGCACCACTTGTAAATGCTACAGATGAGGAGGGAATAACTGGTAAATTACTAAAACTCGTATATGAAAAACTTAATAGTTTTTATGGGTTTAAAGGTTTATACCATTATAAGAAAAAATACAGTCCTACAGTTTGGGAAAATCGGTATATAGTATATTATCCTAAATTGTTTACACCCAAAATTGCATATTCAATAATAAAGGCACAAAATCCAAATGAGTAATTGATTTTATTCTTGTGTAGCTCAAATCTATTCTAATGGATAGTGAGCATATAGGATGGAAAGGTTGGGTGTATATTAATGAGGCTATTGACAAATATTACAACAAAAATAAAAAATAACGCACTATAAAATAAATGTTATGAATTTTAGCAGTTTAATTCAAACTTAATCTAATCTTTAGTTATTTTTAATTTATATTATGTACTATATAAAAATAAAGATAAGAAATGTTGGTACAGAATTTTAATTAAACCATGAAATTTTATAATGACATATAAAGTGGATTTACTTAGTAATGATAAAGATTATATTTGTAGTAAAGTTTGGATGCTTTTAGTTTAAGTAATAAAACTATTTACAGAGGAATAATATTGTAGAGGGGTGATGAAATGATAATTGATAATGAAAGAGAATTTGATACTGCTAAAGATAAATTAATTTGGACTAAAATTATTAGTATTTTCCCTTTAGCTACAAATAACACTAAAAGTACACATTTAGTAAAATATTATAAAACTGAATCTGATGAAGAATATTTTATATTTGAGTATATAATGGCTGAAAATAATGGTTGCATTGTAAATAATTTTAATGGGTATCAATGGAGTGAAATTATAAAACAAATTGATTTTCCAGTTCATTGTTTTATTTATTCTCAAAGTGTTATTGATAAAAATTATTTTGGATTACTTACGATGGGAAGTTCAATTAAGATACGTACACAAGATTACAAGAATGAACAAGAAACAAAAATATATGAGATAGAGCATCGTAAATGATGCTTTTTTATTCTCTCAAAATATGGAGGTATATATAAGGAAAATTTATATAGTAACAGGTAAAGTATATTTTCATCAAATTATCTCATTGATATTAAGCCTTAATGAACTAAATTTCATGATAAAGAATAACAAGTTTAGTAAGAATTTTTTTAGAGTAACAAAGATTGCTTGGTTACATCAGGTACTATAACTAAGACTTAGGGAAACACCATGATAAGTGCGTTCTTCGAGAGTTAGTGTAGTAAACCAGTGTATAAGAGAAAATTCTTCTATTACAATAGGAATAGGAGATATTTAATTAATAGGACTTTAAGAATTTATATAAATGATCTTGTTGCTATCCATATATATTTTACGGATATGATCAGTCATAGTTTCAGTATTTTCAAAGTTTGCTTTCTTTACAGCTTCAGTTTTATGTATGATACTTTAATTTTATTTGCTTAATCTTAAGTTATAGTCTTCCCAGTTATATCTAATGGTATACCTTTTAACCCTGGGGAAAAAAGTATGGCACTTAAAATGATACATATTTCTGTAACAATATCACCACAATTTTATAGTAAGAATATAATCTAAAGGGACGTAATGACATTTATTACCATGAAAGTACATCCCTTTTACCGCACCAATGTACTTCTACACTTAATCATCTTATTGTTTCAACCTTTAATTATCTAGGTAAGTATAGATTCATGACATCTCTATGTTAAATATTTTTCTCTGTTAAGTAGAATTAAGTATCAGTTAAATTTTACTCAATATTTATTTAAAGTAAACACAGAGGTGGAACTACTTTCCTTCGAATCTTAACTTTGTGAAAAAAGCAATTGTTACCATTGAAAAATATTATCTAATCTTTCCTCAATTCATTTTCATTCTCTGATAAATGTATAATTGATTTCTAATTGAGTACATTCTCCCCACTGTTACTATTCCTCCCTTATTAACTTTCTTAAATTAATTTTATGATATACATTTCTTAACATTGATTCGATATTCATGCATACTTTATGGATCCTTTATATAATTACCTCACAAAAATTAACTGCCATTATTAAGTATATAAAATGAATTTATTTTGAGGGACAATTTTCCAAAAAATCAAATTAAATCTTCTTTTATTTTTGCAAGAATTTCTATTAATGTGGAATACTAAGTTATCG
>DHIM01000240.1 GCA_002403785.1 Clostridium sp. UBA4746
ATGATAGGTATACTAGTATATCTGAATATACTATGATAAAATAATTTTATCAAGGTATTTTTTGTAAAATCTTATATGATTTTATAGTAATATACTTTTTAATATAATTCAATTAATTATTAGTAGAATGTATAAAAAATAATTTCATTCTTGGGTCAAGTTATAAGTATATTATTATGTGGTCCTTTTACGTTAGGTTTTATAATTTGTTTTTTGAAACTTGTTAGACATGAGCCTTTTATGTTTGAAGAAATGATGACAGGTTTTAAATGGAAGTTATTTTGCCTCCATTTAAGTTTCATAGGTTGGGCAATACTTGCAATTCTTTCATTATGCATAGGTTATTTATGGTTAGTACCTTATATGTATGCTTCTTTAGCAAACTTCTATGAAAATTTAAAAGCGACGTATTTAGATAAAATTTCTTCCACAGATTTTATAAGTGTAAATTAGCAGAACACATTTCGTTGAAAATTTGTATTCACTATCATAATACTTTATATACTTCTATTGTTTTTATGTATTTCGTTAACATTTCTACAGACTATCCATTATTTCTGTGAGACTCATTATACCCATTTTACATCACCTGAAAAATATTAATAACTAATGCTTATGAACTATTTTACTCGCAAATAATTACAAAATTAACTTTGTATAACTATAGTAAAATATTATATTATTCTAACATGTAAATATTTTATTTTCAATAAAATCTACATTAATATGTATGATAATATTTCAATAATTGTTAGTTATTTATTTGAATTTGTATAATATAAAAATGAGGTAGATAATTAAATTATCTACCTCTTTCTATATTAAAGTACACGCTAAAATAATATATATTATTTATTTGCCTTCTCTACCCTAATAGTTTTTCCTTTTATTGTTGATTTTTTAAGCTCTTCTAACACTAACATTCCTTTTCCATTCATAATGTCAACATTTGAAAAATGATCTTGGATATTTATAATGCCTATATCATCAGCAGTAACATTCTTAATGTTGCAAATAGTTCCTACAATATCAACATTCCTTATTTTTTTCTTTTTACCTGCACTAATATATAATTTCATTATATCCTTACTAAAATTAGATGCTTTACTCTTCTTAATAACAGGTTTAGCATCATGCTTTTCATAAAATGCATCTTTATATAACTCCGATTCTTCCTTTGACGGAATTACCCCTTTAGGTATCTCCATATCAATGTACTCTTCTATAGCTTTTAAAAATTTATTTTCATAATGAGTGTTAAAAGTTATGGCTTTTCCTTTTTTTCCTGCTCGCCCCGTTCTACCTATCCTATGTACGTAATTACCTATTTCTAAAGGTAAATCATAATTTATAATATGAGTTATGTTTTCCACATCAATACCCCTAGCCGCAACATCTGTAGCAACCAAAAATCTAAATTCGCCCCTTTTGAATCTTTCCATAGCATCTAATCTGTCATTTTGAAGCATACCTCCATGTATCTTAATGCATGAATAGTAACGGTTCTTCATTTGCACCGTTATTGAATCAACGTTTTCTTTTGTTCTACAAAATACAATACAAGAATCTGGATTTTCAATATAAAGTATTTTTTTAAGCACACTAAATTTTTTGTCTTCCTCTACTTCGTAGCATACCTGGTCAATTTTATCTACAGTTAATTTTTCAGGATTTATTTCTATTTTTATAGGATTGATCATATATTTCTTGCATATTGCTTCAATAGATTCTGGAATTGTTGCTGAAAACAACATAGTTACCCTATTTTTTGGAACAGCTTTAATAACTTCTTCTACCTGTTCTATAAATCCCATACTAAGCATTTCATCTGCTTCGTCCAATATAAGATATTTTACCTTATCTAATTTAATACTACCTCTTTCAATATGATCTAAAGTTCTTCCTGGAGTACCGACTACAACGTGAACCCTTTGCTTTAACTGTTTTTTTTGCATTTCTATAGGTTGTTTACCAAAAACAGCTATTGCTCTAATTTTTTTATATCTTCCGATATTTGTTATATCTTGACTTACTTGAAGGGCTAATTCTCTAGTAGGTGTTAATACTAATGCTTGAGGTTCTGTTTCCTCTATATCTGCACTTTCACAAAGTGGAATAGCAAAGGCAGCTGTTTTCCCACTTCCTGTTTGTGATTTTACTATAATATCATTACCTTCAAGCGCTATAGGTATTGCCGCAGCCTGCACATCTGAAGGATTTTTGTACCCTAAATTATTAATTGCTTTTAATATTTCTTCACTAATGTTAAATTCCTCAAACTTCATATTACTCATTTTAATTTCCCCTCTTTAGTTCATATATATTTCAAAAATAAATTATCAACTCATAAGTCTACATTATACCATGTATAAACTTATAATTCCTGTTATAAATATTTATATTCTATAAATTTGTTTATTTAATGTTACTAATATCAAATTACCAATTATAACTTCTAATGTAATTCTAATCTTCTACTAATAAAAATTTAATCCTACTATCTTATAATAAAAACATAGAAAACAAATAAACCAGTAAAGTGGCTTAAAATTGTTTTGATTATAAATAAGGAGGAATTTGTATGTCAATAAATTTGCAGCAGATTGATGAGTTAAGAAAAAGAGCTAATGTCAGCTATGAGGATGCTAAGGATGCATTAGAAAAAAGCGCTGGCGATCTTATCGAAGCTTTAGTCTATCTTGAAAAACAAAACAAGATTAAACCAGAAGAGACCCACTGCAATAAAAGTAAATTCTTTGAAAAGGTAAAAACAATTATTAAAAAAGGTAACGAAACAAAATTAATAATTAAAAAAAATGATCTTGTGGTATTAGATATTTGCGTAACGCTCGCGATTATAATAACTATTATAGCTCCACCACTCGTAATTGCAGCATTAGTATTTGCACTCGCAACTAACCACAAAATAAGAATTAAAAAGAAAAATGCTGAAGATTCAGAGATAAACAAGATTTTTGATAAGATGCCTGTTGCTGTTAATAAAGTAACTACAAAAATTACTGAAGAATTTAAAACTGAATAGAACCTTTATACCCAATAACCTACATCTCATCAATGTAGGTTGTTTTTTAGAAACACAAAAATTAAAATAGAAGCCAATTGTCTGTAATTATATATAAAATAATATATAATAATACTATTGTTATTTATTTAATCATTTGATGTATTTGATAATAGGACAAAGTATTTTAATATAATATATTTTGGAGGTATAGTTATATATGAGCGGACAAAAGATTTTAATAATTGAAGATGAAGTGAAAATAGCACGATTTCTTGAGTTAGAACTAAAGTATGAAGGTTACATGGTTGCACAATGCCATGATGGACGCGAGGGTTTAGATAAAGCTACAAATGAAGTTTTCGACCTCATTCTCCTAGATATTATGCTTCCTTCCTTAAACGGCCTAGAGGTATTAAGAAGATTAAAGCAAGTTTCAGCAGTTCCTATTATAATGCTTACTGCGAAGGACGAAGTAATGGACAAAGTTTTAGGACTTGACATAGGTGCAGATGACTATATGACTAAACCTTTTGCAATTGAAGAGTTACTCGCAAGGATAAGAACTGCATTAAGAAAGAAACCTTTGCTTAAGGAAAGCTTAAATATATTAGCAGTTGGAGAGCTAACCATCGACTTAGATCAGCATATGGTTGCCTTTAAAAATAACTCAATAGAATTAACTAAGACGGAATTTGATTTACTTAAATACCTAATAGAAAATAAAAATATTGTTCTCTCAAGAAATAAAATTATAGATGTTGTATGGGGATATGAATATATGGGTGATACTAATGTAGTAGACGTGTACATTAGATATTTGAGAAGTAAAATAGATGATAAATTCAGCAAAAAATTCATTCATACAGTGCGAGGGGTGGGATATCTTTTAAAAGATGAATAACCTAAAGTTTCTTTTTAAGTATATATTACAATTTTCTCGATTTTTCTTTAAGGTGACAACGATAATACTAACTTTTGTACCGAAAATATTAAAGTTACTAACTAGTAAAATTAATAAAAGGTTAAAATTCTCAATTAGTTTTAAAATGACTGCAATATATACACTTATTTTTTCTATGACACTATTTCTATTGAGTGTTGGTTTAATTATAGGTTTTAAATTTTTTTTATTAAATGAAGTCCACGAGGAACTTACTAAATATAGTGCAGTAGCAGTTAATTATGCTAAGTTAAGCAAAAACCTTAAAGGTTTTAATGTTGATATTTTTTCCAATATAAAATATATAAACTTAAGTGTTTTTGATGAGAAAGAAAATTTTATTTGCTCTACTGAAAGAGACAAAAAAAATGTATATTTTCATAAAAACAGCTCAACTTCCCCTTTTATTAATGAAACAAATCAACAACTTGTTTTTGTTACTACAAAATTGCAACTTACTAATAAAATTTTTTTTATTCAACTATCTAAAAATTTAGAAATGGAAAATGAATATTTGGGCATTTTTGC
>DHIM01000261.1:0-184 GCA_002403785.1 Clostridium sp. UBA4746
AAGCAAGAATTTATATTTAAATCTGCTTTTTTTGTTATTTAAATAAATAGTATAGAATTATTCTTTAATATGAATTTCTAAAAAAGCTTCAACAATCATTGGATCAAATTGAATTCCTTTAAATTTAATAAGTTCATCTATAGCAACATTAGGGGGTAGACCTTTTCTATAGGGTCTATCAGAA
>DHIM01000261.1:278-630 GCA_002403785.1 Clostridium sp. UBA4746
TTTCTATAGGGTCTATCAGAAGTCATAGCATCGTAGGAATCTGCAACACATATAATTCTTGCTTCAAATGGAATAGTTTCACCTCTAATACCTAAAGGGTACCCACCACCATATTTTTCATGATGATGAAGTATCATGGGAAAGGTCTTCTCTAAGAATTCAATAGTTTTTAGAATATCTACACCTATAGAAGGATGCTCTTTTATTTTATTAAATTCTTCAATTGTTAGTTTTCCTGGTTTGTTTAAAATTTGATCTGGAATTCCTATTTTACCTACATCATGAAATAGTGCAGCAATCTCCAATGTGTTTAGTTTATCAGAAGATAAACCTAGTGCTTGACCTATTTTTA
>DHIM01000261.1:809-3882 GCA_002403785.1 Clostridium sp. UBA4746
AGATGTGTATAAGAGACAGACCTAGTGCTTGACCTATTTTTAAAGAGATTTGTGTAACACGCTCAGAGTGGCCAGAGGTATATGTATCTCTAGCATCAATTGCTTTAGATAGAGCAAGTACAGTACTTTTGTATGATAAATTTAGTTTAGAATAAGCTTCTTTAAGATCATTTGATTTATGAATTAGCACTTTATTTTGTTTAAGCATTTTCATTGATGAATCATACATGATTTTCAAAAGTAGTAGATATAAAATAAGGAGTCCTGAAATTCAAATGAATAAGGAGCAAGAACTAGCAATTCAATCCCTTAAGACATCAAAAGGACAAATTGAGGGAATAATAAAAATGATGGATGAAGGCCGGTATTGCATAGATGTATCAAACCAAATAATTGCGGCACAATCTCTACTTAAAAAAGCGAATATGTTAATTTTGAAACAGCATCTTAACCATTGCGTAAAAGATGCATTTATGAATAATACAGGTGAAGATAAAGTCGATGAAATAATTGATCTACTTGCTAAATTAATTGGTAATAAATAATATAAGGAGGGACGTAATATGATAAATAAAGCACTTAAAATTGAAGGTATGACCTGTGCGGCTTGTGCAAAAACCATTGAAAGAGTTTCAAAAAAATTACCAGGCGTTGAGGAGGCAAATGTAAATTTTGCTACAGAGAAATTAAATATAAATTATGATGATGGATTTATAAAATTAGAGGATATACAAAGCGCAGTTGAAAAAGCGGGGTATAAAATAGCAGTTCAAACAACTAATAAAACCTTAAAGATAGAAGGAATGACCTGTGCGGCCTGTGCAAAGAATATAGAAAGAGTTTCTAAAAAATTACCAGGAGTAATAGAAGCAAATGTAAACTTTGCCACTGAAAAGTTAACTATTTCTTTTGAACCATCATTAGTAAGGACAGCCGATATAAAGAAGGTAATTGAAAAAGCTGGATATAAGGCTCTAGAGGATGAGAGTAATGTGGATATGGATAAAGAAAAAAAGGAAAAAGAAATAAAGGCCCTATGGAATAGATTTTTAGTATCTGCAATATTCGGAGTTCCATTGTTATTAATTGCTATGATACCAATGATTGCAGTAAGACTTAATATTATGATGCCTGATATTATTAATCCAATGATGCATCTGAAAGAGTATGCTATTCTAGAATTAATACTTGTTCTACCAATAATGTTTACAGGTAAGAAATATTTTATAGTAGGATTCAAATCACTATTTAGATTAAGTCCCAATATGGATTCACTAATATCAATGGGAACATCAGCTGCGTTTTTATATAGTATATTTGCAGTATATGAAATATTGCTTGGTAATACTGGCTACGAAATGTATTTTGAATCAGCAGGTGTAATTTTGACACTTATAACTCTTGGTAAGTATTTGGAATCAGTAACTAAAGGGAAAACCTCTGAGGCAATTAAAAAGCTTATGGGTCTTGCTCCAAAAATTGCTATGATAATTAGAGACAATAAAGAAATAGAGATTTCAATTGATGAAGTAGAAGTCGGAGATATAGTAGTAGTTAAACCAGGTGAAAAAATGCCTGTAGATGGTGAAGTGGTAGAAGGAACTACATCTGTAGATGAGTCTATGCTTACAGGTGAGAGTATGCCAGTAGAAAAAAGTATTGGGCATAAAATAATTGGTGCAAGTATAAATAAAAATGGATCTATTAAGTTTAAAGCAACTAAAGTTGGTAAAGATACGGCACTTGCACAAATAATAACCTTAGTTGAAAATGCTCAAGGCTCAAAGGCGCCAATAGCAAAAATGGCAGATGTTATATCAAGTTACTTTGTACCTGTGGTTATAGTGCTTGCCTTAGTTTCATCAATAGCTTGGCTTTTAGCTGGCCAATCGGTAGTGTTTTCATTAACAATATTCATTTCAGTACTTGTAATAGCCTGCCCTTGTGCTCTCGGTCTGGCAACACCTACAGCAATAATGGTTGGAACCGGAAAAGGTGCAGAATATGGGGTGCTTATAAAAAGTGGTGTAGCGTTAGAAACTGCACATAAGATTCAAACCATAGTATTTGATAAGACAGGAACACTTACTGAAGGAAAACCAAAGGTAACTGATATAGTTACTGTAGAGGGTGTTGACGAGAATTATTTGCTTCAAATAGCTGCGTCAGCCGAAAAAGGATCCGAACATCCATTAGGTGAGGCTATAGTTAAGGGAGCAGAAGAGAAATCCTTAGAATTTAAGAAAGTAGAAAGCTTTAAAGCTATACCTGGTTATGGAATAGAAGTTAGTATAGATGGTAATAAAATAGTATTAGGAAATAGAAAACTTATGACAGAAAGTAAAATTTCCTTAGAAAAATTAGAGGAGGTTTCAAATAAACTTGCTGAGGAAGGCAAGACTCCCATGTATATCGCTATAGAAAATAAGTTAAGTGGAATTATTGCAGTTGCTGACACCGTTAAAGAAAATAGTAAAAAGGCAATAGAAAGACTCCATAGTATGGGAATAGAAGTTGCAATGATAACTGGTGATAACAAGAGGACTGCAGCAGCTATTGCGGCGCAAGTTGGTATTGACAGAATACTGGCAGAGGTTTTGCCAGAGGATAAAGCAAATGAAGTTAAGAAACTTCAAGCAGAAGGTAGAAAAGTTGCTATGGTTGGGGATGGAATTAATGATGCACCAGCACTAGCGCAGGCTGATATTGGGATAGCGATAGGATCCGGTACTGATGTTGCGATGGAATCGGCAGATATAGTGCTAATGAGAAGTGATTTAATGGATGTACCTACAGCGCTACAACTAAGTAAGAAAACTATAACAAATATAAAACAAAATCTATTTTGGGCATTTGGGTACAATGCATTAGGAATACCAGTTGCAATGGGAGTGCTACATTTATTTGGTGGCCCACTTCTAAATCCTATTATTGCAGCATTGGCAATGAGTTTTAGTTCAGTTTCAGTATTAACAAATGCTTTACGCTTAAAAGGCTTTAAGCCATTAAGATAAAGTTTCTCATAAGAGAAAATCAAATTTGAAGGGAGTAATAAAAATGAAAAAGAAAATAT
>DHIM01000261.1:3907-4301 GCA_002403785.1 Clostridium sp. UBA4746
ATGAGTTTTAGTTCAGTTTCAGTTTTAACAAACGCATTACGCTTAAAAGGCTTTAAGCCATTAAGATAAAATTTAATTTTGAAAGGGGAAATAAAAATGAAGAAGAAAATATTAATAGAAGGTATGAGCTGTGGACATTGTTCAAATCATGTTAGCG
Organism: Clostridium sp. UBA4746; assembly: GCA_002403785.1. Classification (GTDB taxonomy): domain Bacteria; phylum Bacillota; class Clostridia; order Clostridiales; family Clostridiaceae; genus Clostridium_AD. The sequence continues at coordinate 4,065 of DHIM01000261.1, forward strand.
AGGCCCTAAAGGACCTTGGAGCAAAAGAAGTAGAGGTAAATCTTGATAAAAAGCTTGCTACTGCTGAAATAAGCGAGGATATTACAGATGAAGCCATTAAAGCGGCTATTGATGAAGCAGGATATGAGGTTGTAAAAATAGAAATAGCTTAAAATTAAAATACAATTAAATTAAAATATGAAAATGCCCAAGTATTATACAAAATATAATACTTGGGGTAGCGTCAGCAAAAATGAT
>DHIM01000042.1:0-457 GCA_002403785.1 Clostridium sp. UBA4746
GGGCTCGGAGATGTGTATAAGAGACAGAAACTATAGAAGAGGTAATATTAACATGGATATTAATTATAAGGTATTAAAATCTCTTAGTAGTAATGTTATTGTTTCTGAAAAGGACAATAATGTCTATGTTCTTCTTGGTAAAGGAATAGGGTTTGGTAAAAAACCTGGTGAATTTATAACTAAAGATAGTAATATAGAGCAGAAGTTTATTAAAATTGACGATAGTGAAAAAGCTAACTATGTGGAAATCGTTAAAAATATAGAAGGTAAAATATTAGCAGTAACAGAAGAAATTATTTCTCTTGCAGAAGATATTTTGGGTGAAGAGTTAACCTCACGTATACATATTGGGTTGGCTGATCATATTAGTTTTGCAATGAAAAGAATGGAAGTTGGAATTGATATAATTAATCCGTTTTTAAATGAAATACAAACCTTATATCCTAACGAATATAGC
>DHIM01000042.1:527-6263 GCA_002403785.1 Clostridium sp. UBA4746
GGGCTCGGAGATGTGTATAAGAGACAGCCTTATATCCTAACGAATATAGCATAGCTGAAAAAGGATCAAAACTTATAAAAGAAAAACTAAATGTGCTTTTTCTGGAAAGTGAAATCGGTTTTATTACTCTTCATATACATTCTGCTAGAGTTAACGAAGAAGTTTCTCAAAGTCTTAAATACACTAGAATTGTTAAAGAAGTAATGGAATACATCCAAGAGATACTTGGAATAAAGACTAATCAAAAATCAATGGAATATGCTCGGTTAGTATCTCATTTAAGGTATGCCTTAGATAGAATAGAAAATGATATGGTTTTAAAAAATGTAATATTGGAATCTATTAAAACTCAAATGAGTGAGGAGTTTGAAATTTCTGAAAAAGTATGTGAATTTATTTCACAAAAACTTTCAAAGGAAGTTTGTGAAGATGAAGTTGGATATATTTCTATGCATATTCATAGATTAAAGCAATCGAATTAAAAAATAAGTTTATAATATTAGGTGTGTTACTGATTAGATCAGGCATGAACCATATAAAATGCTAATATGGCATCTTATTAGTTTGTGTTTTTTTTTTAGGATATTTAAAATACATAGGAATGCACAAACTAATGTTTATATAATAAATTAAAATTTAATATTAAATATCTTAACACTGAATATCTCAATTAAGAAGTATTGTAATTGGGAAATATTATGTGGCTATTAATTAATAATTGTTAGCTACCTTACAGAAAGGCGAGGATGATAAAAATGTTCAATTTTTTCAAGAAAAACAAAGAGGAAAAGGGTATAATTATAAAGTCTCCAGTTGTGGGAAGATGTTTTGACATATCAGAAATACCTGATGAAGTTTTTTCATCTAAAATGTTAGGCAATGGTATAGGATTTGAATCTACCGAAGGAGTATTATATGCACCAGTTGATGGTGAAATTCTTCAAGTATTCCCTACAAAACATGCCTTAATTTTGAAGAGTAAAGAGGGAATGGAAATACTACTTCACATAGGTATTGATACAGTAGAGATGAAAGGTGAGGGTTTCGAGGCCTTTACTGAAAAGGGACAGCAAGTTAAAGCAGGAGATAAATTATTAACTTTTGACAATAAATTAATAAAAGCTAAAGCTAAAACTAATTTAAGTGTATTAGTTGTTACAGATAATGAAATAATAGAATCTGTTGAATTTAATTTAGGGACTGTAGATAAAAATAATGAAGTAATAATAATAAAATTAAAAAAATAGGGGTGTCTATATTATGATGGAAAAAAAAGCAATAGTTAAAAGTGAAAGTGGAATACATGCTAGACCAGCATTGTCAGTAGTTAAAGAGGCCTCTAAGTTTAAATCAGAAGTTCTTTTAGTGAAAGATGGCAACGAGTATAATGCAAAAAGTATAGTAGCTATAATGTGTATGGCAGCCGTTAAAAATGACGAATTAATAATAAAAACTACCGGCGCTGATGAAGAAGCGGCAGCAGTTGCTATGGTGAAAATTATTGAAGAAGGACTATTAAAATAGGAGGAATGTATATGTTAAAAGCAATAGGTGCATCACTTGGAATAGCGATAGGTAAAGCATTAGTTATTAGGGAAGAAGCCGTAGAGATAAATGAGAGCAAGGTTAAGGATTCGTCGATGGAATTAGATAGGTTTAATAATGCATTGCAAGAATCAATTACTCAGCTTCAAAAAGTAGTTGAGGGTGTAAAAGAAAAACTTGGAGATGAAAAGGCAGAGATATTCGAAGCACATTTATGTATGCTCGAGGATCCTGAATTTATAGGTTCTATTCAAAAGAAAATTGAAAACGATAAATTTAATGCTGAATATTCACTACAAACTGTGGCACAGGAGACAGCAGCTATATTCGAACAAATGGAAAATGAATATATGACTGAGAGAGCAGCTGATATCAGGGATGTAAGCAAAAGAGTGTTAAATGTACTAATGGGAATAAAAGTAGCTTCAATTGCAGATATTCAAGAAGAATGTATAATAGTTGCAAAGGATCTTACTCCATCAGACACAGCACAAATTGATAAAGCTAAAGTTTTAGCTTTTGTAACTGAAATAGGAGGCAAAACTGCTCATACCTCAATTATTGCACGTTCTTTAGAGTTGCCAGCAGTTGTAGGTGCCGGTAAGAGCATACGTGAAATTAAAGACGGAGACTTAATTGTTGTTGATGGAGAAGAAGGTATAGTTATCATTAATCCAGACAAAGCGACTTTAAAAGATTATGAAAAACGCCGAGAAGACTTCATCGAGTCTAAACATCAGCTACTTAAATATGCAACTATGAAATCTACTACAATAGATGGCAAGTCAGTAGAACTCGCTGCAAACATAGGATCATCTGAAGACTTAGAAGCTGTTTTGAAAAATGGAGCAGAAGCTATAGGATTATTTAGGACAGAGTTTTTATATATGTCAAAAGATGCACTTCCAACAGAGGAAGAACAGTATAGCGAATACAAGTCAGTTCTTGAAAAGATGAATGGAAAACCTGTTATTATAAGAACCTTAGATATTGGTGGAGATAAGAAATTAAATTATTTACCAATGGACGAGGAAATGAATCCATTTTTAGGCTATAGGGCTATAAGACTTTGCCTTGACAGAACAGATATATTTATAACTCAATTAAGAGCTTTAGTAAGAGCATCTGCACATGGAAAGCTTAAAATAATGTTTCCTATGATATGCAATCTACAGGAATTAAGGATGGCTAAAAAAATACTTGCGCAGTGTAAAGATGAACTTAAATCTGAAGGAATAGTATTTGATGAAAAACTAGAAGTGGGTATAATGATAGAAATACCATCCGCTGCGATAATATCAGATGTATTAGCAAAAGAGGTAGATTTCTTCAGCATTGGTACTAATGATTTAATTCAATATACTACAGCTGTGGATAGAATGAACGAAAAAATATCGTATTTATATGATTTTTATCATCCAGCAGTTTTAAGACTTATTAAAACTGTAATAGATAATGGACACAAGGCAGGAATAACAGTAAATATGTGTGGTGAAATGGCAGGAGACACAAATCTCGTACCTGTACTACTTGGATTTGGTTTAGATGAATTCAGTATGAGTGCCTCTTCAATATTAAGAGCGCGTAAGACTATTACAAATTCTAACTATGAAGAGTGTGAAAAGCTATCAGGACCTGTATTATCATTTGGCGATTCAGATGAAATAAAGGAATATATAAAAGCTAATTTTAAGGCATAGGCTTATGTAAATGGATAATGTTTAAGTTATCTGATAAGGTTTATGCTAAAGCATAAGATTAACAAAAACGTTTTTTAAAATATTTTAATTTGTTTGTCAGTGCAATCTATTCTTTAATTTAAGGATAGGTTGCTTTTTTGCATTGAAATTCTATATAATATATTTAAGTGTAAAATAAATATTAAGCATATGACGTTATATAAACAAGAATAAGTACTCAATATTTTATTAAATGCGTCTTATATAAAGGATGAGAGTAGATGATTAAAAATAAAAAGAAACTTATATTTCATATAGATGTTAACTCAGCATTTCTGTCTTGGACTGCTGCGGATAAACTTAGGCAAGGTGAGAATATTGATTTAAGAAATATAGCAGCTGTAATCGGAGGGGACGAAGAGTCAAGAAGAGGAGTAGTTCTTGCAAAATCTATGCTAGCAAAAAAAAGTTCAATAATAACAGGAGAGAGCTTATTTAGTGCTAGAAAAAAATGTAGAGATCTTGTAGTTGCAACACCAGATTTTAGATTATATGAAAGATGTAGCAGTGATATGAGAAAAATTTTTGGAAACTATACACCGTATGTGGAGAATTTCTCAATAGATGAGTCTTTTTTAGATGTTACAAGTTATAACACTTCAAAAGAAGCCGCATTAAAGTTAGCCTATGATATTAGTGGCGTGATAAAGAAAGAATTAGGGTTTACAGTAAATATAGGCATGTCAGATGTTAAACTACTTTCTAAGATGGCATCTGATTTTGAGAAACCAGATAAAGTTCATACTCTTTTTAAAAATGAGATAGAAAAGAAATTGTGGCATCTTCCAGTTGGAGAACTTTTCATGGTTGGAAAGAGAAGTGTTCCAAGGCTTAATAATTTAAATATATTTACCATAGGGGATTTAGCTCAGTATGATGTTAAGTTTTTGGAATACCACTTTAAAAGTAGTGGGCTTATGATGTGGAAATATGCAAATGGTATAGATAATTCAGAAGTAAGATTTCATAAACGTGAGCTAAAAGGGATAAACAATTCAACTACTCTGTCTAATGATATTAAAAATAAAATTGAGGCGTACAAAGTATTATTAGAATTGGTAGAGCACACCGCTACTAGACTAAGGAATATAAAGAAGAGCTGTTACTCTATTTCAATTACTATAAGAAATGACCAATTTATTGATTACTCTAAAAGTACGACTTTAAAAAGTGCTACAGATTTAACGCAGGAAATACTAAATACGGTAAAAAAACTTTTCGATGAATTATGGAAGGGAGAGCCAATAAGATTATTGGGTGTTTCTCTTAATAATTTATGTGAGGATAATTTTAAACAAATATCAATTTTTGATATTGATAATGAGTGCGATGAAAAAAAGAGAGCAATAGATAAAACAATAGATGATCTGAGGCATAAATATGGTGAAACTGCAGTTATGAAATTCGTATTACTAAAGAATAAATGATGCACTCAAATAAAATGAAATATATTTATTATAGGCCGTTGTTCTAAATTATAAAAAAACAATATAAAATAAGTAAGAAGTACTATTTAGGATTCTAAGTGGAGGTATATGTAAATATGGATAATAAAGCACTAATACCTTTATATACTAATGGAGATATGATAAATAATTTATATACAGTTGTAATTGAGGAGTTTGCAGAAATAAAAAGTGAAAGTACTAGGAAGCTTTTGACCATTAGTGCAAATACACCCTTATATGAGGCCACTTGTGGTAAAATAATGCAAGGTGACTTAAATGTCCAACTTCTAAATGAATTCACTTCGCAGAAAATTGAAGAAAGAGTTTCAATTGTAATAACAATTTTGTCAAGATTAAAAAACATGCTAAATGAGCAAAGTATGTTGAAAATAATAACTAATGAGAGTGATGTAGCAAATATAAAAGAATTTGATTTTGTTCAGTTTACTGGAGAATTGTATAAAAATCCTGTACTAGAATATATAGAAGATATAATTAGAGTTATGGAAATGCAATTGGCATTTTCACCTGAGCCACTTGAGAATGGAGATGAATCTCAAGAACATAAAGTTAAAAGGCAAGTTTTAAAAGTTTTAAAAGATGATATGGAATGCTGCAGATCGGAGAGATGTATAAAGTTTATTAGTAGTAATATAGGCAATAGCAATACAAAATTTATAGTACCTTTAGAGATAAAACATATGGCAGATAATTTAGACTATATTGAAGGGGCTAGGATTACTATTCTTGGTAAAGTAGTAAGAATTCCAAAGAAAAATGAAATCAATAATAACACTTTACTCAGTGGAACCTACTTTGATTATTTGAATGAGGATTATTTTAAGGAATTTAAAAATAGATTTTTAAAAGATACAACTTTAATTAGAGATTATAATTCAAAAGATATAGAGGTTAATGGACCTGTAATTGAAATTATACCTATAGCAATGTATATTTAATCTATGGCCTTTCAATATACAGCTAAGGATAATTGTAATAATTAA
>DHIM01000246.1:0-1541 GCA_002403785.1 Clostridium sp. UBA4746
AACTCATGGAATATAGGGGTTATTAATAGTAATATGCATAAAAAAATGAATCCTATATTCAGAAATAATATATTTGGACGAATAAGATAGAGTAGGTCTAATATAGTTTATAAATTAGTCTGTAGGGGGGACAATTTGAACAACAGTACTAACTAAATGGGGGGTATTATAAGTGAAACGCAAAATGACAATAGTAATAACAGCAGTATTGGTAGTGCTGTTAAGCGCTGGCATTGGAGCTATTCAAACCAAGGCGGAAGAACCAGCCAAAGATAATATTTATATTGCAAGCAAAAAAGCATCAGTATCAGAAGTTACTAAGCAGGTTGAGGCTAGTAAATTGGCACAAATTGCTGCAAAAAAAGCAAGGCAAGAAGAAATTGATAGAATAGCCATTGAAAGGAAAGATACATCTAAACAGGCTAAGATAGAAGAAAATTATAAAAAAGCAAAAATAGAGTCTGATAAATTAGAATCAATTAGTCTTCCTACATTAGGTAATAACCAAACAGCAACTGGAGTAAAATTATATGTGTACTTAAGATTTGCAACTAACATTAGTAGTGTATTAAACAGGGCTGTTATACTACATAATGGAGATCTTTCCAATAATTGTGATTATTTTTCGAGTGAGGTAATGAGAAGAATAGGTGTAGCAGTTCCAAGCTCAACAGCCAATACAGGACAGTATTTATATTATTTACGTACACATGCATTCATAGCTTCTTACAATATTAGAGAACTTACGGCAGGTAGTATTTGTTTTACAAAACCAGGGCTACATGGATACAATCCAACTCACACATTTGTATTTATGGGATGGGTTACTACTGGAAAGTATGATTTGGCATATGTTGCAGATAACCAAGGTAACTCTGTTCATGTACGGAACATGGGTGTAACTGCTGCCACGGATGCTTTTGCTTTCTTTATGCATACACCAACACCACCAACAGCAATTTATGCATCATCATCATCATATAACAGCATTAATACTAGTTGGAGAGGCGTAACTGGAGCAAGTGGATATGAAGTATACAGAGCAACATCAAGTAAAGGCTCATATGGCTTTGTATCAAGAACTACTTCTGGAAGTTATAGAAATACTGGACTTAAAACAAATAGTACTTATTACTATAAAGTTAGAGCATATAGGATGGCTGGTTATACTAGAGTGTATAGTGGCTTTTCAACCTCAATAAGTTCAAAACCAATACCATCCTTGCCTACATCAGTAAAGGCAACATCATCTTCATATAATAGTATTAATACTAGTTGGAAAACTGTGGATGGGGCAGATGGATATGAAGTTTATGCAGCAATATCAAGTAAATCCCCATATATTATAATCTCTAGAACTAATGTTAGAAGTTGTAACCAGATTGGGCTTGAAACCAATAGTACTTATTACTATAAAATTAGATCATATAAGAAAGTTGGGAATTTAAGAGTGTACAGTGGGTTTTCAACTGTAGTAAGCTCAAAAACGATACCATCCACGCCAACATCAGTAAAAGGAGCATCATCTTCATATAATAGTA
>DHIM01000246.1:1852-3446 GCA_002403785.1 Clostridium sp. UBA4746
TTCACTTTTATAGCGCAAACTACAGCGAAAAGTTATAACAATAATGGATTAACAACAAATACGGCTTACTATTATAAAATTAGAGCATACAGAATGCTTGGTACTTTAAAAGTTTACAGTATTTGTTCGCCTACAATATGCTTAAGACCTGTGCCAGCTACACCTGTAAATGTTAAGGCTACTAGAATAAGCGCTAAAAGTATTAAAACTACCTGGAGCAACGTATCCGGAGCAAATGGTTATGAAGTATTTAAAGCTACTTCAAGTAATGGAACCTATAACTTGTTATGGAGAACGGAATCTAAGTGTTGTACAAATTCACGTTTGACAGCAGGAAAAACTTATTACTATAAAATAAGATCATACCGAACTGTTGGAAAAACAAGGGTATATGGCGATAAATGGAGTGCAGTCGTACATGCAAAGGCATAGGTCATAAATTGGTAAATTAAACCGACAACTTGTTTATTTGAAAAAATTAAAAGATTTAGGGTTAAATGAAACTGAATTAAAAATACTTCGAATGCTTAAAACAAGTATGATAACTTTTAGGGTATATCCATGTTGGATATACCCTTGTTTATGTTTAATATTAATTAAATAGTCAAGTTTAATCCTAGCGGTTAAATAAAGCATTTTGATCAAGAAATGTAACTTTAGATATTGGATTAAGTATAACTTTAAATTTTTCATATGTTTCTTTATATTTTTTTACTAAATCTTGATCGGAAATATTCCTATTATAACGGTTTTGAAGATATATCACAGTTAAGTCACGAGCAATTTCATTATTACTAGGCATAATTATCACCACCCTTTTAACAAATTCTACCATATAAGAACAAATAATAAAAGGATATTGTAAAAGAATTATAAGAATATTTTAAATATTCAGAAGTTTATTATAAACAGTCTTTATGGTATGGACACGAGGTAGGGGTAGTATCTGTGTAAACAGGGCCCTGGTGGCAAATTTGAAGAAAATTAATTAACGAGAGGGGTACTTTATGAATATTAATAACATTTTATTGAACTTATTAGGAGTTGGTGTCTTTTTTATTTTATTCACAGTATTTAAACTAGGAATGTTTTATTCATTTATTATAGATGTTGTCGTGATTATTTGTTTAACTATTTTATTTAAAAAAATCAAACTAATAAAATAAATCTAAACGTAAATTTTGTTAAAGAAAGGATGATTGTATGAGTAATGAAATTTGTATAAATTGCAAAAGAAAGGATGTCTTATAGGCATCCTTTTTTCTGTAAGGAGAAAACTTTAAGGTACCTCCTAAGGGGTCTGGAAAGCGGCTAAAAAAGGGAATGCGTTAGCTAGGCTAAGATGGAACAACTGATGTGGATTAAAGGAGAAGAACCACCTAAGATTTCTATTGTTTTATTTTTATTGATAACATGGATTATTAAATAGATTACAAGCCCTAAAGCTAATCCTGTAAATATAATAAAAATCAATTTATCTTATAAATTATCATATCTAAGTTTTTATAAACTTTATTAAAACAAGGAAAATCATTTTTGATTTTATAATCACTGAATTTTGAAACTAAAATATATTTATTTTATTTTTATTAAC
>DHIM01000134.1:0-275 GCA_002403785.1 Clostridium sp. UBA4746
GCCTTAAGCGATATATAAATAATTCCTCCCCCTAAAGGGGCGAGTTATATTTATATACATCTTAGATATCATAATGAATTATAATACTGATACCTTTAACATTTACTATTGATTTCGTAGTTATAAAGGAAATAAAGGGTGGCAAATATTTAAAATATAAATATTATTAAAGTAATATTTAATAGTAATATAGACTTGTAAGTTATAGCTCTTATCCAAGACTTGAACTTGAATCAAGATATTCGTAGTATCCTGCTCTACCATTAAGCTAATAA
>DHIM01000134.1:515-2932 GCA_002403785.1 Clostridium sp. UBA4746
CTGCTCTACCATTAAGCTAATAAGAGTTAATTTAATATTTTATAAACCATTAGGCTAATTTAAGGTTAAAAAATATTAAATGTAGTATAATCCTAAAAGTTATACAATTATAAGAGGTAATAAGCCAGTTACCTCTGCTAAAGTTAGCAATACTTTAAAAATTATTAAGCCGTGTAATTATAAAGGTATATCTTAAAATAGTGAAGCATTCTTTACAGAAAATTTCTTAGTAGGCAAACTAAGTGATGATGTATTAAAATTATACAAAGCTAATATAATTAATAATAGCAATAAACTATTATCGATTATTGCTAAATAAGGTATTAATAAATAAAAAATAACACCAATTAAAATATATAAGGCATAACTTGTAATAACTTTAGTATCCAAACTAGCTATATTTCTACTTAAAGTAATTAAACTTTTTTCTAAACCATAAGGTCCTAATAATTCTACACTTCCTTTATCGATAATCTTAGTTGTTTGACCACCTAAATTTAAAACTAGACCTGTTACATATTTGTTGTAGAAAAGTTCAATTAAGAAACGTTGATTAAAGAATCCAAATATATTGTAACCTAATCTAGAAAATTTAAAATAGATAAGAATTTTAGGTAAAAATTCGGATAGAATTATAGCTAAAACACTAAGTGAAATAGTAAATATTAGAGGTAATAATTTAAATAAAGTAGGTACAGCAAACTCAGTATCTAACATTATTTCATGTGTAGGATGAATAAATAAACTGTTATCCGCAAAGAAACCTGAACCTAATCCTATAAAGATATCTTTAGTTATATAACCAAAGAATATAGAGAAAATAGCTAAGATCATTAGAGGTAAACTCATAAATATATCACCTTCATGAGCGTGTTTGTAGTTAACTATTGGCCCATTGGGATTAGTTAAGAAAGTTAAATATAAAACTTTAACTGAGTATAAAGTAGTAAACATAGCTCCAATAGTAGCAATGAAGTAAACTACCGTACCACTAAAGTAAAATTGTCCATAAGCAGATTCTAAAATAAAATCTTTACTATAAAACCCTGTCATGAAAGGGAAAGCTACTAAACTAAGACTAGCTATTAACATTACAGAGTAAGTTAACGGTAAAAATGCTCTTAACCCTCCATACTTTCTAAAATCTTGATTATCGGCAACTGCGTGAATTACAGCACCTGCACCTAAGAATAATAATGCTTTATAAAAAGCATGATTAACTAAGTGGAATAAAGCTATGTTGTATGATGATAAACCCACAGCTATCACCATCATCCCTAATTGACTCATAGTGGAATAGGCAATAACTTTTTTAATATCTTGTTGGAATAAACCTATAAGACTACTAAATACAGTAGTTATTGCTCCCAATCATAAACATAGAATTAACACAGTTGAACTGTATTCTATTAAGGGACTTGTACGCATAAGTAAATATACACCCGCAGTAACCATAGTAGCGGCATGAATTAAGGCACTAACTGGTGTAGGACCCTCCATTGCCATCGGCAATCATACGTGAAGACCAACTTGAGAACTTTTAGCCATAGCACCGATTAATAAACATATACCTATAATTGTAACAATATTTTCATTAACAAAAGGAGCTAATGAAAACACAGTACTGTAATCTATATTACCAAAACTTCATAGTATAGCAAACATACCTATAGTTAAGAAACAATCACCTACTCTGTTTGTTAAGAAAGCAGACATAGAACTTTGATTTGCTGCGATTCTAGTAAATCAGAAACTTATTAGAAGATACGAACAAACTCCTACACCTTCTCAACCCACAAACATTAATAAAAAATTATTAGCTGTAACAAGTATAATCATCATAAATGTGAATAAACTTAAATAGCTAAAAAATCTTTGATTATGAGGATCATGACTCATATATCCTATAGAGTAAATGTGAACTAAAGAACTAACGATTAATACAGGTATCAACATAGAGACAGTCAAACTATCAAAATGGAAACCTCATAATACGTTTAGAGATTCACTATCTATTCATCTAAAGAGATTTATTGAAACAGGTATGTTATTTAAACCTACTTCAAAAAAGGCAACGATTGCTAATAAGGTTGTTACAATTACACATGTACATGTAATTAATTGGGCTCCGCTAACACCGACTTTTCTACCAAAAAAACCGGAAACTATTGATCCTAATAAAGGTAAAGTAATTATAGCTAAATACATTATTTATATTCTATTGCAATACTTCCTCTTAATCTGTAAAAAGCAACTAGAATACCTAAACCTATGGCTGATTCTGCACCAGCTATTGCTATAACGTATATAGCAAAAGTTTGGCCTAATATATCATCAAAGCTAAGTGAACTTATCAATATTAAGAATGTAATAGCCAATAGCATTATTTCAATTGAAATAAGCATTAATATTATATC
>DHIM01000229.1:0-537 GCA_002403785.1 Clostridium sp. UBA4746
TTCAAAATTAGTTGAAAATATCATAATTTTCTCCTCCTTTAAAAATAAAAACCTTATGTTTAGTATATACTACATGGAATTTTATGTCAATGGTTGGTAATTTCATAAAAATTAAAATTAAAAACATATTAATGAGAAACGATAAATCTATCTACCTTTTTTAATTAATGGAGGTGATTAAATGTACATTATCTTTCTTTCATTATTTTCTATTTATATATGCTACAAATTAGGTGATTGGAAAAATTGGAGAGAATATTATTCTACAATACTATTTTTTATTTTAAGTAGTGTTACTTGTATAATATTAACTTATAATCATCCATTATGGTTGTATCAATCATGCATTATAAATCATACCTTTACAGATTTGTTTATATCAATAACCGTATATCCATCTACAATAATGATGTTTATTCCCCATTTACCAAGGAGAATATCAAAAATAATTCTCCATATTTCTATTTATGTTGCTGTATATACGATTCCAGAATTTGTGGCTGTAAAATTAGGTTATTTCTCTTACTATAACGGATG
>DHIM01000229.1:793-3865 GCA_002403785.1 Clostridium sp. UBA4746
TATTTCTCTTACTATAACGGATGGAACATATGGTATACCGTCATATTCAATTATATAATGTTTCCTATGTTGATTCTTCATTATAAAAAGCCATTATATGCCTGGATTTTAGCAATGATAAGTCCTCACATTTTATTTTTTCTTCTAAAAATGCCATACAGTATCATTAAATAAAATAAATAATAAACATACTTGAGATATAATTTTATTTATAAGCGTGCATAAATTTATAGTTAAGATACATATGATTTATTTGCTGATTTTCTTTTAGAACTAGGTATTTTAGCACGACCATCATATGTAACCATGCCAAAATTTAGAATTTGTTGAAGTGAAAAATATATGAGTGGAATAAAGTATTTGGAAATAAACGGACTTTAAACTAAAATAAGCCTAACGCAATTGTTAGACTTATTTTAGTTCTATATACATAAAAATGATCTATACTAGTATATAAATTATTTATGAAGTATGCAAAATAATCTCTAAATTTACATTTCTAAAATTTCTAGACCATTTTCGTCAATTTCTAAATTCAGAGTCTCCCAATTTCCTGATAGGCCTTTCAAGAATTTTTTAAGCTTTTCTTCAGTGTTATTATCACCCTTTTTAAGCATTACCATAATTGTTGGTCCAGCTCCACTAAGAAACACACCTAGCGCTTCACCTTTTTTAACGAAACTTGTAATCTCCAAGTAATTTTTAATTAAACCCATTCTATATGGCTGGTGAAGCTTATCCCTGCAGGCAAGTTTCACCCCTTTATAATCTCCATTAACAAGGGCTACAATAAGCATCGAAACCCTACCTACATTAAAAACCGCATCTTTTAAAGGTACTCTTTCTGGAAGCACTGCCCTTGAATCTTCAGTCGATAGCTGTAACTTTGGAATTAGTACACAGAATTTTATACCTCCGCTAATCGGAATTTTATTATAATGAATATCTCCATTATCTATAATAGAAACAGTCATGCCTCCAACAAATGCAGGGGTAACATTATCCGAATGCCCCTCAATTACACAAGCAAAATTCAAAATTTCTTGTTTTGTTAATACATCTCCGCAAAGCCTATTAGCAGCTGTAATTCCTGCCAATATACATGTAGCACTACTTCCAAGGCCTCCACTAACTGGTATATCAGTTTTAAATGTTAATCTAACGCCTTTTGGAGCTTTTCCAAGCTTTTTAAAGGTTTTTAACATCGAACTATAAACCAAGTTATTACTGTTTGCAAATTTTTCATTACAACCTAAAATCTCAAGTCCAGTTTCTATCTCTTCAACTATAAATCTATTATATAGTTTGAAAGCAACTCCAAGAGTATCTAGTCCCGGTCCCATATTGGCACTTGTAGCAGGCACTTTAACCTCAAACATAACTATTTACAACAGTTTCTTTACCTCTTGCACTAAAATAACTCATATAGTAGCCTCCTAATACGACAATTTTTATCAATTATAACATATATATTATACTGTTGGGACTAAAAGTTAAAATATATCTAAAATAACATCGCTTAGGAAATTTACTAAAAGAGCTTGCGACTAAGGTTCTAAACTAACCCTCGCTTAACCATTTCTGTAATAGCAAAACTCTCTACGTCACCCGCAAATTTTCCAGGTCCAAAACCTGCATCGTACCCAAGTTCTTTAGCAAGTTCATGTGTTATTCTTGGACTCACAATAATATTGATTTTCTGATAATTGAACAAACATTTTAGCAAACCTTTAACCCGTGTACTGCATGAGAATTCTTACCAAAGTTTGAGTCACTATTGTTGCTAAGTACTTTAACTAAAAAATTGTAGATGATATCTGCTGTTTTAACAATAGAACTTATGGTTGCATATTCATCAGCACCATGAATGTTTTCACCTTCAGTACCAAAAATAATTGCAGGTGCATTTAACCTAGAACCTAAGTAGTTAAAATCACCTATACTTTTAAAATAAGAGATACTTGCTTCGCATTCACAAGTCTCCTTTATAGATTCTAAGAAAGCAGCGACGAAATGATTTTGCTTTGCTACTATAAATGGCATAAATCCCTTGCTGCCGTCGGTTGGTGCATCTCTAAAAGAAATTTTATAAGTGCTTTTAACCTTTGCTCTTTTTATTGCATCCTCTATATAGTTTTCTATTGTTTTTTCATTTTCGCCTATGACAATGTGCCAGAACAACTTGACTTTAGCATAATCCGGAACACTACAAGCACCCCCATCGCTTTCTACAGCAATGACACATGCAACACCTTTTCCTAGAAATGCCGCTTCAACATAATCAATTTTTTCTAATTCACACATAAATCTTCCCGCATCCACTGCGGCATTAATACCATATGATGGTAGAGCTGCATGAGCCGCTTTTCCAAAAAACTCAACTTCAAGACCATAACCACCTCTTGCACCAAGAGACACATCTGGATAAGATTTATTATTGAAAGCATCACTTGGTTCTGCAATAATTGAAAAATCTACATCTTTAAGTATTCCTTCTTCAATTAAGGCATTTGTTCCAAGCCCATAAGGACCCTCTTCATCAGAAACAAAGGTTGCAATAATCTTTCCATGAAATTTTTTGTGAAATTCATGAAACTTTCTAATAGCAAGCATAAAAGCACAACAACCTGATTTCATATCAAGAGCACCAAGCCCATAAATTCTATCACCTTCTACCAATCCTTGATAAGGGTCTTTAGACCAGCCATTGCAAAGATTAACTGTATCCATATGACCATTAATGCATATGATTGGTCCATCACTTTCACCAGTAATTTCACAGATAACATTTTCGCCCTTAAAATTAGTAATTTTCGACTCATGGTATTCATGGACGTATGCATACATTCCATTTTTTATAAACCAGTTGTATGTAAAATCCATAATAGCATCTTCATGAAAATATGGACTAGGTCTTGAGATCAATTCTTTCATTAATTTGATTGCTTCAAATGTTATATTTTCTTCATATGGAGCAATTTCTTCAGCTATTTGTAAGTTATGCTTTAACATTTCCCCTCATCTTCCTCTCTAAATATATTGGTTAATTGCATAACCTTGTAATTAACTAAA
>DHIM01000379.1:0-11103 GCA_002403785.1 Clostridium sp. UBA4746
AGATGAATTCATAATAATACTAAAAAATTTAAAAATCAACTCAGACGCTGAAAAAATTGCAGTAGATGTTTGTGAAACATTAATTACAATTTTTAATTATAAAGGAAACCAATTATTTATTGGAGGTAGTATAGGAATAAGTCTATTCCCTAAGCACGGAATCGATGTGGACACATTAATTAAGAAGGCTGATTTAGCTATGTATGAAGCTAAGCGCGATGGTGGGAATTGCTATAAAATGTATTCAACGGAAATGAGAGATGAAGATTCAAATAAATTAAGCATGGAAAGAAAATAAATTACTACTTAGGTATCCTATATAGTGAAAGCTTGAGTAGTAACAATTATAAATGCTAATATGTATTAGATTAAATACTTTGAATTATCAATTCATCTAATGGTAATCTTGGTCTTTGTGATGGATTTTGATCAGGAACGGAATCAGTTTTAAATTTTCTTATACTTCGTCTTGACTTTATTGTTTCAATTAATTCCACTAATAACACCCCTTATTTTAGAAAAGCTATATATATTTAGTACATTAGCATAATTAGAATAACTTTTAACTTATGAAATGTCAATACTCTAAATACTGGTTGCAATAATTTGAAAAAAGTAATTAAGGATTAGTAATAAAATCTATATATACAAAGGGAAGGGGTAATGCGAGAACACCTAGGAGTGAAAATAACAATAATTATACATTTAAGACCATATGAATGTGTAGGTTATAAATACAAATATATGTTATAATAAAATCTAAATAATAGAATTGGCTCTTCTAGAAATATATTGATTAAGAAAAAATTGCCATATAAGTTAGTTGAAAGTAACAGTATGTAATACAGAATTATAATTTAAAGTGGAGGCTATAATATGGATGGCGACAACAGGAATGAATCTAAGAAAGTATTCTGTATAGGGGAGCTTCTTATAGATTTTATATGTAAAGACGTAGGAACAAATTTAGTACAAGGTAATAACTTTGAAAAGAAAGCAGGAGGAGCGCCAGCTAATGTTGCAGCTTCAATTACAAAGCTTGGAGGACATGCATACTTTCTAGGTAAAGTAGGTAATGACCCTTTTGGTTCTTTTTTAGAAAATACGCTTAAGGACGTAAATGTAGATACATCAATGCTTATAAAGGGTGGGAATACTACATTAGCTTTCGTTTCAATAGATTCAGAAGGGGAAAGAGACTTTAAGTTCTTCAGAGGAGCAGATGGTGAATATTCTTTTGATGATATAGAATTGTTAAAGATAAAGCAAGGAGATATTATACATTTTGGTTCAGCCACAGGATTTTTAGAAGGAGAACTAAAAAAAACATACTTCAAGTTACTGGATTATGCTGTAGAAAACAAAATGATTATTTCTTTTGATCCGAATTATAGAGATGCACTAATAAAGGATACTAGGGCATTTGTAAAGGATTCTATTAATTTTATAGAAAAATCAGATTTTGTAAAGCTTAGTGATGAAGAAGCAATCATTATAACAGGAAAAGAAAATTTAGAAGAATGCACAGATGAAATATTAAGAATGGGAGCTAAAGCCGTATGCATAACTTTAGGATCAAAGGGAACCTTACTTGCAACTAAAGAGAAAAAGGATATAATACCTTCTATAAAAATAAAGCAAGTTGATTCCACAGGAGCTGGTGATGCTTTTGTTGGGGCTATGTTGTATCAAATAGCAAAGAGAGAAGATAAGTTAGATTTTACTACTATTTCTGAATATGTTGAATTTGCAAATTTGGTTGGTGCAATTACTTGTATGAATTTTGGTGCAATATGCTCAATACCAACATATGAGGAAGTAAAAAGATTACGGGAAATAGATTAGGGTAAATAAATATTGATCCCTTTATTTCCTGAATAGATTTAAGTAATCTCCATATCCTTCGATTTGAAGTTTATTTACTGGTATAAACTTAAGTGCTGCACTATTTATGCAGTATCTTAAACCACCGGTATCGCGTGGACCGTCGTTGAATAAATGACCTAAATGACTGTCGCCATATTTACTTCTTACTTCTGTTCTCAACATTCCATGGGTCATATCTTTATTTTCCGATACATTCTTATCCTCTACTGGTTTTGTAAAGCTAGGCCATCCACAACCGGAATCAAATTTATCAAGAGAGGTAAATAATGGTTCTCCACTGTTGATATCTACATAAATTCCTTCCTCTTTATTATTCCAAAATTCATTCTGAAAAGATCTTTCTGTACCATTTTTCTGTGTTACTTCAAACTGATCTTGAGTTAATACCTTTTTTAATTCTTCTTTACTTTTCTTAGTATAAACTTTTTTAGCCATACTATAACCTCCTTAAAATAAGTATAATTAATTTTTATTTTTAATCTTATACTTTATTGTATCAATTTATATGCATTATATACTAAAAACATTGCTAGCAATAGGGCAAATATGTTAGTAAAATTGTGTCAACATCTGCAATTGCAATGATTCTTTTAAGATAATGTAAACTTGACGTTTATAGCTTTTTTTAATATAATAAACCTAATGAGTTTACTGAATGAATTCACTGAACGAACTAGACCAAATATAAATAATAAATAAAAATAGTTTTGGAGGTTTGATATGACACAAAAATATAAAAAGTTATTTGAGACAGTAAAAATAGGATCACTCGAGATAAAAAACAGGTTTGTTATGGCACCAATGGGACCACTCGGTTTATCAGATTCAGAAGGAGGCTTTAACCAAAGAGGTATAGATTATTATACTGCACGTGCTTGTGGAGGTACTGGGTTAATTATTACGGGTGTTACCTTTGTAGATAATGTGATTGAAGAACATGGTATGCCAAATTGCCCTTGTTCGACTCATAATCCTGTTCATTTTATACGTACAAGCCGTGAGATGACTGAACGTATACATGCATATGATGCTAAAATTTTTCTCCAAATTAGTGGAGGTTTTGGAAGAGTTACTATACCAACCAATTTGGGAGATTTTCCACCAGTTGCACCATCTCCTATTCAACATCGTTGGTTGGATAAAACATGTAGAGAATTAACCAAAGATGAAATACATACCATTGTTAAAAAATTTGGTGATGGAGCATATAATGCAAAACGTGCAGGTTTTGATGGTATCCAGATCCATGCGGTGCATGAAGGTTACCTTATAGACCAATTCGCTATGGAATTGTTTAATAAACGTACCGATGAGTATGGGGGCTGTTTAGAAAATAGATTAAGATTCGCGAGAGAGATCGTTGAAGAAATAAAGAAAAGATGTGGAGAAGATTATCCTGTTACTCTGAGATATAGTGCTAAAAGTTTTATTAAAGATCTTCGAGATGGAGCTTTGCCCGGTGAGGTATTTGAAGAAAAAGGAAGAGATATACCAGAAGGTATAGACGCAGCAAAATTATTAGTAACTTATGGTTATGATGCATTAGATGTAGATGCAGGTTCTTATGACGCATGGTGGTGGAGTCACCCACCAATGTACCAAGATAAAGGTCTTTATATTCCATTTGCAAAAATTATAAAAGATGTTGTGAATGTTCCTATAATTTGTGCAGGCCGCATGGATAACCCTGATTTAGCTATGAGTGCGCTAAAGAGTGGGGCTTGTGATATGATTGGTCTTGGTAGACCACTTTTAGCTGATCCGGATTATGTAAATAAGCTTAGAGTAGGCGATTTAGCTAATATTAGGCCGTGTTTGTCTTGTCATGAAGGTTGCATGGGACGTATTCAGGAGTATTCAGCTTTAAATTGTGCAGTTAACCCAGCAGCTTGTAGAGAGAGAGAAGCGGCACTTGTTCAAGCAGTTAAAATTAAAAAAGTATTTATTGTAGGCGGTGGCGTTGCTGGTTGCGAAGCTGCAAGGGTACTTGCGTTACGTGGTCACAAACCTGTAATTTATGAAAAAACTAATAGCATAGGCGGAAATCTAATACCTGGTGGAGCACCAGACTTTAAGGAAGATGATTTAGCCTTGGTTGCTTGGTATAGACATACGCTTAAGTCATTAGAAGTTGAAGTGAAATATAATGTAGAAGTAACTGCAGATATTATTAAGAATAGTGGTGCAGATGCTGTAATTATTGCAACTGGATCAAAACCGAAAATATTTAATTTAGGTGATAATAGTAAGGTTTTCACAGCGGCTGAAATATTAGTTGGAAAGGTGATACCAGGAGAGGCGGTAGTAATCCTCGGAGCAGGATTAGTTGGATGTGAGATTGCTCTATGTCTTGCTCGCAAAGGCAGAAAGGTTACTATTGTTGAACTACAGAATAAAATATTAGCGGTGAATGGTCCACTTTGTCATGCTAATCATGATATGTTGGAAAAATTAATACCATATAATGGAGTCGAGGTACTCACATCATCTAAAGTTGTAAAAACAACTGAGAAGGGTGTACTGGTAGATACAAATGGAAGTGAAAAGGAAATAATAGCTGATACTATTGTTTTGGCAGTGGGATACAGTGCAGAGAAATCTCTGTATGAAGAGATTAAATTTGACATCAGTGAATTACACTTAATAGGTGATGCTAGAAGCGTTTCAAACATAATGTATGCAATTTGGGATGCATATGAGGTCGCATCTAATTTATAGTGTTTCTTGTCAAAGAGAAAAATTAAAGTAGTATTTATATATAGATTAAAGCAGAAGCTATGATAAAATGGCTTCTGTTTTAAATTTAAATTTTAGGAGAATGTGATATGGCTAAATTAACAAACCGTGCAAAACAGGCTGAGATTACTAAAAACAAAATTTATGAATGTGGTGTTAGGCTTATACGAATTAATGGGTTTGATGGGGTTACAGTGGAGCAAATTTCTAAAGAAGCAGGAGTTTCAGTAGGTACATATTATTATTATTTTGCATCTAAGTTTGAACTTTTTAGTGAGATTTTTAAGCAAGCGGATGCTTATTTTATAAAAGAAGTTAAGGGTAATATAATATCAGAGGACTTTAAAGGGCAAATTGTGGAGTTCTTTTTAAAGTATGCTGATTTCAATTATTCAAATGGGATAGAGCTGGTAAAAAAACTTTATACATCTGATAATAAAATGTTTAATATTAAGGGACGTGACATGCAAAAGATATTAGAAGACATTATTGAGGCTGGTCAAGTTAAGGGACATATTTCAAACGCAGAAGTCTCAACTGAAATAACTCGCATACTTTTTGTTGTAGCGCGTGGGGTAATTTTTGAATGGTGTCTTTTGGATGGAGAAATGGATTTAAAAAATGAAATGAAGAAAATTATGACTAATATGGTGAGAGGATATATATTAATTAAGTAAAAATACATATAATTCTCAAATTACTATATAATATTAAAATAATTTATTTTATTGATATAAATTAAAAAATAATGTAAAGAGCAAGTTAACTTTATGAATTTAACCTATACCTATGATATAATTTAACTAGATAAACAAAATTATTAAGGAGGTGAAACTTTATTAAACAAAGGAACCTTTATAACTTTGTTTAATAAGGGCAGCAATGATTAAAAACTACATTATTGACACAAATGTAATGGTTCACGATCCTGATTTCATTTATAATTTTGAAGACAACAATATCATTATTCCTATAATTTGTATAGAAGAGCTAGATAACCTTAAAAAAAGAGAAGGAATAGTCGGGTTTCATGCAAGAAGCGCAGCTAGAGAGTTAAACAATCTCAGAAAAATTGGTAATTTACATGAGGGAGTTAAGCTTTCAAATGGCGGAACTATAAGAATAGAGTTAAATAATAATGACCCAAGCTGTTTGCCTAACGGATTTGATTTTACAAAAAATGATACTAAAATATTGGCAATAACAAAAAACATATCTCAAAGTAATAAAGAAATATCTACGATATTGGTTACAAAAGATTTATACATGGCTATAAAAAGTGATGCTTTAGGAATAGTTACACAAGATTATCAAAATGACAAAGTTACTGCTGATGAATTATATAAAGGGCATAGAAAAATTACACTTTCGTCTAAAAAGATGGATGAAATTAAAGATGGAGGAATTGCTTTGCCTACTGACTTTAACTTCACTTTGTATCCTAATGAGTTTTTAGATATTACGAGCTCTACCGATGAAGGTTACGAGATAATTGGAAAATTTAATGGTAAGGCAATAGTACCTTTAAAATACGAAAATGAGGTTGCTTTTGGACTAACTCCTATTAATAAAGAACAAAAAATGGCCTTTGAGTTATTAATGGATCCAGCAATACAATTCGTAACAATATCTGGTGGAGCAGGATCAGGAAAGACAATTCTTTCAACTGCAGTTGCCCTTCAAAAGGTAATAGAACAAGGTACGTTCAGAAGAGTTATTTTTGTTAAACCAGTTGTGCCAGCAGGGGATGATATAGGATTTTTACCTGGAACAGAGGAAGAAAAATTGAAACCTTGGATGGGTAGTTTTTATGATGCAGTAGAAAATTTAATGGATGCAAAAGAGAATGCTAAAAAGGATAAAATTAAAAGTAAAAAGGTTAAAAAAATTGATGAGCACGAGGTTAAAAGAGTTGAGATATCAGTAGATAACTTTATTGATAAATACCGCAAAAATGGAGTTATAGAAACCAAAACTTTTATTTACATGAGAGGAAGAACTCTTTCAGATGCATTGGTTATAGTTGATGAATCACAGCAAACGACACCTCATCTGGCAAAACTTATGCTTACTAGAGCTGGTTTTGGATCTAAATTTGTATTTATAGGTGACCCATCAGATAATCAAATAGATAATACTTTAGTTGATGAAAAATCCAATGGATTAGTTTATACCATTGAAAAAATGAAGCCTTTTGATATTACAGGACATGTAACACTTGAACATGTTGAAAGAAGCCCATTGTCTAAATTAGCAGAGAAGTCTATGTAGATTATATTCATATAAATAATAATATAACCCCATTAAATGACTACAACTAAAAAAAGTTGTAAATCCATTTAATGGGGTTATTTTAGCTGTATTAAGGTTACCAGTTTGAAATAAAGAGATTATGGGTATTTTCTGGGTTTTCCTAAAACCTTTGTATAAGAATTTTTAATTTGTCAGTAACATATAAATTATTTAAAGGAGATAAGATTATTATAATCAGTGTAATATTCAGGAATTTTAAGCTAAAGGATTAGAAGCTTAATGAGCGTATTAAGTATTTACAAATGAAGAAGTATATGGTAAAATTAATAAAAACTTAAAACATATATGTTTAGTAGGGAATACTGCTTATGGTACCACCTCAATAGCAGGAGCTATACATGATGAAGCATTAAGAGATGCTCTAGGTTCTAAAAAAAAATTTTGAAAGGAGTTTTCATAAATGTTTGATGTTGCAATTAATAACGGTACTTTGGTTGATCCTGACCTCAAAACAAGTTTCAGAGGAAGTATAGGTATAACAGATGGAAAGCTGGCAGAAATAACAACCGACAAACTAGTTGGAAAAAAAACTATAAATGCATCTGGTTTAATAGTTTCACCAGGATTCATCGATATTCATGGACACGTGGACGGGGAAGATTATTGTGGTGAGCTGTCTCTGCGTCAAGGTGTTACTACTACAATTGGTGGAAATTGTGGATTAAGTCCTATTGATATGAATACTTTTTTTGATGAACAGGACAGAAAAGGTTTTGTTATAAATCAAGCTGAGCTTGTAGGACATTCTATGAGTCTACGTGAGGCTGTTGGAATTACAAATGTATACTCAGCGGCTAGTAGTGAACAGATTTATAAAATGCAATATCTTACAGAAAAAGCATTGGAGGAGGGTGCTTGTGGATTATCATTAGGACTAGAGTATGCCCCCTATAGTTCACTCGAAGAAATATATGCTATAAGTATAATAGCGGCAAAACATAATAGACCTATCACAATTCATACAAGGTTTTTTTCAGAGCATGATTTGAATTCACTAAGAGAGGCTATCGAGGTTTCAAGGGTCACAGGAGCTGCGGTACTTATATCTCATTTTGTTTATCAATATAATGCAGTTATGGTTAAAGCATTAGAAATAGTGGATAAAGCAATAGACGACGGGGTAAATATAAAAATAGACAGTGGATTGTATACCAACTGGGCTACGTCTATTGGAACTGCAACCTTCTCTGAAGAAAATGTGAAGCATGGATTATTATCCTTAGATAAAATGCTTGTAGCTTCAGGAAAATATAAAGGTGAGAGGTTAAATCGTAAACTGTATAAAGAATTAAGAGCTGGTAATCCTCATGAATGTATTATATATTATACAGGTACAGATGAAAGTGTGTACAAGGCTCTAAAGAAAAGCTATGCAATGCCTTCGTCAGACACTGGACCTTATAAAAAGGGTGAAGGACATCCTCAAATTGCAGGTACCTTTCCTAGATATTTTAGGTATATGGTTAGAGAACGCAAGGAGATAAGCCTTGTTGAAGCAATCAGCAAGGCAACTTTTCTCCCCGCAGAAACCATGGGTCTTAAACAAAAGGGGCGAATTAAAAAAGGTTCAGATGCAGATATTGTGGTTTTTGATATAGATACAATTAAAGATAAATCTGATTTTCCAGATGTTGGGGTTCCAGATAGAAATCCTGTAGGAATAAAATATGTGTTTGTGAACGGGAAATTAGCTTTAAATGAAGGAATTATAGAAAATAACAGATTAGGTAAAATTATTAGAAGAACATAGCTATAGAAATTACGTTAAAAATAAAAGGAGGGGTTTAATTTTATGGGAAATGAAAGATTATTACCAGTTATTAATAATTTGGAAGAAAAACTTATAGAGGTACGTCATAATTTTCATAAGCATCCAGAGTTATCAAATGAAGAATTCGAAACAACTAAAACTTTACGTAAACTATTAAACGAGGCTCAAATTCATATACTTGATCTACCACTCGCAACAGGATTAGTTGCGGAAATAACGGGAAATAAGGAAGGTCCTATTATTGCAATTCGAGGAGATATCGATGCACTACCTATTATTGAAGAAACAAACTTAGATTATAAGTCACAAATACTCGGTAAAATGCATGCTTGTGGCCACGATTTTCATACAACAGTTATTTTAGGTGCAGCTTATTTATTAAAACAGCAAGAATCAACATTACCTGGAACGGTACGGTTTATATTTCAACCAGCTGAAGAGACAGGAAAGGGTGCAGAAAAGGTTTTAGCAACTGGAGCCTTGTCGGGCGTTGATGCAATTTTTGGATTGCATAGCGCACCAGATTTAGAAGTAGGCAGTTTCGGAACAAATGTAGGTGCTTTGACTGCAGCAGTTGATCGTTTCGAAATTGAAATTACGGGTGTTGGGACACATGCGTCATCACCGGAAAAAGGAATTGATCCGGTGATTGTTGCATCTCATATAATTACAGCATTACAAACAATTGTTAGTCGTAATGTTAGTGCATTTGATCAAGCGCTTATTAGTATTACTCACTTGCAAAGTGGTAATACATGGAACGTAATTCCAACCACAGCATATCTTGAAGGAACTGTGAGAACGGTTAATGCTGAAACCCGTGAGTTTGTTCCTAAAAAAATGCTACAAATAGTCAAAGGAATGGCTGACTCATTTGGTGCAACTGCTGAACTTAAATGGTACGCAGGACCACCAGCAACAAATAACACGAAAGAGTGGACGTCTGTTGCAATAGATGTAGCAAAAGAACAGGGGTATGTTATTAAAGAACTACCGCAAACCCTAATTGGTGAAGACTTTGCTTATTATCAGGAGAAAATATCAGGTGCATTTGTAAATATTGGTACAGGTGTGTCACATTCACTGCATCATCCTAAATTTACAGTTGATGATTCGGCAATTCTGCCAAGTGCAAATTATTTTGCAAAGCTTGCTAAGCGTGTATTGGTTATTTTAACAGAAAATAAAACTAAGCAAAGTTAAATGCTAATTCCACATTAATAGTCAGTTAAGATGATGTTAAATCAACTTGACTGGCTTTTTTTATGAGAAAAATGTAGAAAAAATAGAGGGAATCGTTGTCAGCAGACTAGAAGGTATAATGCGCTTATAACATGGACAAATGTTGGATTATAAATTATTTTATCATAATATGTAGTTGTTTTTAAAAATAAATCTTCCAATTCTATAATTAAATGCTATAATAAAATATTATAATTACATTTATTTAATAATATAATAAATAAGGAGATGACTTCTATGAATAAAACTATAATGCAATTTTTTGAATGGAATCTGCCTTCAGATGGAGGACACTGGAACTTTTTAAAAGAGCACAGTAAAGCCTTAAGTGATGTAGGTATAAATACTCTTTGGCTTCCACCAGCATATAAAGGATCGGGTGGTAGTAATGATGTTGGTTATGGTGTTTATGACTTATATGATCTTGGTGAATTCGATCAAAAGGGCAGCGTGAGAACTAAATATGGTACAAAAGATGAGTACATAGATGCAATAGATGAGGCTCATAAAAATAACATACAGATATTAGCGGATATAGTACTCAACCACAAAGGTGGCGCGGACAAAACTGAATGGGTAAAGGTAGCTAAAGTAGACCCAGAAGATCGAAATATTAAAATCTCTGATGAATATGATATAAAAGCATGGACTAAGTTCAACTTTCCAGGGAGAAATAATAAATATTCTGACTTTAAATGGAACTGGAAACATTTTGATGGGGTAGATTGGGACGAAAATAAAAAAGAAAGTGCTATCTTTCAATTTACTGGTCTTGGTAAGGAGTGGGACGAGGGAGTAGATGAGGAAAATGGTAACTATTCTTATCTTATGCTTACAGATATAGATGCTAGTTCACCTGGAGTATATGATGAACTCTTAAAGTGGGCATTATGGTACATTGAAATAGCAGATCTTGATGGATTTAGATTAGATGCAGTAAAACATATGGAATTTGATTTTTTCACAAAAATCATTAATGACATAAGAAATATTACTCATAAAGAATTTTTTACAGTAGGAGAATATTGGCATACTGATGTAGAAATTTTAAAAAAATATGTTGAAGAAACTTCTCATACATTTAATGTTTTTGATGTACCACTTCATTATAACTTTGTAGCAGCCGCAAATGAGAAGGAGAACTATGATTTAAG
>DHIM01000379.1:11273-31372 GCA_002403785.1 Clostridium sp. UBA4746
TTGTGGACAACCATGATACCCAACCTGGACAATCCCTTGAGTCTTGGGTAGACAATTCATTTAAGGTGCGAGCTTATACTTTCATTCTGACGAGACAAGAAGGTATACCTTGTGTTTTCTTTGGAGATTATTATGGAATGCCAACTAATGATATAGATCCTTTAAAAGATCAACTTGATAAATTATTAGAAGCAAGACGAGATTTTGCTTATGGGGTGCAACATGATTATTTTGATGACGCTCATATTGTGGGTTGGACAAGAGAAAATGGCCTAGCTGCCTTAATTTCAAATGCAAATGATGGTGGTTCTAAGAAGATGTTTGTTTCCGAGGAACTCTCAGGTAAGACTTTTGTAGATATAACTGGTAATGTTTCTGGAGAGATTAAAATAGCTGATGATGGTAATGGTGAATTCATTGTTAATGAAAATTCATACTCAGTTTGGTGTGTTGTTAAAGAATAACACTGATTTCTATACTAGAATTGAATAAATGGAAAGTGAAGATAGTAATTTTAAATCTTGGATCGTCACTTGAATGTGAAGATCCAAAATTTTTTTGTTATAAATTTAATTCTTATGAAGTTTATTTTTTTGTTTTTAATTTGTTAAAGTTATAGTTTGAATGCGTTTATTAAATCTTCTACTATATCATCAACATTTTCAACACCTACAGATAATCTTATTAAATTATCTGTTATGCCGATTTCTTGTCTTATTTCATATGGAACTGCGGCATGTGTCATAGTTGCAGGATGGCAAATTAATGATTCCACCCCTCCTAAACTTTCTCCAAAAGTTATTAACTCTAAGCTTTCTAAGAACTTTTTATAATCATAATCTTTTTTAAGAACAAAAGAAATGATACCACCATATCCTTTAGCTTGCTTTTCCTGAATGGTGTGTCCTGGATGATCAACAAACCCTGGATAATATACTTTTTCTACCTCTTTTCTATCTCTTAAAAGATTAGCAACAATCTTTGCGTTTGAGTTGTGTCTATCCATTCTTAAAGCTAAAGTTTTAATACCTCTTATTAATAAGAAAGAATCGAATGGAGACAAAACTCCGCCTGTTGAATTTTGTATAAATTGTATTCTATCGGCTAATTCCTTATTATTTACTACAACAAGGCCTGCAATTAAATCACTATGTCCACTTAAATATTTTGTAGCACTATGAATAACTATATCAGCACCAAGAGTGATTGGTTTTTGTAAGTATGGAGTCATAAAGGTATTGTCAACAATTAAAATCAAATTATTTTCTTTTGCTATTTTTGCAACTTCTTTTATATCTGTAATACCCATCAATGGGTTAGTTGGGGTTTCTATAAAAATAGCTTTTACATTTGCATCAATGTTATTTTTAAGTTGATTTATATCTGATGAATCAAATGCACTATAATGTATACCAAAATTATTAAAATATTTGTCTATAACCCTAAAGGTTCCACCATAAATATTGTTTGATATTAGAATTTTATCTCCTGTTTTAAATAATGATAATGTAGCAGTTGTAGCCGCCATCCCTGAAGCAAATGCAAATCCTGCATAACCTTCTTCAAGATCTGTGATCAATTTTTCAAGCGCTTCTCTTGTAGGATTCCCTGACCTTGAATATTCGTATGCGTTATCAGCATCAAATTTGCCTTTTTTAAATGTAGATGTTTGGTATATTGGTACATTTACTGCTCCAGTATGAGCATCACCATCTATTCCGCCATGTATTAATAATGATTCAATTTTCATATATTTTCCTCCTCAAATAATTTATTATTAATCAGAAACTAGATTTAAGAACTGTTTTATTCGTGCGTTAGTTGTGTTACTAAATATTTGCTCAGGAGTTCCCTTATCAATGATAAGACCATTATCCATAAATACTATATTGTCCGCTACGTCTTTAGCAAAACTCATATTATGAGTAACGACTACCATTGTCATACCTTCAAGAGATAATCCCTTCATTACTTTAAGCACTTCTGCTTCAAGTTCGGGATCTAGTGCAGAAGTTGGTTCGTCAAATAGCAATACTAATGGTTCTATAGCCATAGCACGTGCTATGGCAACTCTTTGTTGTTGTCCTCCTGAGAGTTCATGAGGGTAACTGTTACATTTTTCTAAAAGCCCAACCTTTTCTAAAAGCTTTAGCGCTTTATCATGAGCAACCTTCTTAGATTGTTTAAGTACAGTAGTGAGCCCTTCCATAATGTTTCCAACCACAGTCATGTGAGGAAATAAATGAAAGCCTTGAAATACCATTCCTGTGTTCCTGCGTAGCGATAATATTTCTTTCTCAGTAGGCATTTTGTTTTCACCAAATATTAATTTATTATCTCCAATGCTTATGGTTCCTTTATTTGGCATTTCTAATAAATTAATGCACCTAAGAAGGGTGGTTTTACCTGAACCTGAAGGGCCTATTACAATTGTTGTTTCACCCTTTGCAATTCGTAAATCTATACCTTTTAAAATTTCATTATCTCCAAAACTCTTGTGTAAATTTTTTATATTAATCATGAAATTCCTCCAATTACCTAGCCACATATCTTTCAAGCTTTTTCTCTATCTTTTGTTGAAGTGTAGATAGAATAGTACAAAACATCAGATAAATAAAACCTGCTTCACAGTATAATACGAGTGGTTCATATGTTGATGCTGTTATTTGTTGTGCAATTTGAAACATTTCAGTTAAAGTAATTGCTGCAGCAAGTGATGTATCTTTAACAAGACTTATAAAGGAGTTTGAAAGTGGTGGCACAGATACTCTAGCTGCCTGCGGTAAAATTACCCGGAGCAATGATTGAGTATGAGTCATCCCAATTGAACTTGCAGCCTCCCACTGACCCTTAGGTATAGATAAAATGGCTGCTCTAATTACTTCCGAATTATAAGCCCCTACATTTAAAGTGAAACCTATAATTGCTGCTGTTAATGCTCCCATTGTTATACCCGCGGCTGGTAATCCATAGAATATTATAAATAACTGTACTAATAATGGAGTCCCTCTTATTATCCAAACATAAAAACTTGATATTAGGTTTAGTGATTTATATTTTGATATACGAGCGAGAGCAGTGGCCATAGCCAAAATTGAACCAAGCAAGAAAGAAACCACGGCTACTGGAATAGTAAATTTAACTCCAGCAATTAATAAAGGAAAGAAAGAATCTTTAACAATGCTTAATATTCTTAGTGTATCTACGTCTAAATTCATTTTATCACCCTTTTATTTTGATACATCGCTACCAAAATATTTCTTTGAAATTTTTGAGTAAGTACCGTCTGCTTTTATATCAGTTAATGCTTTATTAACTGCAGTTACTAATTCTTTATTGCCCTTCTTAAACATAATTGCACTTGGTTGCGCATTTCCTTGTTCAGCAACAACCTTAATGGCAATACCTGGTTTTTGTTTTTTTAGATCAAGGAAAGACAAACTGTCATTAACGGCAGCATCTACTCTTTTAGAAACTAAAAGGTCGATTGCTTGATTAAAGCTGTCAACTGGTTGAAGTACAGCGCCATTAGCCTTTGCAATTTTAGCTAAGTTACTAGTCAATGATTGAGCAGATTTCTTACCCTTTAAATCTGAAAACTTTTTAATAGTATCATTGGTACTGTTTACAATAAGTACTGCTTTTGAAACTATATATGGATTTGAAAAATCATACTTTTTTTCTCTTTCTGGTAAAATTCCAACTTGATTAACTATCATATCAAATCTCTTGGCATCTAGCCCTGCAAACATACCATCCCATTTTGTTTCCACAAATTCTGGTTTTACTCCAAGACGCTTAGATACTTCTTCTGCAATTTCAACATCAAATCCTGTTAACTTTCCTGACTTGTCATGGAAAGTATATGGTGCATATGTTCCTTCAGTACCAATTTGTATTTTTCCTTCACTCTTTATTGTTGCTAATAGATTATTAGATGATGTATTTTTATTACTACTTGTCCCACATCCGACAAAACCTACTGATGTTATTAATAAGGTACTGAGTAATATAGATAATTTTTTCATTTATTTCCCCCTCATAGTATTCCTACTGTTTTAGTAAGGTATTGTATAAATAGTACCATAGGTCTTCTTATGTTGTCAATATATTTTGAGGGAAGATTTTATACACGAATTATGTAGCAGTTTGAATTTTAAATTAGATGCGAATATTTTACAACTAAGGTATTTTTGTTAGTATAATGCAATATTAAAGTGTATATGTGTATAAGTTTTAACCGGATAATATGATATAATAATAGTGAAAATTTATTTGGAAGGTGAATACTATGGGAAAATCAGAGAATATTATACTTACGTATTTGAAGGATAAATGTAAAGAACAAAAGTGCTTCATCAGGACTACAATCAGAAGGTAGTACTAGTGAAGATGGGTTAGTGAATGAAAAGGCAGATATGTAGTAAATGAATATGAAAAATATGCAAAAAATGTTTTGAATTATTTGGAGACCGGATTAAAAAGTGGTTTACTTTTAATGAACCTATAGTACCTGTAGAAGGTGGTTATTTATATGATTTTCACTATCCTAATGTAGTAGATTTTAAGAGAGCTGTGCAGGTGGCATACAATACCACTATAGCTAGTGCAAAAGCTGTAAAAGAATTTAAAAGTTTGAATATTGAAAATGCAAAGATAGGAATAATTCTTAATTTAACACCTTCATATCCAAGAAGTAATAATCCAGCAGATTTAAAATCTGCGAATATAGCTGATTTATTATTTAATAGAAGTTTCTTAGATCCTTGCGTAAAAGGAGAGTACCCAGAGGATTTAATAAAACTAATAAAGGAAAACAATTTATTACCTTCTATAATAGACGGGGATGCAGAATTAATAAAAGAGAATGTAGTTCAGTTTTTAGGTTTAACATGGCTTCATAAATCAATAGTTGAAGGTTGCAATGTTAAGGGATATCATATGTGGACATTTATTGATAACTGGTCTTGGAGTAATGCTTATAAAAACAGATATGGATTTATCCAATTAGATTTAAAAACTCAAAAGAAAATTCTTAAAAAAAGTGCATATTGGATTAAAGAAGTTGCTAAAAGCAATGGATTTTAATTATTGATGTGCCAAAGAATAATACTAATGCACTCACTTATTAAAGTGGGTGCATTAAAGGTTTAATTGGTAGGGGAATTGGCTCCTATACAAGTAAGCTAATGGAGAAAATACTTCATCGTGACAATAGATTTTTATATACTATAGTAGTTCGAGTAAAACAACAACATGCAAGAATATACTATTAAAAAATCAAGGAAAAAATAAATAAACGAAAATGTTTACATGCTATATTAGCTGAGTTATCTTGTAAATACGCCTGAAATTGAGCAGAATCATTAAATATACAATTTTAATAATAAAATAATAATACTTGACTTTTGTCAAAAAATTAAGTAAAATGACTTTTAATGATATATAAAAATTCATTGTGACTATAATAAAAATTTTTATATCTTAAGAAATAATAATTTATTAGGGGGAATTTTAATGAACGGAGTAAATGCTGCAGATACGTCATTTGTAATTTTTGCAACAGCATTAGTAATGTTAATGACGCCAGGACTTGCTTTATTCTATGGTGGAATGGTTAGACGGAAAAATGTACTTAGTACTACAATGCATAGCTATGCAGCAATGGTGGTTGTATCACTTCAATGGGTACTTATAGGGTATACATTATGTTTCGGAAAGGATTTTGCCGGATTTCTTGGTAATTTTCAATTCCTTGGATTGCAGGGAGTGGGATTTCTTCCAAACGCTAATTATGCAGCTACAATCCCACAATCAGCCTTTATGTTGTTTCAGCTAATGTTTGCAATAATTACTCCTGCATTAATTTCAGGTGCAATTGCTGAGAGAATGAAATTCATCTCATTTGTGATATTTATTTTATTATGGTCTACATTAGTATATGATCCTATTGCACATTGGGTATGGGGTTATGGCGGATGGCTTAGAAATTTAGGAGCTTTAGATTTTGCAGGTGGAAATGTTGTTCATATAAGTTCAGGTGTATCGGCACTTGTTGCAGCACTTGTAATAGGAAAAAGGAAAAAATTAAAAACAATTACTCCTCACAATCTTCCTATGACACTACTCGGAGCTGCGCTTTTATGGTTTGGATGGTTTGGATTTAATGCAGGAAGTGCACTCGCAGTAAATGGAGTAGCATTAAATGCATTCATTACAACTAATACATCCGCTGCGGCTTCTGCATTAGCTTGGGGTATATGTGAGTTAGTTGTTAGAAAGAAAGTTACATCACTTGGTATCGCAAGTGGTTTAGTTGTAGGACTTGTAGCAATAACTCCGGGAGCTGGTTTTGTAAGTCCTATGTCTTCAGTATTAATAGGCGGATTTGGAGGCATGTTATGTTACTTCTTCGTAACTGTAGTTAAACAAAAAGTTGATTACGATGATGCTTTAGATGCTTTTGGGTGTCACGGAATTGGAGGAATTTGGGGAGGAATAGCTACTGGTATTTTTGCTTCAAAGGCTATAAATTCTGCTGGTGCAAATGGATTAATATATGGTAATATTAAATTAGTAGGAATTCAACTTATAGCAATTGGTGCAACTATTGCATACTCAGCTATAATGACCTTTATCATATTAAAAGTAATAAGTAAATTTGCTAATTTAAGAGTAACAGATGAAGAAGAAAGTGACGGATTAGATGTTTCTCTTCATGGTGAAGAAGCTTATGGTAGTCCAAATATTTAACATTTTTAAGTTGCAATATGAAATATAAAGTAAAAGGGGGTACAGGTATGGATGAAAAATTATCAAAGATTGATATTATTACTTCTTCAAGCAGATTTGAGGAACTGAAAGATGCTCTAAATACAATTGGTATTAGCGGTATGACAGTATCTAATGTTTTAGGATGCGGAATTCAAAAAGGGCATAAAGAATTTTATCGTGGTTTAGCTTTAGACATTAATCTTCTACCTAAAATAAAAGTAGAAGTAGTTGTTTGTGATATTCCCGTAGACTTGGTTGTAGAAACTGCAAAAAAAGTACTGCATACAGGAAAAATGGGTGATGGAAAGATATTTGTTTATGACGTAAAAAATATTATTAGGGTAAGTAATGGTTCAGAAGGTCGAGATGCTCTTCGTTATGACAAATAATTATATTTAAAATTTAACAGTAATAGACCAACTTATTAAGTTGGTCTATTTTTTTTTATAAGTAAGGTCTCACAGTAAGTAAAGGATTGCAAGAATATACTTTTCAAATATCATATAAAATAAATAAACGAAAATATTTATTTTATATTTATTAAATTATTATTTGAATATGTTCGAAATTAAACATTATTAAATATACAATTTTGTTAATGTAGTAAAAAAGCTTGACTTTTGTCGTAAAATTAAGTAAAATGACGTTTATTGACATGCAAAAATTCATTGTAACTACGATGTAAATTTTTGGATTTAGGAATAGCATTTAAATAGGAGGAATTTTTATGAAGGCAGTAAATGCTGCAGATACGTCATTTATAATTTTTGCGACAGCATTAGTAATGTTAATGACACCGGGATTAGCATTGTTTTATGGAGGAATGGTAAGAAGAAAAAATGTACTTAGTACTACAGTGCATAGTTATGCGGCAATGGCAATTGTATCAATTCAATGGGTTCTAATAGGGTATACATTATGTTTCGGAAAAGATTTTGCTGGATTTATTGGTAATTTTCAATTTATTGGATTGCAAGGTGTAGGATTTCTTCCAAACACTAATTATGCAGCTACGATTCCACAATCAGTATTTATGTTATTTCAGCTTATGTTTGCAATAATTACCCCTGCTATAATTTCAGGAGCAATTGCTGAGCGAATGAAGTTTTTTGCATTTTCGGTATTCATTTTACTATGGTCAATATTAGTTTATGATCCAATTGCACACTGGGTATGGGGTGCTGGCGGATGGCTTAGAAATTTAGGAGTATTAGATTTTGCAGGTGGGTATGTTGTTGAAATAAGTTCGGGTATATCAGCACTCGTTGCAGCATTCGTAATAGGGAAGAGAAAAAAACTAAAAACAATTACTCCTCATAATCTTCCTATGACAATGTTAGGCGCTGGAATTTTGTGGTTTGGATGGTTTGGATTTAATGCTGGGAGTGCACTAGCATTAAATAGTGTAGCATTAAATGCATTTATTACAACTAATACATCTGCTGCTGCTGGTATTATAGCTTGGAGTATATGCGAGGTAGTTGCTAGAGGAAAAGTTACGTCACTCGGTATTGCAAGCGGTATGGTTGCAGGACTTGTAGCTATAACCCCAGGCGCAGGTTTTGTAAGTCCTTTGGCATCAATATTAATAGGCGGAATTGGAGGCGTGTTTAGTTTCTTTAGCGTAACGGTAGTTAAACAAAAATTAGGATATGATGATTCATTAGATGCTTTTGGGTGTCATGGAATTGGAGGGATTTGGGGAGGAATAGCTACTGGCGTTTTTGCTTCAAAGGCTATAAATTCTGCTGGCGCAAATGGATTAATATATGGTAATATTAAATTAGTAGGAATTCAACTGATAGCAATTGTAGCAACTATTGCATACTCAGCAATAATGACCTTTATTATATTAAAAGTAATAAGTAAATTTATGGTTTTAAGAGTAACAAGTGAAGAAGAAATGGATGGATTAGATGTTTCTTTACATGGTGAAGAGGCTTATGGTGGGATAGATATTTAACTCACTAAGGTAATTATCTCGAATAAATATAAAATAGAAGGGGGTACAAGTATGGACGAAAAATTTTCAAAGATAGAGATTATTACTTCTTCAAGTAGATTTGAGGAATTGAAGGAAGCTCTAAATGCAATTGGTATTAGCGGTATGACAGTATCTAACGTTTTAGGATGTGGAATGCAAAAGGGGCATAAAGAATTTTATCGTGGTTTAGCTTTAGACATTAATCTTCTACCTAAAATAAAAGTAGAAGTAGTGGTTTGTGATATTCCTTCGGACTTGGTTGTAGAAACTGCAAAGAGAGTACTGCATACAGGGAAAATGGGTGATGGGAAAATATTTGTTTATGATGTAAAAAATATTATCAGAATTAGCAATGGTGCTGAAGGTCGAGATGCCCTTCGTTATGATAAATAATTGCATTTAAAATTCAATAGTAATAGACCAACTTATTTTATTAGTTGGTCTATTTTTTTATATAAATAAAGGGACTTATTTGTTATTTGTTGTTATAATTTTAGTAATGCTTAATTGAATAATAATTTAGATCATAAGGAGAATTAAAATTATGAAATTTGTTTCGTATATAAATAATAGTGAAGAAAGCTTAGGAATAGTAAGTGAGGAAAGGGTCATACTTTTAAATGAAATCCTTAATGTTATAGGAGAAAATAATGTTAGTTCAATGACTGAACTAATAGAAAAATTTGATGAAAATAAAATAGAAAAAATAGAGAAAGCTATTAAAAATAATGAATTTAATTATGTTTTATTAAATTCAGTTAAATTACTCGCTCCGATACCAAATCCTAAAAGAAATATATTTTGTCTTGGTAAAAATTATGTAGACCATGTGAAAGAAATTAAGATGACTAAAATAACAGACACAGGAATACCTGAGTTTCCCATATATTTTACTAAGGTTGCATCTCCTGCAATTGGAAGTGAAGAAAATATTAAATTTTCTAATGATGTTACGACTCAAGTGGACTATGAAGTGGAGCTAGCTATAGTAATTGGTAAAGAAGGGTTTAATATTAAACCTGAGAAAGCAGAAGAATATATCTTTGGATACACAATTATAAACGACGTTTCAGCTAGAGATTTGCAGGGAAAACATACACAATGGTTTAAAGGAAAAAGTTTAGATACATTTTGTCCTATGGGACCTTGTATAGTACATAAAAACGAAATTCCCTTACCAATGGAGTTAAATATTAAGTGTAGTATTAATGGTGAGTTAAGACAGAATTCAAATACTAAAAATTTGATTTTTGATATACCGTATATTATTAGTGATTTGTCAAAGGGACTAACTTTAAAACCAGGTGATATAATTTCTACAGGAACTCCAAGCGCTGTTGGTATGGGATTTCAGCCACCTAAGGTATTAAAAAATGGAGATGTTGTGGAATGCTATATTGAAAATATAGGAGAATTAGTTAATGAAGTTATTGTTATTTAGCTATGGGTTAAATACAAGGGGCTATTTCTTCACTATTCTACTTTAAAGGGAAGGTGTTATATTGAAAAAGTTTAAAATCCTATTAGTGGAAGATGAAAAGCTGATGTCAATGTTTGTTGAAATGGAATTAAGTCATGAAGGGTATGAAGTTGATGTAGCTTATAATGGACGAGAAGGTCTAGAAATAGCTGAGAAAGATGAGTATGATTTAGTACTTCTTGATATTATGATACCGGGACTTAATGGAATTGAGGTTTGCAGAAGACTTAGGCAGTCGTCGCAGGTACCTATAATTATGCTTACGGCAAAAAGTGACATAGCAGACAAAGTTTTAGGACTAGATGTAGGAGCTAATGATTATCTCACAAAACCATTTGCAATAGAAGAACTATTAGCAAGAATTAGAGTGTATAAAAGAAATAATATTATAAGCACTGACACTAAAAAAATCAAGGTTAAAGATATAGTTATGGATAATAAAGCTCATAATGTTATGAGGGGTGACAAGGAAATTGGACTTACAAAAAAGGAATACGACCTTTTGGAGATTTTGTTAATAAACAAAAATGTTGTGCTGACAAGATCTCAATTAATTGAGAAGGTGTGGGGTTACGAATATATAGGGGATACCAATGTAGTAGATGTGTTTATAAGATACTTACGAAGTAAAATTGATGATGGATTCGAAAATAAACTTATAACCACTATAAGAGGGGTAGGATATGTTGTTAAAGGCGATTAATTATGAATTTTAAAATTATTAGAAGTGCAAAAATTTCTGTAAAATTAACTATAGTTTATGCTGTAATGTTTTCATTAGTGTTACTTATTTTAAATGCCTCAATTTTATATGGAATAAAATATTATTTGTATACTCAAGCAAATAAACAAATAGAAGATGTTAAAATGATAGTTTTAAATATGGTTATGTCTCGAAATGAGCATGATTTATTAGGTAAAGAATTGATTTCAGAAGTTCCATCGAAACAAAGTGTATCCATAAGAATATTACAAGAGAATGGAAATGTACTAAACAAATCAAGAGAATTTAATTATAATATTATAATTGAAGAACCTTTTGATAAAATAAGATATTTTAAAGAAAATGACAAACATTTAGTATATAAAAATTTAAAGATTGAAACTATAGAATATGGATTAGTCTATATTCAAGTAGTTAAGGATATGGATAACGAATATGACTTTATGAAAATACTGTTTGTGTTAATGGCAATAGCTGATTTTATAGGTATGATTGTTTCGGTTATATTAGGATACAGTATAAGTAAAAAAATGTTAAAACCTATTGACGAAATAACTAAAGCGGCTGATAATATTAGCATTAACAATTTGAAGGGA
This sequence comes from Clostridium sp. UBA4746, assembly GCA_002403785.1. Taxonomy (GTDB): domain Bacteria; phylum Bacillota; class Clostridia; order Clostridiales; family Clostridiaceae; genus Clostridium_AD. The sequence continues at coordinate 22,832 of DHIM01000379.1, forward strand.
AGAATTGAGGTTGTCGGTCCTAATGATGAACTTAAAAGACTAGGCAACACTTTTAACACAATGATAGACAGACTTCAGGAAGCTTTTGATAGACAAATTCAGTTTGTTTCTGATGCGTCTCATGAGCTTAGAACGCCTATTGCAGTAATACAGGGCTATGCAAACCTAATTGACAGATGGGGTAAAGATGACAGAGATGCCTTAGAAAAGTCTATTAATGCTATTAAGCTCGAAACTAGTAATATGGCAGATTTAGTTGAAAAACTATTGTTTATTGCTAAAGGTAATAGTGAAAATCAACAAATAGATAAAAAAGAATTTATGCTTAATGATCTTATTAGCGTAGTATTAAAAGAAAGTATCATTATAGATAATAGTCATGTAATATCAAGTAATAGAAATGATTTTGTTTGCATAGTTGCAGATCATAAAATGATAAAGCAGATGCTTAGGATATTAATTGATAATAGTATTAAATTTACACCGGAACAAGGGGGAATTGATATAAGTTCAGAAATTCAAAATAAAACGGTGAAAATAACTGTTAGCGATAGTGGCATAGGTATACCAGCAGACGAAATCCAAAATATATTTGAAAGATTTTATACTGTAGATAAGTCCAGGTCCAAAGAAAAAAGTGGTACCGGCCTTGGATTATCTATTGCTAAATTGATTGTGGATGTACATAATGGAACTATAAATGTAGAAAGCAAAGAAGGTATTGGAACAAAAATAACTGTTATATTAAAGCTTAAGTAAATAGTGGTTTATAACCTTTGTATTAATTAAATGAGGGTTAAATTTAACACAAATAAAAATTTTACTTTGTCTGTATTTGCTCAAATAGTAATCGTCATTCATGTAATCACCAAAAAAATAATTAGTTGAATATACTCCACTCAGAGCAAGTAAATCTCTGTTTAAAAAAACTGTGCTCTTTGTGATAGGCAATCTTCATAAATAAACTCCTTCTCTATTTCTCTAACTGAATATAGCTTACAATTTCTTTTACTCTATCTAAATTATTGATCTGAATTGGAAAGCACTGTTTCCCATCGCTCTGCTAAATATATCTTCAATATCATCAAAATTAATAATTTCATATGAATAGGTTTGTAATATTTCTTTATGGTTGTGAACATAATTTTTATGCCTTTTACGGCTTGATTACCCTGTATAATATTTACCCCAATAGGGGCCACCAACATTGTTGTTTACAACCATACTTGCCCATTTTTTATAAATATCAATGTCATAAGTGAAATTGATTGCATCAGTCATCCACGCAACTGGTGGTCTCATATTAACTTCTAGGGCGATTATTCTATCATCCTTTTTAGAATTGAAAAACTCAATATGAAAAAAAATTCGCGTACATCAAAGGCTTTTAATACATTTCGGCCACTAGTTTTTACCTCAGGGTCTATTTTTTTAAAATAAAAATAATATAAGTGATTATCAGTATTAACTACTTCCATAATACTTTGGTCGAATTCATGGCTAACTGCAAAAGCTATATTACCATATTTATCTACAAGTCCATCATAGGTTAAGATGATTCCATCTACAAATTCCTCTATAATATAAGATATTATAATCTAAGTTTTTCGTTTAGAGAAGAAAAATCAACATCAACAATTCCCAGAACATTAGCCCCACATTTTTGTAACTGATAACAAAATTCGGTATTATTTTTTGGAAATTGTGGAGAGAAAAATATAAAATTCAAATATAACCACCCCTTTAGAATGTTTTATGATTGATTGCAATATGTCCTAAACAAAGTATATAGAAATAAATTATCATAATATAGCAAACATATATGAATACTAAAGTTACTAATTATATTAACCGTATGTATTTATAATGTCAACATATTTTGTGTCGAAAAGTTTAAGGCATAACATTAGAATAAGGATGATGTTATGCCTTAATAAGAAATTTAAAAATATGAATGAGTGCATTAATGTATATGTGAAATAGTCGAATTAATGTTAAATTGATTTTTATTATAAATAACTTGCATATTTCAACAATACATAGTATTATAATAGGAATAGTAGGTTATAAGTGAACTTAGATTTTAAATTATTAAATATTTCAAAGAGAAAGGTGGTGAAAACCGTTGTAAGAACGTGGGGTTATAATTTTCTTTAACGGTGGGGGCTATGAGTATATTAATTGTAGGTGGGGATAATATTGAAATAATAAATTGCAATCTTTGTAAAAATGGATATTGTGTTGCTAAACATATAAGTGGTAGGAAGAACAAACATAAGTGTATTTTAATTCCTAAAAATATTGATTTGATCTTAGTATTAACTGATTATGTTAGTCATGGGGTTTGTAACCATGTAAAAAAAGAGTCAAAAAGGCTTGGTATAAAGACTATATATTCAAAACGCGCATGGTCATGTGTCGAAAGTTCATTATTAGGATAAAGAGAGTTTAAATATATAATATATTAGCTATGATTAGGCTTTTATTTAAGAATTTAACAATGGAAAATATTTAAAGTTTATTGTTGACATTTAAAAAAGTAGTAAGTATAATGAACCTCAAGCAATCAAAAATTGCAAAAATCAAAATTTAATAATTATTCTTATCTAGAGAAACTAAGGGAATGGCCCGATGAAGTTTCAGCAACCACATGGTTTTTGACATGCACGGTGCTAAGTCCATCAGAACGTTGTTCTGAAAGATGAGTGAAAGTGCAATTAAAGTGAACAATTCCATGGGCTTTTATGCATTTTATCCTCTTCTTTATTTAAAATGAAGGGGATTTTTTATAAGAATTTTTAAGGAAGAAAAATATGACTTGGATTAAAGGACATGGATTACAAAGTTAAAAGCGCCAAGTAGTTTTTGAAAATGATAAAGGAGGAAAGCCCATGGCAAACGCCAATAGTAAAAATAGAGATTTTTCGCATCTTGCAAAATTACATCCATGTTTAAGTAAAGATGCTCATTCGAATTTTGGAAGAATACATCTTCCCGTAAGCCCTGCTTGCAATATACAGTGTAGATTTTGCATTAGAGACTGTAATAGCAATGAAGATAGACCGGGTGTTACGAGTGGCATATTAGATCCAAAGGATGCAGTTGAAACTATAAGGAAAGCATTAGCACTATGCCCACAAATAACTGTGGTAGGAATAGCAGGTCCTGGCGATACTTTGGCAACGACTCAGGCGATTGAAACATTTAAACTTGTTGATGCTGCATATCCAGATTTAATAAAATGCATGAGTACTAATGGATTATTGCTTTATAAATATGCAATGGAACTTTATAAGGCAGGAGTGGACACAATAACTGTCACAGTAAATGCAGTGGATCCATACATTCAGAGTCAAATCACATCGCATATAGTGTATGAGGGTAAAGTACATTATGGGGAAGAAGCAGCCAAAATTCTTATTAAAAATCAACTAAAGGGTATCGCTGTAATGAGCAGGCTTGGGGTTATTATTAAGGTGAATTCTGTATTAATACCTGGAATTAATGATGAACATATTGAGGAAATAGCAAAAACTGTTAAGGCTGAAGGTGCAACTTTATATAATATTATTCCACTTATACCTCAACATGAATTCAGTCAAATACCGACACCTACATGTGAACAATTGGATAAGGCAAGAACCTTAGCTGAAAAACATCTTGAGGTATTTAGGCATTGCAAACATTGCCGTGCAGATGCGTGCGGAATACCAGGTAAAGAAGATCTTTCAAGCAAACTTTATGGAGCCCGTTTAAATCTTGAGACCTTTTCACATGGTTAACTTACCACTTGGGGTGATTCAATATTAATATAGAATAGGGGTGATTTGATGTCGTACGAAATAGCCGTAGCTAGTAGTGATGGCAAGGTTGTAAATCAGCATTTTGGAAAAGCTACAAATTTTTTGATTTTTGAAGTGGAAGGGGATAATTTTAAATATCTAAAGTTATTAGAAACACAAGCCTTTTGTAATTATGGAGAACATGATGAAAATAAGCTAATGTCCGCAGTGAAGGCACTTGAAGGCTCAAGAGCAGTTTTAGTTAGTAAAATTGGAAATGGTGCCGTTGAGGCATTGAAAGCAAAAGGAATAGATGTTTTTGATGTCCATGATTTCATAGAGGATGCCTTAAAAAAATTAATCAAATATTATTCAGACATTGATAAAAGTACAAGCTTAAAAACTAAAATAAAATAATAAAAATAGGAGTGATAAAAATGGCAAAAAAAATTAAACAAATCGCAATATATGGTAAAGGTGGTATTGGTAAATCTACTACAACTTCAAATATAAGCGCAGCATTATCAAAACAAGGTTATAAGGTTTTACAATTTGGTTGTGACCCTAAAAGTGATTCTACAAATACCTTAAGAGGTGGAGATTATATTCCAACTGTACTAGATACATTAAGAGAAAAAAATTCAGTAAAGGCACATGATGTATTATTTCGAGGATTTAATGGAATTTATTGTGTAGAAGCAGGTGGACCAGCCCCAGGAGTTGGTTGTGCAGGACGTGGGATTATAACAGCTGTTCAATTATTTAAACAGCAAAGGGTATTCGAAGAACTTGATTTAGACTATGTTATATATGATGTTTTGGGAGATGTTGTTTGTGGAGGATTTGCAGTCCCAATAAGAGAGGGAATCGCAGAACATGTGTTTACAGTCTCATCATCAGATTTTATGTCTGTATATGCATCAAATAATCTATTTAAGGGAATTCAGAAATACTCTAAGTCGGGTGGAGCATTGCTTGGAGGGATTATAGCTAATTCAATTAATACTCCTTATGCAAAGGATATAGTTGATGATTTTGCAAAAGTAACAAATACAAAAATAATGGAATATGTGCCTAGATCTATTACAGTAACTCAAAGTGAGCTTCATGGTAAAACCACCATTGAGAATGCACCAAATTCAGAACAAGCTAAGATTTATAATAGGCTTGCGACGAAAATTAATGAACATACAGAGTCAAAAACTCCATCGCCACTTGGTGTGCAAGAACTAAGAGATTGGGCAGCCAAATGGGCAGACGCATTACTTGATCTAGAATCTGGAGTAGTAGGAACTGGATCCGCTGGAAATTTATAATAATGATTTATACATTTAAATAATTTTATTTACACAGGGAGGAATGGATTTATGAAAATTAATCTTGATACACCGGTTGTAGAAAATCGTGAACAGCGACTGGGTACCATAATTGCTTGGGATAATGGTAGTGCTTCGAATCTTTTAAAGGAATCATCAACGATATGTAGTGGATGTGGAGTAAATGACGGAGAAAGGTTATGCGAAGCTAGGGGTCCTTTTACTCAAGGATCTGTATGTAGTGAGATGATGGTTGAATGCCAGGCGGGAAATATTCGCGACGCAGTACTTATTCAACATTCACCTATTGGGTGTGGTGCTGGTCAAGTGATTTACAACTCTATATACCGTAATGGACTTGCAATGCGTAAGTTACCAGTTCAAAACATTAAAATAATTAGTACTAATTTGCAAGAATCAGACATGGTGTTCGGAGGAATAGCAAAACTGGAACAATCTATAAGAGATGCATGGACTCGGCATAAACCAAAGGCTATCTTTATAGGAACTTCTTGCGCTACTGGTATTATTGGTGATGATGTAGATAGTGTTGCAGTTAAATTAGAAGAAGAACTTAAGATTCCGGTTGTTCCACTACATTGTGAGGGCTTTAAATCTAAACACTGGAGTACAGGCTTTGATGCCGTACAACATGGACTTTTGAGACAAATTATTCGTAAAAATCCTAAGAAACAGAAAGATTTGGTAAATGTCATTAATTTGTGGGGTACTGACGTATTTACTCCAATGCTTGCAGAGTTAGGACTTAGAGTTAACTTCGTAGTTGATATGGCCACTGTAGATGAATTAGCACAAATGTCAGAAGCTGCAGCTACAGTAGGTTTTTGTCATACACTATCATCATACTTGGCTGCAGGTTTAGAGCAAGAATTTGGAGTGCCTGAAATTAAGTCTCCTCAACCCTATGGGTTTGATGGAACTGATGCTTGGCTTCGTGAACTAGCACGTGTAACCCATACAGAGGAAAAAGCAGAAATATATATAGCAAAGGAACACGCAAGAATAGCTCCTCGACTAGCGGAACTTAAAAAACTTCTTAAGGGTAAAAAAGGATATGTTGCAACGGGTTCCTCTTATGCTCATGGATTGATTTCTGTGCTTAGAGAACTGGGAGTAGAGGTTAATGGATCACCTGTATTCCATCATGACCCTATTTATGATAGTCAGGATCCACTTTCAAATACTCCGGATGAAAGCAAGAACTCTCTTGAATTTATGGTTAAGGACTCTGGAGATGTTCCTAATTTTAGCGTAAGTAATCGTCAGCAATATCATTTTTATGGACTACTTAAGAGAGTAAACCCTGATTTTATTCTTGTTAGGCATAATGGACTTGCACCACTTGCCTCACGAATGGGTATACCAGCTGCTCCACTTGGTGATGAACACCATGCTTTAGGATATCAAGGAATATTAAACTTAGGAGAAACTATTTTGGATATTTTGGCACATAAGAAGTTTCATCTAGATATTGCAGCTCATACAAAATTACCATATAAACAATGGTGGTTAGAGCAAGAAGATCCGTTTATCCTTGCAAAAGAAAAAATTTAAGAAGTATGGAGGAAAATATTATGAGTGATATTCAAGTTAATGATAAAAATTTAGAAACTGCAGCAGAAGAAATGGTTAAGACTAATTCTATTGAACAAGTTCGTTATGTATGTTCTCTCGGAGCAATGCATAGTGCTTCAGCGATCCCGAGAGTAATTCCTATAACTCATTGTGGACCAGGTTGTGCAGATAAACAATATATGAATCTTGCTTTTTACAATGGATTTCAAGGCGCAGGATATGGTGGTGGTCCAGTGGTCCCAAGTACTAACTGTTCTGAAAAAGAGGTTATATTTGGTGGCGCAGAGAGACTTACAGAATTGATTGAGTCCACTATTAAGATTCTAGATGCGGATTTGTTTGTTGTGGTTACTGGTTGCATTTCAGACCTAGTAGGTGATGATGTAGAATCTGTAGTAAGTGATTTTCAAAAACAAGGGGTTCCCATTGTGGTTGCAGAGACTGGTGGGTTTAAAGGAAATAATTTCACTGGACATGAGCTAATTACCAAAGCTATTATAGATCAATATGTGGGAGAATATGATGGACCTAAAGAAAAGGGAACAGTTAATGTTTGGTCTTTGCTTCCTTACCATAATACCTTTTGGCGTGGAGACCTTACAGAAATAAAAAGAATTTTACAAGGTATAGGCCTTAAGGTAAATATACTATTTGGACATGATTCAGAAGGAGTTTCTGAGTGGAAAAATATTCCGAAATCTCAGTTTAATCTAGTTCTTTCTCCATGGCTTGGACTTCAAACCGCAGAACATTTGAAAAACAAATATGATCAACCTTATTTACACGTACCTATTATACCTATTGGAGGTATGGAGACTAGTGCTTTTCTACGAAATGTAGTGAATTTCGCTGGACTTGATGTAGAAAAAGCAGAAGCGTTCATACAAGCGGAAGAAAAAATCTATTACAACTACTTGGGAGATTTCTCGGATTTCTATGCTGAATATTGGTGGGGATTACCTGCAAAATTTGCGATTATTGGTGATAGTGCCTATAACATTGCTTTAACAAAGTTTTTGGTAAACCAGTTAGGGTTAGTTCCTGGAAAGCAGATTGTTACGGAAAATCCACCTGAGGAATATCGCGATGCAATTCGCAAATTATATCAAAATATTGCAGAAGATGTGTCGACAGATGTTGAATTTGAAGAAGATAGTTATACTATTCATGAGAAAATAAGAAATACAGATTATGGTCATAAACCACCAATAATATTTGGTACTACTTGGGAACGAGATCTTGCAAAAGAGCTTAAGACTTCCATAATAGAAGTAGGTTTTCCTGCTTCCTATGAGGTGGTAATTTCTAGATCATATATAGGATATAGAGGTGCCCTAACTTTACTAGAAAAGATTTATACTACTACAGTAGGAGCTAGTGCTTAATATATTTACAATATATGTTTAATGTATTGTTAACTTTAAAACTAAATAGAAACTTCTTATCAAGAGTGGTGGAGGGACTGGCCCTATGAAACCCGGCAACCTGAATTTTTAATTTATAGGTGCTAATTCCAGTAGGTTTAAACCTTGAAGATGGGAAGCTAATAGGGAAATTATCCTCCTATAGCTAGCCTATAGGGGGATTTTATTTGGTTTAATGGGGGGCTAGTTATGGAGAGGAAAAAATTATTACTTGATAATCGGACTATCTCAGAAGAAAACTTAAAAAGACTTTTGGAATTACTTAAAACAACACAATATGGATCTGTAACACTAGTGATACAGGATGGAATAGTTATACAAATAGAACGAAATGAGAAGTTAAGACTAAAATAATCAAGAAGAGTTGTATTCAAAAGTTTAAAATTAACAGATAAGAACAATCAAATAAAAGATAGTGTTAAC
>DHIM01000051.1 GCA_002403785.1 Clostridium sp. UBA4746
CCCTTTTCTTTAGTCGATTATACAAGTCCAATCTTTTAAAAGTTAGTAAAGAAGTGTGGCTTAGGACAGTCTATGTCAAGACGTGGAAACTGTTGGGATAATGCCCCACAGGAATCATTCTTTGGACATTTTAAAGATGAAGCATACATAAAGTCATGCGAAACTTTAGAAGAATTAAAACACGAAATTAAGCAATATATGATCTACTATAATAATTACCGATATCAATGGAATTTAAAAAGAATGACTCCTGTTCAATACAGAAATCATCTCCTTAATGTTGCATAGTCTTTTTTAAATTGTCCTTGACAAAGGGTACATCTTAGTAGATGATAAGTGTTTTTATTAACTAACCGGCCCTTTACTCTACATAAATAACTTTTTCGAATATTATTTATGTAGACATATTATAACTTTTTATATACAATTATATGAGGATAAAAAAAAGGTGGAAGGTTAAATAAGTATATTTATTTAAGAAGAGGTGGAAATATTCATGAAGAAAATTAAATTTACATTAGCTATTCAAATTCTTGTTGGTCTTATCTTAGGCGTTTTTGTAGGAGCAATATTTTATGGTAATCCAACAGTATCGACTTTTCTTAAACCAATAGGTGATATATTTTTAAGATTGATTAAAATGATAGTTGTACCAATTGTTTTCTCATCATTAATTGTAGGTATAGCTGGTGTAGGAGATATAAAAAAAGTTGGGAAACTTGGCGGTAAGACACTTCTATATTTTGAAGTTATTACTACTGTTGCAATCTGTCTCGGTTTATTAATAGGCAATGTAGTTCATCCAGGAACAGGCATAGATATGCATTCACTTGTAAAGACAAGTATTTCAAGCTATGTAAATACTGCATCAACAGTTCAGCATCATAGCTTCGCTGATACCTTTGTAAATATTGTACCAACTAATATTTTCCAGTCCTTAGGTAATGGAGATATGCTTCCAATTATTTTCTTTTCAATTATGTTTGGTTTAGGAATTGGGTCAGTTGGAGAAAAAGGCAAACCAGTCCTTCGCTTTTTTGAAGGAGTTGCTCAAGCAATGTTTTGGGTAACCAATCAAATAATGAAGGTTGCACCATTTGGTGTATTCGCACTTATCGGTATAACAGTTTCAAAATTTGGTCTTGCTGCGCTAATTCCACTTGCCAAATTAGCTATAACCACTTACGGTGCTATGATATTTTTTGTAATTGTTGTATTAGGATTAGTTGCTAAAATAGTTAAAGTGAATATATTTTCATTTATAAAACTTTTAAAGGATGAACTAATTCTAGCATATAGTACGGCTAGTTCTGAAGCAGTTTTACCAAAACTTATGGAGAAAATGGAGAAATTCGGTTGTCCAAAGGCAATAGCTTCCTTTGTTATACCAACAGGATATTCATTTAATCTAGATGGATCCACTTTATATCAAGCCATAGCAGCACTTTTCATTGCTCAACTATATGGAATTCATTTACCATTACTTACACAAATAAATTTAATGATTGTATTAATGGTTACTTCAAAAGGTATAGCAGGTGTTCCAGGAGTGTCCTTTGTAGTTCTTTTGGCAACATTAGGTTCTGTAGGTATTCCAGTAGAAGGTTTAGCATTCATAGCAGGAATAGATCGTATTTTAGATATGGCAAGAACTGCGGTAAATGTAGTTGGTAATTCACTTGCTTGTGTCGTTATATCCAAATGGGAAAATCAATATAACCCTATAAAAGCAAATGAATATATACAAGCAATAGATAAAATTGCAGCAAATAGTTAATAAACTTTTCTAACACAAGAACAAAAAACCTTCCTTATTTTTTATGAGGAAGGTTTTTTCTTTATATATACTAATTATTAAATAATATACAAAAATATGAATCAATATCTTTATATATTATTCTTTGTATTTCTCAATATATTCTAGAAGTGCCATGCTGACCAAATCCATGCTCTTATAGTCTTTATAAATCTCTGTAAAATCTTTGAACTGCTCCCAAACAAATGAATACAATCTAATAGTATTCGTCGTCTTGAATTCATCATTAAGCATATCTTCATTAATTTTTAATTCTGGTTGTTCTGGTACATCAATTCTAATTTTATAATCTGTTTTTTGATTTTCTATTTCAGTCTTCTCTGCTTTTTTCTGTTCTTTTACAAATTCATAAGCCAAATCAACAGCTTCCTCTACGCTGTCTGAATTAAAGCTCACACTAGGAATTTCATCATCTAAAGTTAAACAAAATTTAGAACTTGATTGAATTTTAACCTTAAATCCTGCATCTATTAGTTTTTCTAATTTATTCATTTTTCACACACCTTTTGCTTATATATTTATTATTGAATAGCCCTTTAAGAAAAACTATAAAACTATGTTCTCTATTACTTAATAACATTATTATGCCATACTTTAATATATATTATGCTGTACTTTATTTATATTTTTTTTATAATTACCATTTAAATAATATGCTTAAAAAGCATCAAATTATTTTTCAGCATTTATTTTATTAAGTAATAACTTATAGTAATAATTAAATACTGCCCTAATATGAACGTTAAAGAAGTAACAATATATTAATTTGCATCTTAAATTTTAATCAAAATAAAAACACCTACAATTAATGTAGATGCTTTTCCAAGCAAATAAATTGTTTTTATTTATTTACTTAACGATTACTCAAGTTGTTTGTTTCTTGTATATACATGTTAATTATTTTTCCTCTTGTTACTAATCTAAAGTTATTTCTGTCATAAATATTATGAGAATAAATATAGCAATTCTCTGTAAAATCAATCTGTTTTATTATTTCACTCCAATCATGATCATTGAAATTATCTACAATAATACCATTATTATCAGCGCTAATATATTCAAATATATAATATTCTTCTTTAGTTTTGGTTTTATAATATTTTACTAAATGCGTACTTTTAGTATTAGGAAATGAGTTAATTCTAATAATTTTAGTCCAAACTAGTTTATCTTTATAAGTATCAAATCGTTCTTGATTGTCTATTACCATTTTATCACCCTCTACAATGTTATTCCTATGTAAAGCGTTTTATTACATCGATTAAAGCACGCAAACTTTATTTTTTATTCTCTAAATATTTATAAAGTTCTTCTGAAAGTTACTTATATCTATTATAAGTTCCACATTCCTCAATATTTTGATAATAAATATCATTTAAAATATCATCTGGATAATTAATAAAATATACTCTATCTTTATCCTTCTTTATCATACCGT
>DHIM01000332.1 GCA_002403785.1 Clostridium sp. UBA4746
CTTGAAACACAACCCTCGGCGAATGCCGAGGGGCTATAATATTTAAGGGAGGTATAATAATGCCAAATTATATAGGTCCAAAAAAAATCATTGAAAAGAAAAAACAATTTCTTTTTCCATGTTCACAACATTTTTACAAGACTCCTCCTCAAATTGTAAGGGGTGAAATGCAGTATTTATTTGATTCACAAGGTAAAAAATATCTTGATTTTTATGCAGGAGTTTCTGTTATTAATTGTGGTCATTGTAATCCTGAAATTTTAAAGGTTACAATCGATCAAATGAAGACCCTAATTCACACAAGCACTATATATTTAACTGAGCCAATAGTTAACCTTGCTGAAAAACTCTCATCTGTGTTACCTGGGGATATTAATCATTCATTTTTTTGCTGTTCAGGATCCGAGGCTAATGAAGGGGCTCTATTACTTGCTAGAATTTATACAGGGAAAAATGAATTTATATCATTAAATGCTAGCTTACACGGTAGAACTTATTTAACAATGAGTGCTACATCAATGCCCATGTGGAGAGCAGATCCCATGCTTTCCGATTGTGTTACTTTTGTACCTAATACTTATAGTAAAGATAAAACACTTGAAGTTGCAGCTATAGATTCCTTAAAGGCTATAGAAGATGTAATAAAGATTAAAGGGGCAAATAAAATTGCAGCTTTAATTGCAGAACCCATACAAGGTAATGGAGGCATTGTAACTCCACCACTGTGGTACTTCAAGAAATTAAAAAAACTTCTAGAGGAAAATCGAATATTACTTATTATAGATGAAATTCAAACAGGCTTTGCTAGAACTGGTAAAATGTTTGCTATAGAGCACTATGATGTAGTTCCAGATATAATTACAGTTGCGAAAGCTCTTGGAAATGGGATGCCTATATCTGCTTTTTGCACAAATGATAAAATCGCAGCAACCTTTACAAAAGCGTCTGCGTCTACCTTAGGCGGAAATCCAGTAGCTGCTAGTACTGCTATAGCTGTTATTGAATATATTGAAAAAAATAATTTATGCTTAAACGCAAAAGAATTGGGAATTAAATTGAAAAGTGGATTTCTTAAACTTAAGGGAAAGTATCCAATAATTTATGATGTTCGTGGTATCGGTCTTATGTTAGGCATTGAACTTTCAAAACAAAATGGTGAACCTGCATGGAAAGAAGCCGACTTTATATTGGAGCTATTAAAGGATGAGGGAATTCTAATAGGTAAAAATGGGTTAGATAGAAATGTTTTAGCTTTCCAACCGTCTCTTATTATAACAGAAGGTGACGTAGATTTAGTGCTAGAAAGATTAAATTTAGCTTTTAGTAAATTGTGTTAAATTTTACACTATAATAAAACCAAATAAAAACTAAGTCTTAAATATTAAGACTTAGTTTTTTGAGTAATTATGTATTTTTATTAAAGAAAATAATTTATAAATATTACATATCTCTAGGATCTATATCATTAATCTTTTTTATATTTCCAATAACATACCATGTAGTTTCTTGTTTTTCTACATTATATACTTTCCCGAGAATTCGAGCTTTTGACATAACTCCTGAAAGTGAACCTACAAATGAAGGTGAATTCAATTGCACTTTTTTAATCTTTTTCCCAGTATCTATGTCTTTAACAGTTGGCTCATCAGGAATAGCGTTGTGTATCTCTTTACTAGTTTTTCCTGCATTCTTGCTAGTAGCCCCTAATTCTTCAAGTGTTTTGTAGATTTTTTCCATCATAAGTTTTCTTTTTTCAATACTTATACTAGGACTTTCAACTTGTATATATTCTGATGATTTCTTCATAATAATTGTCCCTTCCTTTAACTAACTGTAATTTGGTGAATATGTTTATCTCTATTATATCATGATTTCAGACACTTTAAAAAAAAATAGGAAAATTTAAAATGGTGTCATCAAATACTATGGATACTATTTCATCTCAATTAAATTATTCCAATATTTCTTTGGCATATTTTGCATTTGTAGTCTTTCATTAATTCTTTCTTTTATTGAAACACTTTTATGGAAGATTTTCCATAGATTTTGATAGAACAACTCTTCCTCTTCATGACTTTCTAATTTTTCAAATTTAAGATCCTTAAGTATCCATTCATTTAATAAGACCCATAGGTTTTAGTATATCTGCCTTATTCTTTTGTGGTGCTAACAGTTTTAAGCTTTTCTCGGATGGCAACTCAATATTTACACTCATCCTATCAGCATACAGTCCTGCCTCATAGATGAATTTTGGATCAGCGCCTGGAATAGCCTTTACATGAATATACCATTAAATTTATGTATTAATCGTAAATCTTTTATTATTTTCAATAAATTCTCCATAGTGTAATCTGGGCTTCTTTCCACCCCTGAACTTAAAAATAGTCCTTCAATATAGTTTCTTCTGTAAAAATTTACAGTTAAATCTACTACTTCCTTAGGAGTAAAGCTCGTCCGTTCCAATTCGTTACTAGCTCTATTAATGCAATATTTACAATCGTATATACATTTATTAGTGTACAAAATCTTAAGTAGTGAAATACATCTACCATCTTGTGACCATGAATGACAAATACCCGATGCTGCAACATTCCCAATTCCATCTTTTGTATTCTTTCTATTAGAGCCACTTGAAGAACAAGAAGCATCATATTTTGCTGAAATTGATAATATTTCAAGTTTTCTCATTACTTCCATTATATCGCCTCGCAAACGTTTGTTCTTATTTTATCATGTTTTATCCTAAATTAAAAGAGTTATTTCCTGGAATTCAATGTTTTTCATTTAACTTAATATTTTTATTAAATACAATCCATCATCTAAAACGCTTTGTTCACAACTAAACTTAACACCCGCATCAATCAATTCAAAACATACGTCTCTTGTACTGTTTATATCAAACAGACACGATCCCCTCTCATTTAAAACTCTCACAGCATCCTCATGAATTCCTTCTCTCAATAAATTGTTTATTAGTTCTGTATTTAACATTATCGCACCTCCTATGTACACGTATAATCTCTATTGTATCTACTCTACATATAATATACTACACTTTTGATTTTAATTTAACCTAACACAAACCAATTTTGATATTAATATGTTTATCATTTAAATTTTCGTTTACTTCATTTCCCGTTTATGTAAGTAAACATTAAAAGCCTGCAACCAATTAAATTGGTCACAGGCTTTTAATGTTTTAATATTACATTTACCTTTGAGCTATAGAAAATGCATCCTATAGCTCAAAACTACTATATAATAAAAAATATTGTTATAGTATTATACATATTAAACTGCCATTACCCTCATTTATAATTCGTTGTAGGGTTTTTTGAATTTTCACTTGAACATCATCAGGCATTTTAAATAATTTGTTTTGAAGTCCTTCTTTAACTAACACTTCTAATGATTTACCGAACATATTACTCTGCCAAATTTGAGATTTATCATTCTCAAACTGATCTAAAATGGATTTATAAAAATCTTCACTTTGCTTTTCTGTACCCATAATTGGGGATATTTCTGTCTGTATATCAGCCTTAATAAAATGAAGAGAAGGTGCTGAAGCTTTTAGTTTAACTCCATATCTACCACCATGTTGCACAATTTCAGGTTCCTCTAATGTCATTTCCGAGAGCTGTGGTGCTACGAGTCCATAGCCTTTTTCCTTAACATCTTTTAAAGCCTCTGAAATTTTATCATATTCCACTTTGGCTCTAGAGAATTCTCCCATTAATGTTAACAGATCATTTTCACCTTTTATTTCACAATCACAAGTTTCTCCTAATATCTTATAAAACAATTCACGTTTAGGAACTAGATTAACTCTAGCAGTTCCTTCTCCCATATTCATTTCATCGAGTTTTGCAGAATCTAAAAAGTCAACTTCACTAAAGCTTAGTAAAGATTTATTTATATCTCTAACTTTAAAAATATCTTTACATATATCTTTCAAGAATTTCATAAAACTAATTTTTACCCAATGCTGAGAACTTAAGTTCTCAATCCATTCTGGCATATCTATGTTAATTTCTTTAACTGGAAATTCTTTAAGAATTCTTTGAAATATATTAGCTATATCCTCCTCTTTCATATTTATAACATCCATAATTTGAACTGGAACATCATATTTTTCTTCTAATTCTCTTGCTAAAACTGCTGTTTCAGGAGCAGCTGCATTTTTAGAATTTAGCACCATTATAAAAGGTTTATTTATTGATTTAAGTTCATCAACTACCCTTCCTTCTGCTTCTAAGTATTCATCTCTTTCAATACCTGTGATGGATCCATCTGTAGTAATTAAAAGGCCTATAGTTGAATGTTCATTTATTACCTTTTTTGTTCCAATCTCTGCCGCTTCCTCAAAAGGAATCTCATGGTCATACCAAGGAGTATTCACCATTTTAGGTGTCTCACCTTCAGCATATCCTAGTGCCCCTTTAACAATATATCCAACACAATCAACCATTCTAACTTTGAATTTAGTGCCACCTTCAAATTCAATCTCAACTGCTTCGTTAGGTACAAATTTAGGTTCCGTTGTATGAATTGATTTTCCTGAGCCGCTTTGTGGTAGTTCATCTTTTGCCCTTTCTTTTTTATGAGGATTCTCAATGTTCGGAATTACCATAAGCTCCATAAACCTCTTTATAAATGTTGATTTTCCAGTCCTTACAGGACCTACAACTCCTACATAAATATCCCCTTGTGTTCTCTCTGCTATATCTTTATATATATCAAAATTATCCAAGATATACCCTCCTAATACTTATTATTATCAATATAAATATACTTAAGAGATCATTAAATTATTACTACAGATTCAAAATATATAA
>DHIM01000268.1 GCA_002403785.1 Clostridium sp. UBA4746
CCCACCATCATACCCATAATACCTGCGTAGAACGGGAATTGAAGTATAATTCCAGCAGCTCCTTTAGCAGCGTCTGTAATTGCACCAACGAATCTCTTAGGAGTTCGATGAAGAGCAACGCCTAGGAATAAGAAGATAGCATTAACAATATTTAAATCAAGGGTACCACCATTAACAAAATAATAAATAATATAACTAAAGCCCATAAGTGCTAATAACATTGAGATAATAGTGCTATTCTCAAGTTTATCAGCAGGAGTCATTGCCTCATTAGCTATCATAACTTCTGGTTCCTCCACCAAAAGCTTCGGATTTATTGTAACAGTATTTTCTTTGTCCGGGTGCATAGCTTTGTTTATAAGAGGTAATGTTACTAAAAGTACAGCTAATATGAATGGGTCTGGTAAACACTTTTGGACAATATTAACTCAGGCTTTATACATCATTTTAATCTAATAAAAGTATATTTAATTGCTGCCGTAAATTCTCTGCAAAAATTTCTAAAACTATAGTTTTTTATACCGCAAATTATATAGTGCATAAATATGCCCTTGCGTCCTCTTACCTCTTTTCCTAGAGCTACCCCTACACTTGTAATATACATGGGAATTATCCATCCTAGGTCTATGGGTTTAAAGATTTTTATTTCTTTACCTTCTATATGATGCGCAACATTTCTACCTGCAGTTTTCCCTGACATTTCAGCAAAATTAACAGCTCTTCTCAATATAGTATTATTCTTTTCATCCTTTATTGCTGCTGAATCGCCAGCAATATAAACCTGCGGATATTTAGAAATCGATAAAAATTTATCTACGAGTATTCTCCCATCTGGCAGAGTATCATAGCTTCCAATAGGTTTTAAAGAAGTTTTAACTCCACTACACCAGCAAAAGAAAGCATCTTTAATAACTTCTCCATTTTTTAATGTTATATTTTTACCATCAAATATTTTAATTTCATTTTCAAGACATATATTAAACTCCAACTTTTCAAATTTCCTTAAGACGTGAGCCCTAGATTTATCAGAAACCATTGGTAATAAATTTTTTCCTAAATCAACCATGGTGATATTTATTTTTTTGCTTTCTTTTTTACATAAATCATACAAATTACAAGCGAGCTCAATTCCGGTAAAACCTGCTCCAGATATTACTAAGCTGATTTCTTCTCTTTCTTTTATATGGTTTAAGAAGTTTTCTCTTATTTTTTCAGCAGATGATAAGGAATCTAAAACATTGACTTTATCTAAATTTTGGTTAAAATTAAAGAAATTTGTTTTGGAACCTAAAGCCATAACTAAATAATCATAATTATATTCATTATCCTTTGTATAAATTTTTTTATTATCAAATTCTACAGAGGTTATTTCTTCTCTTAAAAATTTCACTGATGAGGGTATTAAATTAGATATATTTTCTGTTATATCATTTTCATTGAGTCTATTACTAACTATATCAGGCAAATTGGGCAACAAGGTAGTATACCCTTGTTTATTTATCAAATAAATTTCATGCGAACTTGAAAGTTTTTTTGAAAGTTCTTTAGCTGCATTTATTCCTGCAAATCCACCACCAACGATAAAAATCTTCATACTTAATCATCCTCTCATATCTTATTCATACATTATATATTTAAATATTGTTTTTGCATATTCCACATTTTGCAATAAAACCCTTTTATATTTAACAATTCTTTATGAGTGCCTCTCTCAACTATTGACCCTTTATCCATTACTAAGATCTCATCCATAACTTCCATATTTACTAATCTATGAGTTACCCATATACAACTTTTATCCTTAATTAAATTGTAAAGTTCTCCTACAACCTTTTTTTCTGTTTTTATGTCGAGACTTGCAGTAGGTTCATCTAGGAGTATTACTTTGCTATCCTTTAATAATGCTCTGGCGATTATAAGCCTTTTTATTTCACCACCTGATAAATTGTAGCCATATTGGCCAATAGGAGTATTTAAACCTTCAGGGAGTTCCTTAATTAGAGCTATAATTTGAACCTTTTGGAGTACTTTAGTAATTTCACTTGTAGTAGCCTTAGTATTTGCTATTAGAAGATTTTCTTTTATTGTAGTATTAAAGGTATACGGATTTTGATCAATATAAGTAAACACTTTTCTTATGTCGTCATTCTGTATGTCTTTGTAGGATTCATCTCCAATTTTTATGTCTCCATTTTGATATTTAATATAACCTAGTATTGTCTTTAATAGAGTGCTTTTTCCACAACCGGAACATCCGACTATTGCTATTTTCTTCTTATATGGTAATTCAAAAGACAAGTCATTTATGATGTAATGTTCACCATCATAAATGCTTAAGTTCTTTATTGAAATATCATAACTTGTAATTATTTTATTCTTTAAGCTATTTGGTTTATGATCATTGCTATCTATTATTGAAAAAATATTTTTACCACTATTATATGAATCATTTAATTTATATATCACAAGCGGCATTGGAATTATTGCTTCAAAAGAGGCCATAATCATAAGAGGAAGCATGGAATAGTATATGCCACTTAATTTACCTGTTTCTACCATTCCAGCAGTAAACATTAAAGTTGTTACAATTAAGAGACTTAAGGTTACTGAATTAATACTGTTAACTAATGTGTTAATTATATTTTGCTTTTTTCGCAGTTTTGATAGTTCTTTATTAAGACACGCAAATTTTTCTGTAAACTCATCTTTTAAGTTATAAATCTGTATTTCTACTATGCCCTTTAAAATATCTAAGAGAATTAAATTAATATCATTTTTTAACTTACTTTCTCGTCTAGAGAATGTTTCATTCGATTTAAATAATATTACAGGTAAAATAAAGCCAGAAAATATATAAAATCCTAAATAAATGCCAGAAATTTTTTTACTAAGGTTGGAAATAAACACAGCTGTAATTATTCCAGTTAAAATTGCGATAACCAAGGGATAAAACACTCTTAAATAAAAGTCCTTTAATACATCTACATCATTAACTATTTTGCTGTATATATCTCCAGTTTTGAATTTGATAGTGTTTTCAGTATAATTTTCATTGAAGCTCTTATAAAACCAGGCTCTAATACCGCTTAACATCTTTAAAGTTGTATTATGAGAAAATATTCTCTCAGCATATCGAAATACACCTCTAGATATACCAAAGAATCTTACAATTACTATTAAAACCATTAAGTCTAAGACATCGGGTCGAAGTGTCGCTCTTGAAAGCAAAACCGCAGAAGCTGAAAGTAAACCTACATTTGCGAGTATTGTTAAAACCCCCATAACTATAGAAAGTAGAACGAAAAAGAATTGCTTTTTCATAAGTGAATTCATAACTTTAAAAATTCTCATGGCGCTTCTACCTCCAAGGATTTCTTTTCTATCTTCGTAGAATTCACAAATTCATAATATTTATATTTGTTTTTTATTAGCCCTTCATGAGTACCCATTTCAACTAAATTACCAGCGTGGAGAACTAGAATTTTATCAACAGTTTTTATGGTATTCAATCTGTGAGTTGCAATTAGCACAGTAGTAGCTTTTAGATAACCATCCATAAGCTTCGTCAATAGTTCTTCGCTTTTGGAATCCAGTGCTGAGCTAGGCTCATCTAATATAATTAACTGAGAATCTTTAACGAGTGATCTAGCTAATGCAATTTTTTGAATTTCACCTCCACTTATAGCTACAGCCTCGCCATCGCCAATAAAGGTTTGATATCCATTTTCTAGTTTGTTTTTTAGCTCATCAATTTTTGTTAATTTATATATTTCAAGAAGTTTTTCAGGTTTCAATTCTTTAGTTCCTAATAAAATATTATCTTCAAGTGTTTTATTGAATATATATGGAAATTGAGAGGTTATTGAAATTTTACTTAATAATTCTTCTTTATCTATATAATTAATATCCTTACCGTTAATAAAAACCATACCATTATTTGGTTTAATAAAACCACTTAAAATATTTATTAAAGTACTCTTTCCGCTACCACTTTCCCCGACTATCGCAAAGTTTTCTCCTTTTTTAATTTTAAAGCTTATATTATTAAGAGCTCTTTTATCTCCATATGAAAAACTAAGATTTTTAATTTCAATTTCAAAAATAAACTCACTTTCTTTAGGGGTTTTACATATTTCATCTCTATATTCTAAATCTTTTATAATAGAATCTATTTTTTCTATAGTTACGCTACCATTTAATGAAGCATGAAATCTTAAACCTAAATTTCTAATAGCTAAATAGAAATCAGGAGTAATTATAAGAATAAAAAAAGCAATGAGAAAATCTATTTTACCGTATACTAATCTGAGTCCTAAATTTATAGCAATCATGGCTGTGCTTATAGTTGAATAAAGTTCTAACACCAAGGAGGAGCAAAAGGATACTTTTAAAACTTCCATAGTTGCTTTTCTATAATTCTCACTTATGTTAAACACTTTATATTCTTGTATGCTGCTTCGTCCAAATATTTTTAAAGTACTTAATCCTTGCAGCATATCTATAAAATGAGAACTTAAAATACTAAGCTTTTTCCATTGATTTTCATTTAACTGCTTAGACTTATATCCTATAAGAATCATAAATAATGGAATTAGGGGATAGGTAAGTATCATTATAAGTGCAGACCACTTGTCTATAAAAGCTGTTGCAATAGCTATTATGGAAGGAATTATTATAGCTGAGGCAATTTGTGGAATGTACTGAGAATAATAAGGCGTAATCATTTCAGCGCCTCCAGTTAAGGTATTAATGATTTCTCCTAATTTTGTCTGTTTTACCTTATAAGGATTCCCTGAAACAATTGACTTAAAACTTTTCTGCTTTATATTTTCTTTTATATCTTCAGCGGAATTTTTAATATAACTTTCAACTAAAAAGTTAACTATGGATTTAATAACAGCAATTAATAAAAATAAAACTAAATAAATGTTTATTTGGTTTACAGTTTCTTTCTTAATAAAAATTTCATTAACTATTGTTGCTAAAATATAAGCGGAAACCAATATAAATATAGAATTTAATAATGGATCCACTATAATTAGTGGTTTATAAAATTTCTTATAACTACTTTCTTTTAATAATCTAGTATTTAACATAGGCTTTATTAATTCTCCTTAATATTCCAAATCTTTAGTTGTGACTCTTTTTCTAAATATCCAATAACTCCATATTTGATAAGCTAAAACTATCGGTACAAATATTAATGCTACTTTTGACATAAGTAAAAGTGTATTAACACTTGAGGAAGCATTAGCAATTGTAAGACTATATGCAGGGTTTATACTAGAAACCATAACTCTTGGAAACAAGCCTAAAAATAATGCTACTACGGATAATGTTATTGAAAGTCCATTAAATAACATTGCAATCTTTGATTTCCTGCGGTTCATTAAATGACTGCTTAAAGCTATAAGAATAAAAGCACCTATAATAGAAACTACTGCTAATTTACTATCAAATAAATCTGTTTGAAAATAAGTTAGTATCATAAGTATTGCGGCAGAGATTATTGCACATTTACCAAGAGGTTTTGCTATTTTAAAAGCTCTTTCCTTGATAACTCCTTCTGCTTTAAGGGATATAAAAACAGCACCATGATACATAAAGATCAACAATGTAGTTACCCCACCTATTAGTGTGTAGATGGAAATAAGATCACTAAAAGTTCCTACATAATTCATAGAATTGTCTATAGGTACACCTTTAATTAAATTTGCAAAGGCCACTCCCCAAAGGATTGACAAAAGAGTGCTGCTACCAAAGATTATATAATCCCAATGTTGTTTCCATTTTGATCCTTCATTTTTACTTCTAAATTCAAAGGCAACACCTCTTAAAATAAGTGCTACTAGTATTACAAGTAAAGCTAGGTAAAAACCACTAAACATAGTAGCATACCAAATAGGGAAAGCTGCAAAAATTGCTCCACCAGCAGTTATAAGCCAAACTTCATTGCCATCCCAAAAGGGTCCTATTGTGTTTATAATTATTCGTCTCTCCACATCTTTTTTGCCAAGGATTACAAGAAGTGTTCCCACACCAAAATCGAAACCCTCCAAGAAGAAAAATCCAATAAATAATACAGCAATTAATATAAACCATAGATTACCTAAATCCATAATGACTCCTCCTCTGATTTATTTTTACTAAGTTTAGTAGGATTATTATCTCTTGGAGTTTTCAATGCAAACTTCACCATTAGCTTTATATCTATTACAATAAGAACTAAATAAAGCAATGTAAATACAATCAAGGATGTTAATACATAACCTGAAGATACTGTTGGTGAGACAGCTTTATCAAGCTTTAGTAATCCAAATACAATCCAAGGGGTACGGCTTACTTCGGTTAAAATCCACCCAGTACTGTTTGCAATATATGGAAGAGCAATAGATAAAACCAAAAGCTTTAATATTTTAGGTTTGTTATAGATAGTGTGTTTTTTATAAAAGTATAACCCAACAAAACTCATAATAAGCATTGCGACTCCAGAACCAACCATTAACCTAAAGCTATAAAATGATAAAGTAACTGGTGGTATATAGTTTCCTTGTCCGTATTTTTGTACATACTGGGCTTGAATGTCATTTAATCCTTCTACCTTTCCAGTAAATTTGCTAAAACTCATAAAACTTAAAAGATTTGGTATACCTATTTCAAATGTATTCTTTTTATTTTCTTCGTCTATTACAGCAACGATGGCCAGTGGTGCTGGATCTTTAGTTTGCCACAAAGCTTCTGCTGCGGCCATTTTCATTGGTAGGTTTTTAACAAGGTATTTGCCTTGAGCATCACCTAATCCTGCTACTAAAATAGTAGAAATAATTGCAATTATTAGACTGATTTTAAAGGAAGCTTTTACCCAATCTTCTTTATTCTTTTTAAGCATATGATATGCACTTATTCCTAATACAAAAAATGCACCTGTAGAAAGTCCAGCAAAAACAGTGTGTGGAAATTGGACCCACAGATGAGGGTTTTCTATAAGTTTTGTGAAGCTTGTCATTTCAGCTCTCCCATTTTTTATAACATAACCAACTGGTTGATGCATAAAGGAATTAGCAGTGAGTATCCAAAATGCTGAAATCACTGTTGCTATACTAACAATCCATATAGAGAGAAGGTGTACTTTTTTAGAAACCTTATCCCAGCCGAAAATCCAGATTCCAAGGAAAGTAGATTCTAAGAAAAATGCGACTAGTGCTTCTATAGCCAGAGGCACACCAAATATATCTCCAACGTACTTAGAATAATTTGACCAGTTCATACCAAATTGAAATTCTTGAACAAGACCTGTAACCACACCCATAGCAAAGTTTATAAGAAACAACTTTCCCCAATACTTCACCATAATCTTGTATTTAGCATCAGTGGTTTTAACATACAAAGACTCCATTATAGCAAGTAAAAACGCTAGTCCAATGGTTAAAGGTACAAAAAAGAAATGGTAAACTGTAGTAATTCCAAATTGCCACCTAGCTAAGTCAACGACATTAAGCATAATATTAATCCCCCCTTTATTCATAAAAAATTATGTTACTTTGTTAGTATAAGTACTAAAAATAATTCAATAGAAAAAAATAAATATATTCTTGCAGTTAAGGGTACAAGACTTCTTTTGCTTACTTTAATGCAGCGAACAATTTCGTTTATTAGAGGTATTGTTGATAAGACTATAATTGATAGTTCAGGTAAATAGTTAACTACAACTAATATTGTTGTATTAATATATGCTAAGGCCATTAAGGAATAGTATATTATTTTTCCTTTTTCATATCCAATACGAACAGTTAATGTTAAAATACCTCTGTCTTTATCCGCGTTATAATCCCTTATTTCATTTGCAAGTAATATGGCTGGAATAAATAATCCTAATGTGAAGGAATATATAATTGGCTGAAGGGAAAAGCTTTTGGAAAATACAAAAAAACTGGCATAGGCCATTAGAGGACCCATCATAATAAAGGACATTATAGACCCTAACCCATACTTTTTATAATTGAAAGGTTCTCCTGCATAAGCGTAAGCTGCAAAAATACCGATAAGTGCTATAAAAAAAAGTTCGATACCGGTATAGAAAGCTAGGTATATTGCAATTAATGCAGTAATTGCAAACAAAGTAATCGCAACTTTAAAAATTAATATTTCTAGATAGCTTCTGGTGCGACCTAAAAATTTAAGATTCCTAGTTCCCTCAGTTTCTTCTCGGACATCATCTTCAAAATAATTATTCATCATATTCATGCCACTTTGCAAAAGCACAGAGGCTGCAATAATCAAAAATATTCTCCATACATCCCAAAACTGATTTGTGAAAACATATCCTTGTCTATAGGCAATTATAATTCCTAAAAAAGATGATAATATTGAGACCACAAGGGTTGCTGGTCTTGTAGATCTAAACACTTTTTTTATCATAAATATTTCCTCCGATATATAATAAAATTTTATTTTACTTCATATTATGTATAAATATGTTCAAAAGAATATATACATTCACACAATTTATTATATTTGAAAAATTAGGATGAAAAGAGGATAAACTATGAAAGCTAACATGAATTTTATTAGTTATTTTGAAGAAGATTTATCGGAAGTGAAAAAGATTATTAAAAATAATTTAAAAGATAAAGATTATAACGTTCAGTCTTTAATAAATAACTTAGGAACGGTTGATGGAAAAATGATTAGAGCCATTTTTGTTTTAATAGGAGGAAGCTTTGGAAAGATAGAAAAAAATAACCTTCTTCATATTGCAGCAGCGGTAGAAATATTACACTTAGCCACTCTCGTTCACGATGATATAGTTGATGATTCTAATTTAAGAAGAGGTAAAAATACAATCAATGCTACTCATGGCACAAAATCAGCTTTGTTTTTGGGAGATTATCTTTTTTCAGAGTCGTACATTTTATTTTCAAAGTACGCGACATCTAAAAGTATAACTAATATATCTGAAACAATTAAAATTATCTGCAAAAGCGAGATCAATCAGTTTCTAACTGCATATAGTTTAAATTCAACCATAAAAGATTACTTAATAAGAATTAATGGGAAATGTGCTTCATTATTTTCGCGAAGCCTATCAGTAGGTGCCTTCGAGGGAAATGCGAACAACAAAATAACACAAAATTTATTTAGAATAGGTTATTATTCTGGTATGGCATTTCAATTGGTAGACGATATATTAGATATAACAACGAAGAAACTTACGTTAGGTAAACCTTCTGAGAGCGACATAAAAAAGGGGATATATTCGCTTCCTATTATATTTGAAATAATAGATAAAAATAGAGTGCTAATAAATGCTCTAGAGAATAATGATTTAGAAAAAGTCATTGATATAGTAAAAAACTCTCAAGGGTTAAAAAAGTCTAAAGAAATTGCTGAAAAATATACATATAAGGCATTGAAATTAATAGAAGAACTTCCAGTTAGTGCAGAAAGATTTGCTTTAAAATCTATAGTAGAAACTTTGCTTAATAGAACATTTTAAAGAATTTGGATTTGGAAGAACATCAAGAGAACTAGCTAAAAAAGCATCTGCACTTGACATGGATGTTATATATACAAATTTAACTAGAAAAGCAAAGAGTTATGATGAGTATGAATTTTGTAAATTAAATGATTTGTTAAAAGAGCAGATTATGTATCATTACACATATCATTTATTAAAGAGAATGGAGTTATTATAGGAAATTTAATGAATTAATAGAGAAGACAAGATAACCCCTCATCATAGGTGGTGAGGGGTTGAAAATTTGTGCATTTATGCATACATAAAAGAATATGAAATATAAAAAAACTATTCCAATTCATTTGTCCTTTGAAGTGCACGTTCTACACTAGACATAACGGTTCCGTGAAAACCAGATTCGCTTAATACATGTAGACCTGCAATTCCTATGCCAGCTGGTGAAGTCATTATATCTGTAAGTTGGTAAGGATGTTTTCCTGTTTTTTGAACAGTTAGTGCAGAAGCAATCAAATTTTCTAAAGCTATAGATATGGCATCTTTACGGGAAAATCCAGATTCTACGCCAGAATCTATAAGTGCTGCAAGAAAATACATTATGTAAGCGGGCCCAGCACAGCCATATGCAGTAAATGCATTAAAGAGGTCTTCATCTATAAACATAGTCTGTCCTAATTCACTTAACAGTGTTTCAATTATTTCTTTGTCGGCTGCTTGAATTTGATCATTTATATTAACTGCACTATAACCATGTTGTACATCAATCATGGTATTTGGCATAATGCGAACAAATTTGTGATGGTTTCCAAATATATTTCCTAGCTTTTTCATTTTTATTCCTGCACATATAGAAATAATGATAGTAGATTCAGATAAATCATTTTTAATGTTTTGTGCAACTTTTATGATATCTTGTGGACGTACTGCAATTAGAACAATATCTGTGCCTTTTACAGCACTGGAAGCATCTTCTGCTTCTTCAATTTCATAAGTACTATTAAGATAACTTCTTCTTTCACTCAATATATCAAAAACCGTAATGTTTTTTGGGGCAAAAACTTTATTTGTAATAATACCTCGGATGATACCCTCGGCCATATTGCCACCACCGATAAATGTAATTTTATTATTTAACATATATAATTCCTCCTTATTCTATTCATACTGTCCATTTAAAACATCTAAATATTCTTTGCCAAATAGTGTTATATATTCATCTGATACTTGATTAATAATTAATATTCCATCAGATCCAAGCTTATCTTTTAGTGTTTCACTCATTGAATATAGAAGATGGGCAGTGTGAAAGTTGAAATCTCTAGTGCAACTAGTACCTAGTTCAGCTCTCTTTTGGGTAAGTTTTATCATATCTTTCTCATGCATAGGATTCTTCCAATGAAATTCACAATGATCTGCTCCGAAACTTAGATTACTGGTAGCTTTCATATGAAAATTTTCGTTGAAGCCATTAAAAACAGCAGCATCTATATTGAGGCAGTAATATTTTCCATAACTTAAAAGCTTATATCTCTTCCATGATTCACACCATTCACATTTTGTAACATTGCTGACAAGCTCCGGTTCTGTATTAAGAATACCGAACTCCATTTCACCTTTTTCTGGAACCCATTCACCATAAGCTTGACTACTTATAAAATCTAAAACATCTCCATTTGCAATCGCTCTTTCTGCCATTCTTTTTCCACGTTCATGTCCGTAGTTTTCTATGCCAATATAGATTGCATCTTTACCTTTTTCGCCAAAACCTTGTATAGTATATTTTGCAAAAAGTGCAAACAATACTGCATGATGTTCAATTGTGCAATTAACTATTCCCATTTTTATATCTCACACCCTTTTAATAATTTATCCATTACTGTTTTATTAATTTGAAGTCCCTATCTTGTAAAGCCTTCTTCTTCCACAATTTCTTTCATAAGAGTGTAGACATATCTATCCACGTCTAAAGGAAGTGTGCAACCGGGTGCGAAAATTAAGCTGTTGAAATTGCATTCCTCAAAGGCTACCATTAATCTTTTGCGTAGCACTTCCTTAATTGAGTTTCTGTCATTGTTAACATTATAAAAATCATGATTTTGGTCGATACCTGCAATAATTATCTTATCCGTCATGGCTCGCACTTGAGCAATGGTGCTAATCTCATCGACAGCAACGCCAGTGGGGCAGTTTTCCCAATTGAAGGCTTGAACATTATAGTTTATACACTTCTCAAACCATAGATTTTTGTCACCATGAATATGAAGCATATTGAACCAGGTTCTATCTTTGATATGATCAAGAATTGCAGTTTCATAAGGTGTACAGAATTCATCATATTGATCGCTTGTAATAATATCTTTCATAGCAAACTGATTGGCAAGAAAGATTCCATCAATACCAACTTTAATCAGCTCATCTAGGAATTTAAGATTGGTTTTAAGCATTGCTTCTAAACCCTTGTGCAATTCTTTTTTATGATATTTCATTAGTTCAAGAGTTGATGTAGGGTTAAGTGAGCTAGAAAGTTCTTGAATCCATGTAAGTGGGGTGAAAATTGTTGCAAGTGCGGGAACCTCGCCTTTATAGTGGCAGATGATTTTCTGCGCAAGGGAAACCTCACGATGCAGTATGCCTTGAGAAGGATCCAGTACGGGTAGGCTTTCCACATCCTTAGGATCGCGAATTGGATATTTGCGAAAAGATCCGAACCAGTACTTCGGATCTTTGGAAAATTCTATGTCTGCGCCATATGCTTCTGCCATATAATGACCGTTGGACATTATTTTAATAAAGTCGGATCCGCAGTAATCGGTAAAGCTGATTGTCGCCCTAGAAAAATCTTTTACATTTCTGTCCACTAACGGCATGTGGAGCCAACCGGCAACGCCTGCTCTATCAACAGGCTTGTGTTCAACTAAAGCCTTCAGTCGTTCTCTGCTATTCATAAAACATCTCCTTATTTTTATTATAACACTTCACCAGTGATACTAATTATACTTTTTTATATGATATCACTCCAATAGGAATACTACAATACAAAATTATCCACGATTACAAAAAAAACTTTTGAATTTTGTATCATCTAAACGTGAGACCTGCAATGCTGCCGTGGATCATTGCTAACTTAGAGAACTTGATATTAGGAAGATTACCAAAGAATAATGGTTAAAAATAATTAAATAAATTGAAAACAAATATTGACACATCTATTAATAAGATATAACATATTAAACAGATAGGTATTATATAAAAAGGAAAATTATAAAATTTAGTTTCAAAAATACTTAGAATGATTAAGAGGGGATGTAAATTATGAAAAAGAGTCGTATTATTTTAGTTATTGCAGCAGCAACAATATCACTAGGATTGCTGGCGGGATGCGGAAAATCAGCCAGTCCATCAAGCTCAAGTCCCAAAGTTATTAAAGTTGTTGGTGATGCAGAATCTCAGCCATTCACATATTTAGACAAAGATGGTAAAGCAGCTGGTTATGATATCGATGTTCTTAAGGAAATAAATAAAAAGCTTTCTGAATATAAGTTTGAATATTCAATTACACCTGCCGACTCATCAGTAGTTGGAGTTCAATCAGGGAAATATAAGATAGGTGCTGGAAACTATTATAAAACACCAGCACGCGAAAAGACTTTTTTAATGGAGAATCAACCTATGGACTACAATCAAGTAAGTCTTGCTATTAGAGGCGATGATAATAGTATAAAAAATCTTTCAGATGTTTCTGGTAAAAAGTTAGTTCCAATTCCGGCTGCTGATGGACTTTTTAGAATCCTAAATGATTATAATATCAAAAACCCAATCAAACAAGTTTCTTGTCAAAACATAGATGGATTTTATGGAACAGAGGGATTAAAAGGCATAGCTTCTGGACGTTGGGATGCAGCAATTATACCAAACGTTGGATATGAATCATTTGCACCAAAGTTAAATCTTAATTTAAAGCTTACTCAGCCAATATCCTAAGCACCAGCTTACTATATTTTCAATAAAAATGAAACTGAATTAAAAACTAAGTTTGACACAGTGCTAAAACAATTATTAAAAGATGGTACATTAACAAAGATATCAATTAAATGGTACAAATTTGATGTATTCAAAGATGCTTTAAAGAAATGATTTTATTAAAGAATGTTTTGATAAGTTTCATACAGTCGTTAGGTATTGTTCTAAGTGCTTTTCCTGTAACATTATTAATAATGATATTATCTTTGATATTTGGAGCCATACTTGGTGTATTTCTTACATTTATAAGGTTAAGAAAACGTCCTGTTCCATATGCTATTGCTACTACATTTATTTCTTTTATGCGTGGAACCCCGATGCTCGTGCAATTATTTTTAGTATATTATGGCATACCTAGTTTTTTACAACCACTTGGCATTGATTTAAGTGATACTTCACCAATAATTTTCGCTATAATAACTTTCTCATTAAACAGTGCTGCATTTTTATCAGAAGTTTTTAGATCTGCATATCTTGCTGTAGGTAGAGGGCAACAAGAAGCGGCCTTTAGCGTGGGGTTAACCAATTGGCAAACTGTTAAAAGAGTAATTTTTCCTCAAGCTTTTAAAATCGCTATACCTAATATAGGAAATTCAGTAATAGATTTATTTAAAGAAACCTCATTAGCTTATTCTATTGGTGTTCTCGATATGTTAGGTAAAGCAAGACAAATCATAGCTTTAGATTATGGTTTGAAATTGTTTCAAATATACATAGCTGTGGATATAGTCTATTGGATATGTTGTATGATAATTGAAAAAATCATGGATTCTATTGAAAATATTTATAATTGGTAAAATGGCAAGGGTTAAAAAAGAGTATTGATTGATAATTTTTCGATAGTTTTACAAGCATATTTAATTAAAGAAAGGAATATTAATATGAATTTTGATTTACAATTTGCTATACGAGCATTTCCTAAGATATTGGAGGCGGCTCCAATGTCTGTTTTTATTACTGTTGTATCAATAATTATTGGTCTCATTATTGCTTTACTTATTACATTTATTAGAACGAATAAAGTTCCCGTATTTAATCAATTAACAAAATTTTTTATTTCATTTGTAAGAGGAACACCTTTAATCGTTAATTTGTATATTTTATATTTTATAGTTCCATATTTAATTAGCGAATTGGATGTTAAAATGGGATGGCATATAAATGCCAATAATGTAAATCCATACGTTATTGCTATAATAGCATTTTCTCTTAGCTCTGCTGCATTTCTTTCAGAAATAATTCGTTCCGCATTAAGTTCTGTAGATAAAGGTCAAAGTGAAGCATCATATTCTGTGGGATTAACAAAATTTCAAACTTTGAGAAGAATAGTTATACCACAAGCATTGATTGTAGCTACTCCTAATTTAGGAAACATATTTCTTTCACTTATGAAAGGTACGTCACTTGCATATGCGGTATCTGTAGTTGAGCTTTTAGGAAGAGCTAAGATTGAAGCCGCGGAGGGGTTTAATTTCATGGAAGCTTATGTGGATGTAGCCATAATTTATTGGATAATTTCTTTTATATTCGAAAAACTCTTTGTTATTTATGAATCAAGACTTAAAAACTACAAAAAAGAGGTGACTATGTAAATATATTGAGTTATAACTAAGTAGGATAATAATGTTTTCTTTATAAAATAGTTTTATACAAAAAAAGCCTAGCAAATTACGCTAGACTAAATTCTACCACTTCTCTTTTATAAATGTTATAATAGCATAAGACTATTACATTATATTATTTTCTTAATTCCTGTTTTCCAGTCACTTTACTTTTAGTATCCATTTTAAATGTAGATTTAGCTTCATCTGTAGTGAAATACACATTTCCCTCAACTTTAGCATCTATTAATTTAAAGTTCTTTGAGTAAACATAAAGGTCACCTTTGAAAGTCCCATGTTCTATACAAGTTTCAGGACTATTAATAGTTAATTTTGGCACAGTCAAAGTGAATCTATCAGTTGTTTTCTTATCTTCATTTTGGCTGTATAGATCTATCTTACGTTCTATAATATCTTTACCACTAGCATCTTTTTTACCATTTTTATATTCACCATCAACTACAAGACTTTTATCAATAGTTAGATTCTTTGTTATAGCAATAATCCATGTGCCCTTGCTACTTATAGCCTTTTCAAAAGCAGTTGCAGTGCTTACTGTTGGAACTGTTTTTACTGTATTTGGAACTGAGTTTACTATATTTGGAGTTGTTTTTGGTGGCATTGCAGGTTGTTTAGCACATCCTACAGATAATACTGTTAATATAGCATTATGTAATAATTTCTAGTTGCGTTTTATAATTTACTGCATATTATATTATAAGCAATTGTATAAATGAGGGACGTATATGAAAAATAAAAATATTAGTGATAATGAAATAGATAATCTAATAATAGATTTAGAACCATGTGAAATACAGTATGTAGATGATGACTTATGTAAGGTATGTGAGGAACCTAAGTTATTACACTGTTGTAATGTAATGATAGAGAATATAACACATTTAAAACCACCAAGATTTTTTCATTCAAAAATTCATTCGAAAAATAAAATAGAAGTAAAAATTGAAAAAGTATGTGCCGGAGCAATTATAATTAGTGGAATTATTCATAAAGCATTACATTATAGAGCCCTTTTGAAAAATGTAACAATCAACTCCTGTTACAAAAAAAATATCGATATTCCTTTTAATTGTTTCATAAGTATAGATGAAGCTAACGAGGATGACGAATATGAAATAATAGGTTATGACATTATTTGCGCTTATGCAAAAACTACAGATATAAATGGAGGGTGCAGCAATTCAGAAAAGAGTCACTGCAAACATACTGAAAAAGTACTTATAAAGATTTGTGTAATGAGAAAATAACTTAATATTTATTATTGGCCCCTTACTAATAGGGGCTTTAGTATTTCACATTTTTTAATGTTTAATGGTGAAATTGTCAATAAAAAAGAAATCTTTAAAATATATCAAAGGTGACATTGATACATCTCAAAGACTATTCAAAAAACAATTTATTATTAACAAATGATAAATTTACACAATTATTAATTCTTTTTATAACAAATAATGTAGATTATTAGTAATATAATTAGTGTTTTTAATGTGTTAAGTTCATTATTCATGGTTGTTAATTGACAAGCAAATTTCTTACTTAAATTTGAATATTTTTCATCTAATGTATCATCTACTTTAAAATAAAAGTTATTTTCGCTACTGCAACATGATTCAGATGGACTATTAAAATTATATCCTGAGTAGTCATCATTATTTATATTATTTTCAAACATCGCAAATTTCCTCCTACCTTGCTTGATTTATATATGTTATAACCTTAACTGTGATTTAAGCTTATTCTATTATTACATAATATGCAGTAATAGCATAAGCGCAACAAGAATTTTTAGTATACTTTAAATCAATTTAATTCAATAGTATAGAATGTACCAAACACAAATGTCCAACATATTATATGTCAAGAAGTAATTTAAGTTTTGAAAAGCAAATGTATATCGAAAAATTTTAATAAAGAACCTATCATTACTTCTATACTAAAATGGAGGAGATATAATGAGTGAGAATATATCATGTAATGGAGATAATGGCAATAAAAATATATGTGGTTGCCCAGATATAGTAAATGATAATCTTTGCTGCTCAGTTAAAATAAATAGCCAAATATGCTTATTGCCACCTGCTAAAGATTGTCTTCATATAACCTTTAAAATACAACCAGGTGTAAAAGTAATTCAAAATGCTGGAGAACTTTGTGTCTGTGGACTAATTGAAAAAAAAGTAGAATATAATGGTGTAGACACAGATGGATGCGAGGTTCAAAAAGTTAAAATCAAACAAGATATTCCATTCCAGTGCTGTTTCAAAAGTTGTGATTTTGACGAAAAAGATTTTTCGGATTTCGAAGTTGCAGCAATAGAGGTGGAAAATCTATGCACTAAACTCTCAAGTAGAGCAACTAGAGCTGGGGTATATGTTTATTTCTGTCTAAAAGAAACAGATGTAGTAAGAGTTCGTTTAAGCAAACATCCATCATGTGCACCACGTGAACTAGTTACACATGATAAACTAACTAAGGAATTTGAAAGTTTTACTTTCTAATAACAATAGTAGTGGAAAATTTTCTATACAGATTAATTAAAGCATATTAAAATAAATCATTAAATATTTCTTATATAACTATACATCAGAATGATGCAGATAGATGGAGTATCTGCATCATTTTGTATTCTTAAATATAGAAATAGATGAAATATGTAAATATTTTAATTTAAATATTTAAAAATAAGTGAGAGGATCAAT
>DHIM01000339.1:0-12015 GCA_002403785.1 Clostridium sp. UBA4746
GGTAATGTTGTTTCAATTACTAGTAAAGATTTAGAAATTAAATTCGAGGGAGGAGTTGTAAGAAAATTTGATACAGATATTTTGTATAACAACTCTCTGATTTCAAAAAAATAAGATTATGATGAGAAGAGATGGGTACAAGGTAATACTTATAAAACTTTTGTAATTAAAACTAGTATTAATAAGTTAAGTGCATTAGTGACTAGTAAGGTAATTACTCAAGTACAAGCAGATATAATAAACCAAAAAGTTACAAAAGCAATGAAAAATAACCAAATAAAATTAAAGTAATCCATAATGTTTAAGAAACTAGAGTTAATTGCTCTAGTTTTTACTTAGAAAGGATATAACCATTTTATGAAAATATGGAGGCATTCTAAGAGAGTGTAATATTGAATTAGAGTTATAGTATGAAATGTTTTAAAACTTATAATAAGGTTATAATTTAAATAAATAGAATTATAAGGGAGAAATATAGATATGAGGAAGGAAACTAGTAAATTAACGAATTGTAAAGCGTGTCAGAAGGAAATAGCAAGGAGTGTAAAGAAATGCCCTAGCTGTGGTCATGACCAGAGGAACCTTTTTATGAAACATAAAGTGATAACAGGAATAATAGTATTAGCAATAATCGGAACCAGTGGTAGCACAGGGAACAATACAACTATACCAGTAGCAAATGTTGCAACATCTGTACAAGTAGCAAAAGCACCAGTAAAAAAGGCTATTTATGGAATTAATGAAGCTGTTAAATCAAATCATACAACAGTAACAGTTACTAAAGTTAAGAAATTAAATGGTGGCGATTACGACAAGCCAAAATCGGGGATGGAGTTTGTTGTGGTAACAGTTTTAATTAAAAATGGTGGAATTAATGAAATTACTTATAATCCTTTTGATTTTAAAATGCAGAACAGTAAAGGACAAATTACAGATGAAGCAATTACATCTATATATAGTGATACTCAATTACCAAGTGCTAGTTTGGCTTCTAAGGGAGAAATTACTGGAACGATAGTTTTTGAGCAACCCATAAATGATACTGCTTTAGTTTTAAAATATAGTGATAGCCTATTAAACAATTGCATTCAATTTAAATTAAACTGAATATTACATAAGGCTATATAGTAATATCTAAAGTAGCTTATACCAACGCTTATGACGAGTATATTTATGTAGAAAAAATCAATCGGATAAAGTAATTAAGGTTTTTATGTGTGACTATAGTTTAGTATAAGTAGTCATATAATTCAGAATATTTCCTTGGAAATAAATGTTTTATGTGTATTTGTAGCAGAACAATAATTTGTAACTTATTTATTATTCGCTTAATTCAAATCTAATACAAATTAAATCTATAAAAAATAAAAAGGAACTATTTACTTAGTTCCTTTTAAATATCAAAAAAAGTAGAAGGGCGACTATGAAGTACAACCTCCTGCAATAATCCCTAAAGGATATAAGTAAACTATACCATTATCTAAAAATAAAAGCAATGTAAAAATAAGGTCGAAAAAAGGGGGTTTTCATACCCAAAATATAAAAGCAGAGTAGAATATCAACTCTGCTTTTATATTAGTTTTTATTTTTAACAACAATCATAACGATGATGTTTATTCATTATCGTCACAATCTTCAAAAGAAGAAAAATCACAAGAAGGATCACACCAAGGATCGCACCAAGGATCACACCAAGGATCACAAAGATTATTAAAAGAATTGTTACAACAATTATCAGGAAGAAGATTCATTTCACCGGGATCATCACAAATATCTTCAAAATCATGTATATTTTCACAATTTGACATAGTATCACTTCCTATCTTTAGACAGTATATAATATGAAGCTTAATAGAAAATGGTACTTTTTTTATAGTAAAGGAAAACATTACTTCTTGTAATCTATAGTTATCTGTGTTTGTCTAAATAATATTTTCTACATCTATATTAACAATTATTTATTCCAATTGGTTTTCTTTAGCAAGGTGATTAGATCATTATCTGTTACAACTACGCAATGATCTTTAACGTATCCAAAATCTTTAATATAAGCTTTCAAATTAAATTTTTTACCACAATGACTGCAAGTGCTTTTGTGTTTTATTTTCAAATTATCTTCTTTGTGGAGTTGCTTAAAGGGTATGACATTATCCTGTTTAGTGGTATATATGCTTATTGGTATAGCCATTTTTAATACCTCACTTTTTTAGTAGTATAACCATAACGCTATCTAATTACTATTTGTTTTGGCCAAAATAAGCATCTTAAATTAAAATTCATAAAAAGATACTGCACCCGGAGCAGTTCAGAGGAGTGAACTGTTGTGCGTTTTTCTATCAATATCTAATTTATAATTGGAGTAAGGTTGGAATTTTTTAATTATTGATAAAGGAGTTTATAATCTTTTGTAGAATTATATTATTATAATAACTTTATAGGAGGTAAGAAGATGAGTACTGAAAGTCATAATGAAGCGGTAAGTATAGAAAATATACTTAAAGGAATATATAATTGTGATAGATATGCATTTGGAGGAAATATAGATGTAGTTTCTATAGAAAGAAGTCCAGTTCAAGCATATATATTAGGATTAGCACCTATTTATCCTAAGGCTAGTGGAGATAAAAGAAAAAATATTGATACATTTTTAGAAAATTTATATCAATACGCAAACAAGGCAATTGAAGAAATTGGTATTGATGAAGTTAAAAATGTAACTAAAGTATTTGAAAAATTAATAAAATAGATTTGATTAAGGCATCCAAGTGGGTGTCTTTTTAATGTAAGTAGGGGATAAGATTTAAGAATTAAGTTAACTCTCTAATTTCAAAAAAGTAATAAAAGGAGTACTTGCCTAAAAGTGGGAAGATAGTCCTTTTATTTTTTAATGTGAATATGTTTGAATAATTCTTTTTAATGTTTCCTGTATAGGTTGAGTTCCATTAATAAAAACAGATACATCATTGCAAATTTTTTTATATTCATCTACTATAATTTGCAATGATGGATCATCATGCTCTTGTTGACTGACATAAATTATAAAAGCTGACGTATTGCATATTATTACTTCTTTAACGTTCATGTTAACGCCTCCAAAATCTCAATATAGGATATGTAATTATTACTATACAACATGTCCGACATTTCTGCAATATAAAATTAATTATGTTACTTTATTTTAAATATTAAGCTTTTAAAATAAATAAAGTAGATTGCAATATTACATTATTTGCCTTATAATAAGAGTAAGGTGATTTATTAAAACATAAAAGGGGGATATATTAATATGCTAACTTTTATAGTTATGGTAGGTGCAGTGACAGCTTGTGTAGTTTTTTCAGTGACGGTATTATTGAAAATAGCTAATTTTTCATCAATTAAGCAAGCGGAACTTAAAGCAAAGCAAAAAATTAAAAATTAAACAATTTTAGTTATAGGGAACTTAGTTTATTAATAAACTTATTTTTAAAAATAAACACAAAAAAGAAGCATGAAGTCGTAGCACTTCATGCTTAATGAATAAAATTATTCAAGCATTATTTACATTCAAGTATTTCATAAAAGTGATAAATTTTAATATGAAAGTGCGAAAATTAATTATATGGTTGGATGGTCTGACCAATATATAATATTATATTATCATAGTAATTATAATATTCCTACAATAGTTAAATAGTTAACAATCTTTATTTAATTAATACTGAATACACACATCCACATTAATTAAAAGTATCACCTTGAGTGCTTCTAAATTTTGTAATAAAACTATATATATAGGAATAATGTTATATAGGGTGGTATTGTGATAATTGATAATGAAGAAAAATATGATACTGATAAAGATGAGTTAGTCTGGACTAAAATTATTAGTATTTATCCATATGCTATAGATAATATAAGAAGTACACATTTAGTAGAATTTTATAAAACTGAAGCTTATGAGGAATATTATATATTTAAGTATATAAGGGATAATAATGGCCGTATTGTAGATGATTTTGATGAGTTTGATTGGAACGAAATTATACAACAAATTGATTTCTCAGATAATTCTTATATTTATTCTCAACTTGGTAATGATAAAAACAGTTTTAGATTAGTGACAAGTGTAAAAACAATTAAAAAAGATATACAAGAATATGTAAGAATATATGAGTTAGGGCATCACCAATGATGCTCTTTTTTATTTTCAATAATAAGAATTCATAACTAAATTTTAAACGTACATTACTAATAATATTAGTGGATTTATAATTTAAAATTGTTACAGTGTAAAAGGACAACACATATAATGTAATGAACAACAATAATTGACAAGTCATTAGAAT
This sequence comes from Clostridium sp. UBA4746, assembly GCA_002403785.1. Classification (GTDB taxonomy): domain Bacteria; phylum Bacillota; class Clostridia; order Clostridiales; family Clostridiaceae; genus Clostridium_AD. Next base: position 4,329 of record DHIM01000339.1, read on the forward strand.
ATGATATACTGTGAAAATAAATTGTTATTTAGGAGGAGATTTGATGGTTACCTTTAAGCAAATGTGGGATGATGTTCTATTAATTTTATCAAATGAAAAATACAAAGATATAGATATTTTGGAGAGATTTAGTTGTGGGTTTACTGTTAAAGAGAGAGAGGATATAATTTTTATTACAAAAGATGACTTCGTAGATTTTTGGTGTAAGCTGTTGTATTATACTGAACTATCTTTAGATGATATTTTAGGAGACGATAAACTAAAACCAAAATATATCTACACTTTAATAAAACGATTACCTTATGTATCAGAAAGTTCAGGGCTAATTAAGTTATTACAGTAGTTTTATTGAATGTTTTTGTATAATGTTATATAATTTTATTAAGCTCATATTCTATGAATATGAGCTTAAATTCATATTCATGCGGATTACATTCAAATAATTTTGTGAAGAAGAGGTATAGAAATGGAAATCACAAATGTACATTTAGAGGAACTTATATTTGCTTTAGATATAGGAACAAGATCTATCATTGGGACAGTTGGAGTAGTTATTGAAAAAAAATTCAAAGTTCTTTTCGAGAGTTATATAGAACATGAGGAAAGAGCTATGATTGATGGTCAGATTCATGATATTCAGCTGGTTGCTAGTGGAGTATTAAAGGTGAAAAAAGAATTAGAGAGTAGCTTAAATGTTCCATTAAATAAAGTAGCAATAGCAGCTGCAGGAAGATTTTTAAGGACAACTTCAATTAAGACTGAATTAGAAGTTGAAGAAGATAAAGAAATTGATAGGGAATCCATTAGAAGCTTAGAGCTCACAGCAGTTAGAATGGCTGAGGATGAAGTTGCAAGGACTTCGCAAGGTAAACTTTATTGCGTAGGATATAGTGTGAAAAATTACTACTTAAATGGATACGTAATTACTAATCTGACCTCCCATAAAGGAGAGAAGATTGCAGTCGAAATAATAGCTACTTTTCTTCCACGTTCAGTAGTTGATAGCCTCTATGCTGTTATGAATAAGGCTGGACTTGAGGTTATAAGCTTAACTCTTGAGCCAATAGCCGCAATGGAAGCTGCAGTGCCACAAAATTTACGACTTTTAAATTTGGCATTAGTCGATATAGGAGCGGGTACTTCTGATATTGCCATTAGTAGTAAGGACAGTATTAGTGCATATGGTATGGTACCAATGGCCGGGGATGAGGTAACTGAAATAGTAGCACAAACTTATTTGGTTGATTTTAACACAGCTGAAAAAATTAAAAAGCAATGTAGTGGAAACAAAAAAATAGAGTACATAGATGTCTTAGGGCTTGAAAATGAGTTAGAGCCGGAGGAAGTGCTAAAAGTCATTAACCCTATAGTTATGAAGATTTCAGAAGAAATTGGTAATAGGATAATTGAATTAAATGGGGGCAAAGCACCTAATGCGGTATTTCTTGTAGGAGGGGGAGCACATACACCTCTTATAAAAGAAAATATTGCTAAAATATTAAACTTGCCAATACAAAGAGTTGCAATTAAAGGTAGAGATGCAGTAGTTGACTGCATTTGCGATGCAGGGCTTGGAAGTATTGGTGTTACAGTTTTAGGCATAGCATTAATATCAATAAAGAGATTAGGACATGATTTTGTTGATGTAACTATAAATGACAAGATTATAAGTCTATTTAATTCGCATAAACATACGGTTATGGATGTAATGGTTCAAGAAGGCATAAACCCTAAAATACTTATTGGTAGAAACGGACATAATATAAGGTTTAGTGTTGATGGAATAAAACGAGTGTCATTTGGGACTTTAGCTAGGGGAGCAGAAATTAAGATTAATAATATGCTTAGCAATATTGATTCTGAGGTAGTTGAAGGTGATATTATTGAAGTCATTTTCTGCAAGGATGGAAAAGATGCTGAGCCTAAAATTATGGATTATGTGAAGAATATACAAGTAGTAAGTTTTTATTATGAAGATGTAATTTGTAACATTGAGCCGGTACCATTCATTAATGGAGAAAGAGTCTTGATAAACGCTATAATAAAAGAAAATGATGATGTTTATATAGAATTGCCTGTTACAATACGGGATTATGCCAAGTATTTTGGTTATAAATTTCAAGGCTTAATTTTTATAATGGATAATGAGCAGCTACTTGAGGATTATGTTATAAAAGAGGGCGACAGGATATATAAAAAACATGTACCTTTCGAAAATGCTAAGGCGAAAAAAGAAGTACTAGAGGTTGGGAAAAAAGAACTAGAGTTAAACGTTGAAGTTAATAAAAAAATTATAACCCTTAAAAATAAAGAAAAATACATATATTTAGATATATTTAATTATATAGAATTTGATTTGTCTATATCAAAAGGAAACCTAATACTAACGCTTAACGGTAGCAAAGCTAATTATCATCAGCAACTTAGTGATAAAGATGTTATTGAAATATATTGGGAAAAATAATATTAGCGCATCTGAAACAAAATTAATTAGACAATGCTAGGATAAACTAGTACAAGTGCTAGTTATTTTTGAGATGTATTTTAAGTAAAGAGGTGTATATGATGAAATTTTTTGATAAGGCTAAATGTATTGAAAGTGAGTTAATTGGCATAAGGCGTGACTTACACGAAAATCCAGAATTGGGGTTTGATTTGTTTAGGACTTCCCAAAAGGTAAAAGATTTTTTATCTAAGGAAGGCATTGAGTTTTATGATGTAGCACAAACGGGAATCTGTGCTATCATTAGAGGATGCGGTGAAAAAACTGTTGCGTTAAGATCAGATATGGATGCACTTCCACTACAAGACAAGAAAATATGTAAATATGCCTCTAAAATTAATGGGAAAATGCATGCGTGTGGACATGATGCTCACACTACTATACTTTTAGGTGCAGCTAAAATATTAAACGGCATGAGGGATGAGCTTCGAGGAAATGTTAAATTATTTTTTGAGCCAGCAGAAGAAACAACTGGTGGTTCACCTTTGATGATTAAAGAAGGGGTACTTACAAATCCTAATGTGGATGCTGTTATTGGGCTTCATGTAGAGGAGTGGTTAGAAGCTGGAACTGTCGGTTTAAAAAGAGGCGTAGCTTATGCAGCATCAAATCCATTTACTATAAAAATAATTGGTAAAGGAGGACATGGGGCGAGTCCACATATGACTATTGATCCTATTGTAATAGCTAGCAATGTCATTATTGCCCTTCAAAGCATTGTAAGTCGGGAAATTCCACCTACAGATCCTGCGGTTGTAACTGTAGGTTCAATACATGGAGGAACAGCACAAAATATAATTCCTGAAGACGTTACAATATCAGGAATTATTAGGACTATGAAGAGCGAACATAGGGAATATATAAAGACAAGATTAGTTCAAGTTGTTGAAGGAATAGTTAAATCTATGAGAGGTAAATGTGAAATTGATATTGAGGAAAGTTATCCCTGCCTTTATAATGATGATGGACTCGCAGAGATGTTTGAGAATAAGGCAAGTGAATTAATTGGAGAGAATAATGTTTATAAATTAGACCAGCCTACTATGGGGGTCGAAAGCTTTGCCTACTTTTCTATGGAAAGACCAGCACTATTTTACTTTCTAGGAAGTGGGAACAAGGAAAAAGGCATAGTAAATCCGGCCCACGGAAGTTTATTTGATATAGATGAGAGCTGTTTATCCATAGGTGTAGCTATGCAATGCACGTTAGCTTATGAATTTTTATTGAATTCATAACGCAATTTAGTATATAATTGATGCTTGATGTAATTTTTTTAAATGTAATTTTAAAAATGTAGGATAATTATGTAGGTCATACGTCAATAGATAAAAGAGAACTAGGAGGATATGTATGAGGATAGAAATCGGAGCAAATGAAGCAGGACAAAGAACAGATAAATTTATGAGAAAAGTACTTGGGGATGTACCTTTAAGCAGAATATATAAAGCTTTTAGAAAAGGTGATATTAGGGTTAACGGTAATAAAATCAAGGAAAAACATTCCTTAGTACAAGGAGATATTGTTGAAACAAAATATATCACCAGTGAGTTTAAAAAACAAGAGTTTAAAAGAATTGATAACAAGTTAAAAATAACATTCGAAGATGCTAATATATTAATGGTGGAAAAATGGCCAGGAGTTTTAGTTCATGCTGATCAAAAGGATGGTGAACCTACTTTAACAGATTATGTGCTTTCTTATTTGTTTGATAAGGGGGATTACAGACCAGAAAGTGAAATAACATTTACACCAGCACCATGTAATAGACTAGACAGAAATACTTCAGGCATAGTTATGTTTGGTAAGAATTTTAAATCTCTTAAACTTCTAAATGAAATGATAAGAGAAAGAAACATAGAAAAGTATTATATGGCTTTAGTAACAGGAAGAATTAAAGATGGAGTTTATGAGGGATACATATATAAGAATGAAGATGCAAATATATCGCAGGTATATAACGTTCCAATGCCGGATACCAAAAGAATAGCGATGGAAGTTAAAACCATTGAAAGTTGTGGTACATTTTCTTTATTAGATATTAACCTTTTAACAGGCAGAAGCCATCAGCTTAGGGCTCATCTAAGTCAGCTCGGTAATCCTATTGTTGGTGATACTAAATATGGAGATAAAAAAATGAATAGCTTTTTTAATAACAAATATGGTTTGGATTGTCAATATCTATATGCATATAAGGCGATGTTTAAGAATTGCCCAGAGGATTTATATTATATGGAGAATAAAACTATTGCAGAGAGTTTACCGCCAGCATTGAAAAAAATTAAAAGGGATGTATTTAAATTTTAGAGGGTGGGTTTAATGAGTGAACAAGCAAATTCTAAAACACAATCTACTACAAAAGGTTTTGCAATATTAACTGCTGCAGGTTTTATGGTTAAGTTTTTATCACTACTTTATGTTCCTTTTTTAGGGAAAATACTAGGAGAGAATGGGATAGGGGTATATGCTTCTGCATATAATATATTTACATATGTATATATATTAACTAATGCTGGTATTCCTGTTGCTATTTCTAAGATGGTGTCAGAACTTATAGCATTAGGTAATTATAAGGATGCTGTAAGGACTTTTAAAGTAGCTAGATTTTTACTACTCATATTAGGACTGGTTATGTCAATTCTAATGCTTATATTCGTAACACCTATAGCTAATGCAACAGAAAGCTCTACTGCAAAATTAGCAATTATGGCACTTGCTCCAACTATTTTATTAACTTCCGTTTTATCAGCTTATAGAGGCTATTTCCAAGGAAGAGGTAATATGACTCCTACTGCAGTATCACAAGTATTAGAACAAATTGCGAATACTATATTTAGTTTAGTTTTTGCAGCATGTTTTATAAAATATGGGGTTGCACAAGGTGCAGCGGGTGGAACCATTGGAACATCAGTAGGAGCACTAGTTGCTGTAATTTATATGATTCGTTTCTATGAAAAAAACAAAGTTTTTAGAGTTCCTAAAGGATATAACCAGTTAAATATAAAGAGATTTACTACTAAAAAAATAATAAAAAAGTTATTGGGCGTTGCCATTCCTATGACGATATGTTTAGGAATACAACAATCTGGGTTATTTATTGATTTGTGGTTAGTTAAATCAAGGATGATATCTTTTGGAATGACTAAAGTACAAGCGGATATTTTATGGGGTGTGTTATTTAAATATACAACATTAATCAATGTGCCTATAGCTATTATTTCATCACTTGCTATAACTATATTGCCATCTATTTCTAGTTTAATGGCACTTAAGGATAAAAAGGCTGTAAGAAATAAAATCAATTATGCTTTTAGGTTATGTTTCTTAGTGGCGGTACCTTGCGCAGTTGGACTCGCAGTTTTGGCGAACCCGGTAGTATATTTAATTCAATATGGTTCTGGCGTTGGAAGGTTACTAATATATGGATCAGTGGTAATTATTCTTATGGCTGTGGTTAGTATCCAAACTTCAATTCTTCAAGGAATTGGAAAAGTCTATTTAGTAACTGTTTATGCGTTTTTTGGAATAATTGGAAAAATAATTACTAATTATATTTTTGTTGCAATTCCAAGCATTAATATATTAGGCGCAATCATGGGTAATGCAGTAAGTTTTGCAATACTTTTAATATTGAATTATTTTACTATTAATAAGGTATTGAAAATTAAAATTAAACTACCTAGTCTTGCAATAAAACCTATAATAGCATCAGTTGTTATGGCGATAGTTGCAAAAGTAATTTATAGTAATATTGATTTATTATTCAATTTTGTTAGCAAAGAATATATTGCTAGTGCTATTGCTGTATTAATTTCTATGTGCTTTGCAATAGTAACTTATTTCCTCACATTAGTTCTTATAGGTGGATTTACTAAAGAAGGTTTAGAAATATTTCCAAGTAAGATTACAAAACTTATACCTAAATCTATTTTATCTAGAATTAAATAGAAATGAAGCAAGTCTAAGGCACAACACCGTGGATGATTAATATTCGTGAAGGTGATAATTAAGCTTTGGACTTGTTCCATTTTTTTGTAATAATAAGAGAAAATAATAGTAGAGAGAAACCTGTTGCAATAATTACAACGTTTTTTGTAATAAAAACAGTGTCTGGTATAGTACTCTGTAAAATTTTCAATATAAAGTATAAAAATATGCTAAGTCCAATGTCAATTATAATTTCACCTGCTGAAAAATGGATATAGCAACTTTTTTTGATCGAAATTATATTCATTATAAAGCTTAAAATAGAGGTTATAAGTAGAGTTATGCCGTAGCCTAAAATATTTATATTTGGAATACCAAGTAATATATATAGCAAGATAAGTTCAAGAACAGAGATTACTACAGAGTTAATTAAAAGAGCTTTTTGCATACCGAGTCCGTTTAAAATTCCAAAGGTTGAACCTGACATGTACATAAATGGTGCACTTAAAGCAGCAAGGCGTATGTACAAACCTAAGTCATATCTGTCGAAAAATAATTTTCCGAGTGAATCTCCACTGCATAAACATATTATCATAGTAGAAACGCCTAGTAAAAATGAAATTTTTATAACTTCCTTTATTCTGCTTTCTAAGCCGTTATAATCATTTTTACTAATACTTTTAGAAATATCGGGAGTTAACATGGTTGCCATAGACATCACAATAATAAAAGGGAAGAAAACTATGCTCATAGCCATACCTGAAAATTTACCTATTAAGGATAAACTTTCGGTATATTCTATGCCTGAATAAACTAGTCGTCCAGGGACAATTAATGTGGATAGTGCAGAAATTACAGTGTTCAAAACACCATTTAAACATAAGGGGAATGAAACAACAAGTATATTAAATAAAAGTTGAGCTCTTCCTTCAGTCTTTTTAACAATCTTTTTAAATTTATTTTTGCTTTTTTCATAAAATAAAAATAATAGAATAAAACTTATGAGTTCCCCAATTGATAGTGAGACATATGTAGCGGTTACTGTTGAAGTTACATCTTTTAATGCAAAGAAATTTATTAGTCCGAGTATTATGGCCATTCTAACGGTTTTTTCAACAATGTCTATTATTGCAGGTACTTTAACATTGGAAATACCATAAAAATAACCTTTATATATGGAAGAAAGAGCAACAAAAATTAAAGCTGGGCATATTACCCAAAGGGAATATAGTGTTCTTTGATCTTTTATTATATATGTAC
>DHIM01000339.1:12143-13644 GCA_002403785.1 Clostridium sp. UBA4746
GATTATATATGTACTAATATAAGGTGAAAAAATAAATACTGCAATTGTTATTATTATTGATAATGCAAGATCGAAAACTAAGGCAGTATGTATAGTTTTATTTAAATTACCATAATCATTTACTCCATAATAGGATGAAGCCTCCTTTGAGATAGCTGTCACCATTCCCCCGCAAATAAGGCAAGTAAATAAATCGTAAATAGGCATTACAAGACTATATAAACCCATACCTTCAGCACCTAATTTTTTTGAGAGCAAAATTGAAAACATAAATCTTAATATCCCGGCAGTTAAATTTGAAACAGTCAGTATTATTGAATCTCTGTAGAAATTATCTTTAATCATAACAGGTACCCCCTAATTCTTAAACGTTAGTAAATAATAGTTATTAATAATTAATATGTTAAGTTTCATGATTATATTCTATAAGGAACATCAAAATTATTTGACATAAGATTAGAAAAATCATACAATACACTAATAGTGTCTTAAGTAGAATAACGATTAATTATTGTTATTTATCACAAATAAAAGCACGGAGGAAATAGAATTATATGAAATGTTTGATATGCGGAATGGAGATAAACATAAATAATTTTGATATTAATAATAAAAGCTTATTAGAAAAGAATGAAAGAGAACATATTAAATATTGTCCATTTTGTGGTGTACTTGCTAAGTATTTAAAATCTGAAGGTGAAGTCTACAAGGTTGATGCGCAAAGTTTAGATAAGAATACTTTAGGAATATTAGATCGTGCTATGAAACTTGAAATATTTAATTCTGAGTTTTATACTTCAGCGGTAAAGCTTGCTCAAGGGGTCACAGTTAAGGAAACGTTTGAAGCACTTTCAAAGATTGAAAAGGTACATGCTATAGTGCATCAAAAGCTAGGAGGGTTTAAAGAATTACCTAAACTAGTGGATATAGATTATAGCAAACATAAAAATGACGAAAGCTTAATGGAACTCGCAGAAAATAGAGAAATTCACGCTGTAAAGTTTTACGAAAAATATTTAAAAGAAATAAATAATTTGGTTGTTAAAGAGGTACTTGTTGCTTTGGTGGAGGTTGAAAGAGGCCACATACAGATTGCCAGTAAATTATTAACACATATACTCTAATTTATATAAGTATATATAAATTAGAGTATTTATAATTTAGGGGGCAAGTATGAAAAAGACAATAGGATTTATAGTTATTTTAGCTGTAATGTCTTTTGCACTATTTTCATTAAAAAATTCTTTTAAAGAATATAGGGTTACAGTTAAAGATGATATTATTAAATCACAGATTTTGTTTAAAGGATTAAATAATGCAGTAGATTTTACGAAAGATCGTGATGGCAACTATTATGTAGCTTTCAAAGATAGGGTACAGTACATAGATAAAATGGGCAGGGCATACAATATATTTACAAACAAGAAGCTAAGTATAACTAGTTTAGATTATAATAATGGTTTATTATATTATGCATCCGGTACATCAGTCTATTTTTATA
>DHIM01000145.1:0-446 GCA_002403785.1 Clostridium sp. UBA4746
ACCATTTCTACTCTTTTTTCTGCCTTAGTAGAACCATCAAGATACATATACTTTATCTCCTTAGCCTCTAATCTATTAGAAATGTTCTTTAGTACTCTTGTAAATTGAGAAAATATTAATATTCTATGGCCTTGTTCTAAGCTATTTTCAAGAATTTCATCTAATGCTTCCATTTTGCCGCTACCTCCATTATAATTCTCAATAAAAGTAGATGGGTCACAACATATCTGTCTTAACCTTGTTAATATTGATAATACTTTAAACTTGCTTTTATTGAATCCTTTTTCCTTAATATTGTCTTCAAGTTCTCCTTTTGCATCCCTTAAGTAGGCTAAATATACCTTCTTCTGCTGCTCCGTCATTTCTACTGAAATCCTATGCTCTATTTTAGAAGGTAAATCTTTTGCAACCTCACTTTTAGTACGCCTAAGTATAAATGGTTTTAC
>DHIM01000145.1:595-1476 GCA_002403785.1 Clostridium sp. UBA4746
CGCCTAAGTATAAATGGTTTTACATGATTATTTAGTTCCTTAAGTGCTTCGCTGCTTCCGTTTTTCACTATAGGTGCTTCGTATTTTTTTGAAAAAGCACTATGATTTAACATGTAGCCAGGCATTATAAAGTCAAAAATTGACCAAAGTTCTGTAAGAGAATTTTCAATAGGTGTTCCTGTAAGTGCAAATTTACATAAAGCATTTATACTTTTAACAGATTGTGCATTCATTGAATTAAAATTTTTAATAAACTGTGCCTCATCTAAAAAACAATATCTGAATTTTATGTTTTCATAATCCTCGAGGTCCCGCCTAATAAGTGCATATGTTGTAATAACTACATCTGTGTCATTAATATCTTGTTTTTGTTCATTCCTCTGACTTTTATTCCCAGATATTACTATACAATTTAGTGAAGGTGCAAACTTTTCTATTTCATCCTTCCAATTGTATACAACTGACGTAGGGCATACTACTAGTGTCGGTTGCTTTTTATCATTTTCTTCCACTTCTGATTGAATAAATGATATAGCCTGGAGCGTTTTACCAAGCCCCATTTCATCTGCTAAGATTCCTCCAAATCCACAACTTGCAAGGGTTTTTAACCACTTAAATCCTACCTTTTGATAGTCTCTCATTACGTTATCTAAAGTTTTAGGAACTATAGTTTTTAATTCTTTTATATCCTTTACAGTATTAACTAGTTCTTTGAATTTTTTATTTGTATCCACAAAATCCATCTGTTCTCTTTTCAATTTTTCTTCTATGTATATAGCATTATATTTAGAAAGTAGAATTTTATTCTTTGGAATATCGCTATCTTTTATATTTAGATACTCTATCATTTTAGCAACCTTTAATATATTATCTGAATCTAA
>DHIM01000145.1:1576-3297 GCA_002403785.1 Clostridium sp. UBA4746
GATCTGAATCTAATAATACAAAACTTCCATTTTTAAGCCTATGATATTTTCGTTTTTCTCTTAAAGATGCAAAAATATTTCTAAGTTCAATATTATCTACTCCCTCAATGCTAAAGCTAAATTCTAAAAGATTATCCTTATTAAGTGTTATATTTGATTTATATCCAGTGTTTCCATGTACCTTAATTTTCTTAAATTCTTCTGAATAGTATACATCTGCAACTTTCTGAAGCTTTCCTAGCCCTGAAACTAAAAACTCTAAAAGTTTATCCTCATCTACAATTTCAAAACCCTTGTCTGTACGAAAAAACCCAGATTCATGGAATTGATTCATAATATTCATTTCCTTCTCCATGTCTCTTATAAGTGTTCTTCCCTCTTCTGCTTTGTTTTCTGTACCATTAAAAGGATTTATTTCCATATCTCCATACTTGAAAGTTATATTCACCTCTACATTGTTGGATTCTTTTGCAAAATAAACAATCGCTTTAAGCGTTTTTACATAAAATTCCTTTTGGAGTGATGTATCTATGTCAACCTTATCACTTATCTTATTTAATGTTGGAAGTACAAATGAAGCTACATCATTTTTTTCCTCTTCATAAAATTCTATGCAGTTATCATTCTCTTCTTTAAATCTATTATAAAAAGGCAAATATGAATCCCTTTGATGGATTGGCGGCTCATATATTTTACCTTCATAAAAAAAGAACTCACCATCACTACTTAATGCAGTAGGTAAATATTTATTTTGCTCAAGTATAAATTTATTATCCTCTCTGTTAATTTTAAATTCTAGAGGCATAGGTTCCCTTACTATATGGACATTAGTGAATGTTTCACCTCTTATTACCACAGTTAAGTCCCTATTGTATAAGCATCTAAATAACCTTTTAAGCATGCTATCTGTAAAAAAAGCTTTCTTGCCAGACAAAAACTTCAAAGTATTACCTCTATATTTATCTGCAGAACCTGCCACAGTTTGCAGTTCACTTGCTTCCTTAAAAAGCTCTATGATATTTAAATCTTCTTCTTTAAAACAATGCAAATAAGGATTATATGTAAATTTTTTACCAAACTCCATAGGCTCAAAACTTTTATTATAGCAATTGAAAAACTCCTTTATGTTTTTAACTACGTAAAGTTTATCCTCACCAACCTTAAGACCCACAAAAGATTTCCTGTTATCACTATCAGACTCATACTCATATTTTATTTCTACATTTAAATATAATTTTGCCCTTGGAGCATCGCTTATATTTTTAGATATTTGTTTAATTAATCTATCTGTTTTACCCAATTCTTTAGCTTTAAGAATTTGTTCCTTCTCATAAAAATACTTTAATAATGTAGCCACTACATGTTTGCACAAGCTTGTCTGTCCATAAAAACTATAATTAGCATTGCATTCACAATGATTAATTATAAAAGGAGCAATGTTGTTAAAACTCACATCTACCTTATACTGAGAGAACTTTGAAGACTCCACCTTTGAAGTTATCCTCGTTTCTGTATAGTCTTCTTGCTCTTTATTTTCTACATCAATATACTTAACCTTGTTACTTAAGTAATATTCTCTTCCCCTTGTATATGTACCTTTATCAGTATTTTTTTGTATACTATGTTCATTAATATCAATCAAAAATTTCACCCACTCAATTTTTTAATTTTTATATTTTCTTTAAATAAGCATGCTTTACCATTATATACTATACTAACAT
>DHIM01000145.1:3395-4077 GCA_002403785.1 Clostridium sp. UBA4746
CCATTATATACTATACTAACAGTTATTTCCTACAACCTTGAAACTTAAACCTACTTTTATTATAATAATGTTCTCGTGCCAATACCTTTTTAATAATCAATCCAAGATCCATTATTAAAAAAGCACACTCAAAAGATTAAATGAGTGTGCCCAAATGTTACTATTTGTATTATTCCATGGCCGTAAATATTATTTTATTATGATTTTTGAACATTAATAGCTTGAGGGCCTTTAGGTGCATCTACTACATCAAATTGTACTTCTTCACCCTCATGTAAATCCTTTCTTGGTCCTTGTTCTTTTATTGCTAAATGATGAACAAATACATCTTCACCCTCTTGAGCTGATATAAATCCATATCCTCTTTCAACATCATACCACTTTACTATACCTGTTTTCATATATTTCCCTCCTTGTCATTCTCTGAAGTACAAAATAATTCAAAGTTTAATTTTAGTGTTAACTATAAATGTACAACTAATACCTTTAATATGTATAAATCATTCACATAAACAATATATGCACTTTTTAAGTTTTTCTAACCTTGGGCTGTTTTTTATCTGTAATTTAAAAAGGTAATCCCAGCAAAATAAATTTTATGCTGAGATTACCTATATAATTCATTATTTTATATATAATTAAATACGTTTGGCTAGGATGGCAGGATTCGAACCTGCGAATG
>DHIM01000327.1 GCA_002403785.1 Clostridium sp. UBA4746
TAAAAATAATCTAAGTAACCTGCTGTTTTCAATGTTTAGAGGCTTAATAAAAGACCGGAATATGCCTCAATGTAAAAAGTTCATTCAGATTATGTTGATAAGGTCTTTTTTTATAAAGACCATTATACATTTTGGGAAATACATGAAATAGTTATAATCGGTTATGATAATAGTAAATAAAGAGGTAAGTCAACAAAATTGACATTATGCTAAGGATTGTACTAAAACTATTAAAAAATTAAAATATAAAATTATAAGGAGGAAGAAAGATGAATGCAAAGTTTTTTAAAAATATTGAAGTTGGAAAGGCATTAGGACTAAAAGAAGAGGTACTATATGTAGAAAAACAAGTTGCGAGTAAAACACTAACGCAAACAAGTAACGTTAATATAACACTATTTGCCTTTGATAAAGGAGAAGAAATAAGTACACATTCAGCACCAGGAGATGCCTTAGTATATGTAACTGAAGGGCAGGTTACTATAACAATAGGAGATAACGAGCCTGCTAAAGTTAAGGAGGGTGAAGTAATATTAATACCAGCAAACATACCTCATCGATTAGAGGCTAATGAGAGATTTAAAATGATGCTAGTTATAGTTAACGGATAGTAGAATGAATAAACTATGTTGAATTTTACAACTAGAGATCTCTGTAGTAACGGAACATAAAATTATCTTATACTGACTATAGGAGTATGAATAATTAGGATAATAAATATTATATTAAATTAGTAACAATAAAGCTTAAAACTATGAAAATAATTTTAAGCTTTATTATTTCAGACTTCGAGATACTTATTCCAAGTAATGTTATACTATGGGGCTGAGAAAAGGAACTAAAATGAAACTTAGTAAAGGTCAAAACCCTCGAAGAGACAAGGTCTGATATTAAGTCACTCTAACAAAAATAAATAAGATATTGTAATAAACCACATAGAAGAGGCGAGTATTGGACAGACAATTAGCGCCCTATAATAAGAATTCAATCTAGTAACATATGTTACCGACAATATAATTATTAATTGGTATACTAATCTGATAACACTATAGTAGAAGCTGCTTCTAGAAGTTGGCATAATTCCAACGTAAAATAAAACAAATACTGTAATGAAATGGGTGATGTAAATGGCTAAAAGGATTGTAATTGTGGGTAGTGGTATTGCAGCAATAACAGCAATTAAGGCAATTAGAGAAATAGATATGGATTCAGAGATATATTTAATTGGAGAAGAAAAATTTTATCCATATACCCGAATAAGACTATCAAAAGGTATATTTGATGATCTTTGCGAAAATAGTATACTTCTTCAAAAGAAAGAGTGGTATGAGCAAAATAGAGTAAAAATATTTGTTGATACAAGAGTAGTAAATATAGATATAGAAAGCCAGGAAGTATTATTATATGATGGTAGTGAAGTTAAGTATGATAAATTGCTAATCGCAACTGGAGCAAGTAATACTGTCCCCCCCATTGATGGTATAGATAAGAACGGTGTGTACACATTAAGAGGGCTTAATGATGCTCTAAATATTAAAAATAGCCTTAATCAATCTGAACTAGTAATAGTTATTGGTGGTGGAATACTAGGATTAGAAATGGCTTGGATATTGCATCAGCATGGTAAAAAAGTTATAATTGTTGAATTTCTATCAAGGCTTATGCCTCGTCAATTAGACAATAAAGCATCAGAGATATTAAAGAATAAGATACAAGGCTGTGGGATACAAATATTAACTAATACGACTGTAAACAAAATAACAGGAAATTCTAAAATAGACGGAGTTCTAATAGACGGAAAAGTGGAATTAAAGTGTGATATGGTTATTTACTCCACGGGAATTAAGCCCAATAAGGAACTGATCGCGAATTCTAATATTGAAACAGCGAAGGGAATATTAGTAAACAATAAAATGGAAACTAATATAAAAAACATCTATGCAGCAGGAGATATTGCTGAATTCGATAATCAAGTTATTGGATTATGGACTATTGCTATAGCACAGGGAAAAGTTGCAGGTTGCAACATTACTGGTAAGAAAACTATATATGAAAAAACAACTCCGGTGACGATCTTAAATGCTTTTGGCATTTCGCTGTTTTCTATGGGATGCATTGATGAAACTAAGGCTACAAATGTATTAATAGATGAAGATATTAATCTAAAAGCCTATAAAAAAATATTTATAAAAAATAATAATATAATTGGTGCAGTTGTTATAGGCGATACGAAAAGATCACCACTTCTTAAATCAGCCATAGAAAAAGGAATAAGATTAAATGAGGTTGATTTATCAAATATATCTGTAGATGAGTTATTAGATAAATTAAAAAACATGATGTAAATTACAAATAAAGCTACATTTAAACTATTATATTGAGAACAATATCTTAATAAAAATTATATTTACAGAAGAATTAAATAAAGCAGGGTTTGAAACAATTAATGAAGGTATAAGAGAAATGTGGAACCCTGATGAAGCGGCGTTAGGCAGGTGTAGGGATTTTGGTAAGAGTATAGGAGATGTTATTAAATAGTTTGTAATATTAAATAGATAAAGAGGAGATGTTTTTATGGATAAGTATGTTTGTATAGTGTGTGGGTACGAGTATGATCCTGAAATAGGAGATCCAGATGGTGGAATAAAACCAGGTACTAAGTTTGAGGATATCCCAGAAGATTGGGTTTGTCCATTATGTGGAGTTACAAAATCAGATTTCGAAAAAATGTAACAAAGATTCTTATAAATAATTAAATTAATAAAAGGTACCTCAAGAAAATATGCAATCTAATAATGCAATGAGAAATGGGAAGGAAAATATCTAAGTAGAATTTTCAGATGTTTATTAGTAATATTATTTTGTAAAAAACATTAATTGATTTATTGCCTTTCATATAAACGTAATTTTATTATCAAATCCATAACCCTTTTTAAATTAATTATGGATTATCTAAATGTACGATTTTACATAAAATCGTACATTCATTTTTTTGTGAAAACCGTTGATTTATAAGGTTTGTTAAGCCATACACTGAAATAAAAGTATGTTTTCATATAATCGCCTCTTTATACTTATTATACTAAAGTGTTCGTTTGAAGTATTCATATTAAACGAACTGATTATATGTATATTAACCACGATATAATGCCACTTTGAAGGCTATTATTTCACGTTCGTCTGCGGTATACTCTATCC
>DHIM01000347.1 GCA_002403785.1 Clostridium sp. UBA4746
TTGTTATAAAATTAAATATGGTGCTTTCAATTTCTTCATTACCTTTGTATTTTCGGTATATTTCCAATAACTTTTTATAATTATTTATAATCTCATCTTCATATATATTTAACTCATGACTTAAAATTATTACCCTATCCCAATTTCCTTTTTCATATTATTTAAATAGTGTAAACATATTTATCCTAATAAATTATAAAATCTTTCTAGTTAGTCACGGAGAATATGAAGATTGTTTGCTTGATAGAGAATAAATAGCGTTTTTGTTAAAGTATACGGATATGAATACAAAACTAGTACCTATAGAATAGACACTTTCTTTTCAAAGTGTTTATTCTATAGGTACTAGTTTACCTAAGAATCCTATTAGTTCATACTCATACTTAGTGGAATAACTTATTTATTTGTCCATAATACTATAAATATAGCAATGTAAAAAAATATGATAGCAACAAAAGAAATAATTTTTAATGCTTTCTTATCCATTGCTATTCCTGCTAACATTGAACCCATAAATA
The DNA here is from genome assembly GCA_002403785.1 of Clostridium sp. UBA4746. Classification (GTDB taxonomy): domain Bacteria; phylum Bacillota; class Clostridia; order Clostridiales; family Clostridiaceae; genus Clostridium_AD. Next base: position 519 of record DHIM01000347.1, read on the forward strand.
CTACTCCGAGAAATGATAAAAGAGATATTAACATAGTGCTAGACATTTCACTCCTCCTTATAATTACCTCTGTCGATGTTGGCTAATATATATAAATAGTTTGCTACTTTTCTTATGAAGTTATATATAAATAAAAAAATAAAAAATAGGTTATTGGGCAACATTTTAGACAGATTAACAATGTAATATTAAAAGCACATAAGATTGTAAAGTCTTATGTGCTTTTGCTTATTACTAAATTAAATTACTTTTTAATACTTCTTCAAGTGTTTTTGATTCTTCAATGTCAGTTATTAAATTAGCCGAGGATTTGTTGTCACCAATTATGATTCCACCTGTTAAAATATTTTTGTTGAAGAATAGGTTTTTGTATACATTGTTTTCACCATTTTTTGAGCTTACAGTTTTAAATTGTTCTTTAGATATTTGACCTACAGATAATAGTTCAAGTCCCATAGCGTTAAAGGATATGACTCCTGTTGCATGCACGTAGGCTTTATTATCTCCTACTGCATTTGTACCCGCAATTTTACCCATGTCTACAGCGGCAGGCCAGTTACCATATACTGTGCCATCAAATTCTGCAATGTCACCACATGCATATATGTCTTTAACATTGGTTTCCATCTTTTCATTAACTAATATACCACGGTTTGTGTCTAGATTGGTTTTATCAGCTATATTTTTGTTTGGTGCAATTCCAGTTGAAAATAGGACCATATTTGCATCAATTGTTTTTCCACTTTTGAGTGTAACTGATGTAACGGAGTTTTCACCGTTTATAACAGTTACTGAATCACCTAATACAACTTGAATATCTTGGTTTTCAACTCCGGCTTTAAGTATAAGGCTGCCTTCATTATCTAATTGTTTGCCAAGCAAGGAATTGCTGAATTCTATTACTGAAACTTTTAGACCAGCTTTTTTTATTTCATATGCTGCTTCAAGTCCTAAAAGTCCACCACCTACAATTACTGCGTTTTTAGCTGTTTTCATCTTTTCTTTAATGGCTTTTAAATCCTTTAAATCTCTTAAAGTAAATACTCCTTGTTTATCTATTCCATCAGTCGGAATCATGCGGTTTTGACTTCCATTTGCTAAAATTAATTTATCATAATTTATAGTTTTACCATTCTTTAGTAGTATTTGCTTTTCCTTAGGGTTTATGCTTTCAACTTGTACTCCTAAGTTAAGTATTATGTTATTATCTACATACCATTCTTTTGGAGAAAGGTAGAAAGTGTCGTCTTTAAGATCTTCACTTATGCCATCTGAGATAGAAGGCCTGTAATAGGTTAATTGTGATTCGTTAGATACTATTTCTATTACGCATTTCTTATTTCTTTTTCTTATAGCATCAGCAGCATAGTATCCAGCAGCACCATTACCAATTATTAAGAACTTTTCTTCAATCTCTGAACTAAAGGTTATTACTTCTTCTGTTACCTCAATAAATTGATCAGCACTTGCGCCACAAGCAGGACATATTTCTGGTGGTCTTTGTCCATCAAATTCTTCTCCACAAACTACACATTTCCATCTTTTTTCTGTGGAGGATTTAACAGGAGCTTTATCTATTTTTATCTTTTCAGCTATCTTTCGTGCAAAACTTTCACCAAATTTGTAGGCAAAGTTTAGATCTTTTTCAGAAGGTTTAAAGTTAAATATCATTGAAGGATATAAATCAAGATTAATTTGTTTTAATCTATCCTCTATATTTGGAACGCCTTCTCCACTCCAACCATAAGAACCAAATGCAGAAGCTACTTTTCCACCATGTACTATAGGGTTTAGATTTATCAAAATATCCCATATTGGTTTTAAAGCGTCTCCATTGATAGTAGGTGTACCAAATATTATTCCCTCAGATTTACCAATGTCTGCCAAAATATCATTCATGTCATGATGTATAACATCATACATGTTAACTTTGTAATTAGAACTGGAAGTTATACCTTCTTCTATTTTCTTTGCTACAGATTCAGTATAGCCATAAGCTGACACGTAGCATACCGTAACCTCTGGCACTTCAGTAACTTTTTCTGGAAGGCTCCATTCTTTGTATTGATTTACTATGTTCCAAGGGTCATCTCTTAAAATAGGGCCATGACCTGGACATATTACATCTATTTGCAGGTCCTTAATTTTGTCTATAGCCTGTAAAACATAAGGTTTAAAGGGTCCCATAATAGCATCAAAGTAATATTTTAAGGCTTCTCTGTAATTTTTCTCACTCTCGTTTAAGTCATTAAACATAGCTTCACTTGAGTAGTGACTTCCAAAGGAATCACAAGTTATAAGTAGTTTGTCTTCTATAACATATGTATAAATTGAATCTGGCCAGTGAAGGAAAGGTGCTGAAACAAAGGATAAGGTTTTATTTCCTAGACTTATACTATCTCCATCCCCTACTGTTATGTATTCAAAATCTCTATTTATGATTCCCTTAAGAAATTCAATGGCTGCAGGGGAACCTACAACTTTAGCGTTTTTAGCAATTTGTAAGAGTTTTCCTACTGAACCTGCATGGTCTGGCTCAGTATGATCTACTACTATATAGTCGATGTCTTCAACTTTAATGTTTAAAGAACTTAGTCTTTCTAGGTATTCATCGAAAAATTTCTCTTTTACGGTTTCGAAAACTGCTGTTTTTTCACTACCGTTTACAACATATGAGTTATAAGTAGTACCGAAAGGGGTATACATGATTATATCAAAAATTCTAAGATTAGGGTCTAGTGCACCCACCCAGTAAATATCTTTTTTTACTTCGAATGCTTTCATTTATATCGCTCCTTTAATAATTATTTAAAAATAATAGTTATTACCTAGAGTATAGTATAAGAATATTTAGAATGCAATAACAGTTTATTATATAAGTTAATTTACCAATAGTAATTGGATTTATTGTGACATAATTGACTATAGCATTCCCAGTTTTTTTAAAATATATTACGGTAAATAATCTTTTACCTAATGGTATAAGATTATTTATTTTATTGATCATTAGTATAGTTTAAATTAATTTAGCCACACTAAATAGAGTACAATTGAGAATGCTCAACCAATTCATTATAGTGGGGAGAGATATGGTTATGAATGAGATGGATGGCAATAATAAAAATTATTTAAATAAGGCTTACAAGAACTTTGCAGAGTTAGTATATGTAGTATCTGCAAAAGAACTTGAGTTTTTTATTGTTAAAGGAGAGTTTACTAGCTATTTTAATAATAGAATGAAAAAAATATTAGCAGAGATAAACGAAGAAAAAAATGAGATTTTAGATGCTGGCGTGTTTTTTAATACAAAGGGTGAAATAACCCTTATAGATGCAGAGACAGTAGGCAAATTTATTGAGGACAATTATGCCTTGAAAATGGTTGAGTATTACAAGAACACTTCTTTAAATAGAATCATTAGAGAGGTGGTTAATGGAAGTGAGAAAGCAAAAGGAGATTTTATTTTAATTTCATATTCTATTTTATATGATACACTTAATGAATTATATAAAACAATCAGTTGTAAAAAAACTAGTTTGATTATATATAAAAACCGATATGCTTTAGACGATTATCACAAGGATGATTGTACTATGGTTATTGCATCATTACTAATATTGGAAGATTTATGTAAATACATTGGGGTAAATAGATATAAAATGATAAAGGAAACAAAGGAAAAAATTTACAAATAACGGAATGAAATTAAAAAAATATACAAAATAGTAAGAGAAATACAGAAATAATATGATGATTATTTACATAATAACTAAGTTTCTATAATGTAAACGAGATTATGAACAGAAATTACAATTATTTAAAAAAATATTCAATTTTTTATAAAAAACTTTTAGTTACATTTACCGTAAATCCGACAAAATAATTCAACACATATATATTAAGTTGACTCACTATTCTTTGTTAATCGTGGCATTATGGGTGTAAAGGGTTGATGTTGTCATTTTAAGAAGATAATACATTTGATAGGCATTTCATAAAATGACAGATTTTTTTAAAAAGTAATGTTAATCTATTCTCATAACATAATATAGGGGGGAAACATTATGGTAGTTCTAGAAAACTTATTTAAAAAAGTAACAGATGGTGATGTAAATCATAATTATTTTTATAGACTAGTAAAAAGTCAGATCTCTGTTTCAATGTATGGTGAACTTACTAAGGTGAAAGCTTATGGTATTGAAATAGAAAGTCAAGACATGGTTGATGGAACGGTGGTACGTATACAAAGAGATTGTGTAGAAAACATAAGTCCACAAAGATACAAAGTTAAAGAGTTATTGAAAATGGTATATGATAATACAGTATCACCTATTCACATGATTGATATATTGGGTGAGTATATTGATGAGTATACTAGCGACTTTGATGAAATGTTAAAAGACATAGCGACTTGTTAATATTTCATATTAACCTAACATATTAGGAGCTGCTCCTCCTTAGAGGGACTGCTCTTTTTTGTTATATAACGGAGATTTGGAAAGCTATTATAAATTAAATAATATACATTTATAACTACATAATCTGAAATATAAATTTTATTAATATATCATTAATGAAATTTCATATAAATAAATTAAAATAAAACTAAAATAAAACT
>DHIM01000221.1 GCA_002403785.1 Clostridium sp. UBA4746
GGAATTGATCCTTATCTCCTTGTCGAAGCTAAAGAATACGATTTGGAGGAAACATTAAAAAAAAGTGTAAATAATTTTTTAGAAGGCATAGACTTTGAAGACATGTATAATCAGGTCTTAATGAATACAGAAGTATTTGAACTTTCTAAAGTTGTTGAAATTATAAGAAAAACTTCCACAGAGGCCACTGCATATTTCAAAGCTATTGAAATAGATATGCTTCATATTGATGGTAACCATGATAGTAAAAGTGTACAGGCTGATATTAATAATTATTCACCACTAATAAGAGAGGGTGGAATTATTGTATTTGACTGCATAAACTGGGATTCTGTAAAACGCAGCTATGATCAATATAAAAATGATTATATAATATTACTTGAAACAAATAATTTCGGTATACTGATGAAAAAGCAGAAAAACCAGAAAAATTTAGACAGTGCAGTTTGTATATCAAAAAAATTGAATAATCTATATTCAAGGTTGCTTGAGATAGAGAATAAAACAGAAGAAAAAAAACCTACTGTCAATGTAGGTGTATTAGCATATAACCACGAAAAATATATAGTTGATTGCCTTAATTCAATAATAATACAAAAAGGTGATTTCAACTTAAATATTATTATTTGTGAAGATAAATCCACTGACGGAACTGCAGGGATTATTGACGACTATATTAATAATGTAGTAGTTGGTAAAAGCGTAACTTTTGAATTTTTTAAAAGCGAAGAAAACTTAGGCATGGTGAAAAATTTAAAAAGACTAATAAAAGCTTGCAGCAAAAGCAAGTATAATGCGTTAATGGATGGTGATGATTGCTGGAATGATGAGAACAAATTACAAACTCATATAGAATTTATGGAAAGCTATCCGGAATGTTCTATTTCATTCGATGATATTACCTTTTATATTGAAGATGAGAGTAGATATGAATTTTATAATATACAGCAACAAATGAAAGGTGACATTTACACTACAACAGATATAGCAAAGATAAATTTTATCGGCAATATCTCCTGCTGTTTTTATTATACTAACTATTTAGATCAAATTCCTAATGAATTTTTTGAAATGTTTGTTGGTGATTGGATGCTAAATATTGTATGTTCACAGTTTGGAGAAATAGGACACATCCAAAAAGCAATGACCGTATACAGAAAGCATAACCAGGGTAGTTGGAGCGGAATGAGCGACTACGATAAGAACAAATCAACTATTGACTTAATTGATGTTTACAATAAATTTTTAAATTACACATATGATGAACAATTTTCTGAAATTCGTAATTATATCCTTCTTCAGATGAATCCTTAAAAAGAGTATTAGGTTCCCCTTGATAGTAATGGGTCTGTTTTTATATCCATTACTGACACAAAAGGGGTTGCCACTTCAAATGATTAAAAAATCATTTAAAGTGGCAACCCTCTTTTACTAAACATAAGCTATTCTTTATTTTATAAATATTTTTCCCCTGCGATTCTACCTCGAATTACTTTCGCTGGAGTACCATATGCTACAACGTACTTAGGAATATTTTTCATTACAGTGGCTCCAGTTCCTATTATGGTATGCTCACCAATTGTTATTCCGTGAATTACTTTTGCCCCTAATGAAACAGCTGTAAATAAACCTATTTTTACATTTCCACCAATAGATGAACCTGGAGCTAAACTTGAATAATCTAGCATTTTACTCTCATGATCTAAGGATGAATTATTATTTATTATACAAAAATCGCCTACTGTTGCCTCACTACTTATAGTAGTATTGGCCAATATTACTGTGCCTTTTCCTATTAGTACATTCCTGGCTATTTGTGCAGAAGGATGAATCACTTTAATAAAGTTAAACTGAGGTATATTTTGTGAAATTTTATCATAAACAGTATATCTAACAAAATTATCTCCGATTGCAATAATACCGCCCTCTATTTTATACATTTTTATTAGATTCTGTAAATCCTCTTCTTTTCCAATTATTTTATATCCGAAGGAGTTAGAACCGATCTCTTTAAATCTGTCTAACAATCCAATAATTTCATATTTATTTTCTTTTTCAATACAATCAATTACAACTTTTGCATGTCCCGATGAACCAATAACAATAATATTCAAACAAACATCTCCTAAAAATATTGCCAGTATTTTTTTAGATATTTAGGCTATTTTATTTATAATGTTTATAATCTTTTTTTAGTTCACATTAAAGCCGCGAAGTGAATCACTAGCTTGTCCTTTATTGTATGTAGATAGATATACAAATGTGCTGCAAAACATATAAATTTATACTAATATTTCACATATAATAAATTGTTTATATTTGCAAAAAATGACAATCATCTACAGAATAAAAATGCAACATGCTAGATTTGGTTTACTTAAATCCACGGTGCTCCTTATTATTAAAGTTTCAAATTAAAATATTCTAGAGTACAATATTGGTGCCATTTATATTAAACCAAGATTGTAGAATTTTTAATAAATCAGCATATTATATTACGAAATACGACAGTAAATATAAACAAGTAGAAATAAGAAAATATTACAAAATAGGAGTTGAAAGAAAATGCAATGGGAATACAGTCTGTTTAACAGACTTAAAGATATTCAAAGCCGTTTAAATGATATTGGAAGGGGTGACCCATTATCCCAATGTTATATTATGGCATATTTAGCGTCTTTCTTTAAGTTGAAAAATTACGTGGAGATTGGTGTGTATAAAGGGAGGAGTCTATTTTCTGTTGCCCAGGCATTTAAAGATAATGAAGGAAAAGCTTATGGAATTGATCCTTATCTCCTTGTTGAAGCTAAAGAATACGATTTGGAGAAAACATTAAAAGAAAGGGTGAACAGATTTTTAAAAGGCATAGACTTTGAAGCCTTGTATAATCAGGTATTAATGAATACAGAAGTATTTGAGCTTTCTAAAGTTGTTGAAATTATGAGAAAAACCTCCACAGAAGCTGCTCCATATTTCAAAGATATTAAAATAGATATGCTTCATATTGATGGCAACCATGATTTTGAAAGTGTGCAGGCTGATATTAATAATTATACACCACTAGTAAGAGAAGGTGGAATTATTGTATTTAACTGCATAAACTGGGATTCTGTAAAACGCAGCTATGATCAATATAAAAATGATTATATAATATTACTTGAAACAAGTAATTTCGGTATACTGATGAAAAACAAGAAAAACCAAAAAAATTTAGATAGTGCAGTTGATATATCAAAAAAATTGAAAAATCTATATTCTAGATTGCTTGATATAGAAAATGAAACAGAAGAAAAAAATCCTACCGTCAATGTAGGTATATTAGCATACAACCACGAAAAATATATAGTTGATTGCCTTAATTCAATAATAATACAAAAAGGTGATTTCAACTTAAATATTATTATTTGTGAAGATAAATCCACTGACGGAACTGCAGGGATTATTGACGACTATATTAATAATGTAGCGGTTGGCAAAAACGTAACTTTTGAATTTTTGAAAAGCGAAGAAAACCTAGGCATGGTAAAAAATTTAAAGCGATTATTAAAAGCTTGTAGCAAAAGTAGGTATACTGCGTTAATGGACGGTGATGATTACTGGGCTGATGAGAGCAAATTACAAACTCATATAGAATTTATGGAAAGCCACCCGGAATGCTCTATTTCATTCGATGATATAATAATTAAAAATAAAAATGATTATGACTTTTATAATATACAGCAACAAATTAAAGGTGACATTTTCACTACACCAGATATAACAAGTATAAATTTTATAGGAAATATCTCCTGCTGTTTTTATTATAGCAAATATTTAGATCAAATTCCTAATGAATTTTTTAAAATGTTTGTTGGCGATTGGATGCTAAATATTATATGTTCAACGTTTGGAGAAATAGGACACATCAAAAAAACAATGACCGTATACAGAAGGCATGATCATGGTATTTGGAGCGGACTGAACGACTATGATAAGAACAAAAAAACTATAGAATTAATTGATGTTTACAATAAATTTCTAAATTACATCTATGACGAACAATTTTCTAATATTCGTAAATTCTGTGAATTTGGATTGGGTAATAGATATTTGGAATCTCTTTTATACAGACCCATTAAATAAATCACACTTTAAAGACAACGAACAAATAGTGATTATTAATAGCACGTCATCAAAACACAAAAAGAGTTGCCACTTCAAATGATTAAAAGATCATTTGAGGTGGCAACCCCATTTTACTCAACATAAGCTATTCTATATTTATGAATGAATACCATGATATTGAGTAACATATGTACTTTGAAGGGTTGGTTTTATAGTAAGATAAGTATAGTATTATATAAAAATAGATAAGGATGTGAAGATATGTCTAAAGTGCTTTTTTTAAACATTCCAGGTAACGGTCATGTTAATCCAACTCTTGGGTTAGTAAATGGATTGGTAGAACAAGGAGAGGAAGTGATTTATTTTTGTTCAGAAGATTATAGAGAAAGAATAGAAAATGCAGGTGCTATATTTAAAAGTTATGGTGAAAAACCTTTTTTCGAAAAAAATAAGCATATCCCTGGCAATGTAAATATTGATGATTTCTTAAATTTTATAAACAAAGGAATCGACTCAAGTGAGAAAATCATTCAATATATATTGGAACAAATAAAAGGTATAAAATTCGATTATATTATTCACAGTTCCATGTTTCCACTTGGAAATATTATTTCTCAAATATTAAAAATTCCATCAATTTCTTCGTTTGCAGTATTTGCTACACTAAAAGATTTTAAATCTAAAAGTTTACCATTTATGAATGAAGAACTAATAAAAAATCATCCGGTTATGGATAATTACAAAAAAACAGCAAAGAGATTAAACGACATATATAATGTAAAGATGCCTACTAATATGTTCGATTTATTTTTTAGCAAAGGTGATTTAAATATTGCATATACTTCTAAATATTTTATTTCACATATTGAATATTATGATGATAGTTTTATATTTATAGGACCGCCAATATATGATAGAAAAGAAAATATAGATTTTCCTTTTGAAAAATTAAAGAGTAAAAAAGTTGTGTATATTTCATTAGGTACAGTATTTAATGATACAGATGTTAAACTTTATGATATTTTTTTTAAGACCTTTGCTGATGTTAATGTTGTTGTAGTTATGGCTGCATATAATATAGATATTTCTAAATTTGATATTCCTAAAAATTTTATTGTTAAAAACTATGTTCCTCAATCAGAAATTTTAAAATATACTGATGTTGCTATCACACATGCTGGAATGAATAGTACAAGTGATTTATTATATAATAATGTCCCTTTTGTAGCAATTCCAATTGGTGCAGATCAACCATATATGGCAGCAAGAGTTTCAGAACTTGGAGCCGCAATTTCTCTTGATAAGGACAAGATCACATCGGTTATGTTAAAAAATTCTGTTGAAAAAGTACTGACTGATCCGAGTTATCTTGAAAATATTAGAAAAATAAGTGATTCATTTAAAGAAGCTGGTGGATATAAAAAAGCAGTTGAAGAAATTTCTAAATTTAAGAAAGAAAATAGAATATTTAATTAAGTCTATTCCACATATAAAGTCTACACTCATTTTAAATAATTCAAAAGAGTGTAGACTTTTTATATACTTACATTATCTAAATCTTCCTCTTCCATTTTCGAGGAATATAACTTATATCCATTTCTACCCTTGCGCTTAACTTCATACATAGCTAAATCAGCCTTCGTACTTAATGTGTCTTCATCAATTCCATGCTCTGGGAATATGCTTATGCCTATACTTGCTCCAATGAATAATTGGTTTTCCTTATATGGAAAAGCTGTGCTTAATGTTTTCAAAGCTGCTTTTGCAATTTTTTCAGCATTAGCAATTCGTTTTAAATTTCTTAGTATTATTATGAATTCACCACCACCAATTCTATAAATTGTATCCGTTGATCTAATAATGCTTTTTAATCTCACCGCGGCGATTTTAAGAATACTATCTCCAGCTAGATGACCATAATTATCATTAACACTCTTAAATTTGTCCAAATCTAAAAAAAGAAATGCAAATTTTTCGTTTTTGTTATCTAGTAATATATCAACATCCTCCCGCATCTTTTTTCTGTTAGAAATTTCTGTAAGGGCATCATAATATACATAATGCCGTATTTGATCTTCTGCAAGTAGTCTATCGGTAATCTCATTTTTAAGTTTAAGATTCGATTCTTCTAATTCAAAACTATATTTTCTTTGTATTTCAGCTATCTTTTTTCTTTCAGAAACATCATGTAATAGAGTAAGAATTCCTAAAATGTCTTTATATTCATCGTATATAACTGTTGCTGATAATTCACAGACAAGATCTTCTTTATTTTTTCTGAATAAATCAACTTCAATATTAATGACAAATCCTTCTTGCATTATTGTATTAAAATTAAAATTTCTAAAATTTATTATTACATGGAGTGAATTCCCTTTTAAGTCTTTATAATTATAGCCAGTTACATTTAGAAAAGCTTCATTACAATTTTTCACAAGAAAATCTTCACCTAATATAAAAATTGGTTCATTTACAGCTTCAAAAATATATT
>DHIM01000222.1:0-13182 GCA_002403785.1 Clostridium sp. UBA4746
TTACCAAAAATCATTTCCAATTTATATAAAAACATAGTTGTAATCATATTTACAAATTATTGAATTCTAAGGTTGATGGCCATGGACCCCGTAGTAACCGTAGTAAAATTTGGCAGCATACGCGGACAGGTTTTACTTGCTAATTATTGAGGATGATAATAAGAATAAAAATTTCCTCCAATTATATCTATTCTCTGAACTCTCTACACTAATTAATCTTTATAAATTTCTCTTCAAAACTAGGTGCAACCATTGGCTTTCCAATTAAATAACCCTGCCCAAAATCACATTTTTTTTCGCGAAGTATTTGTAACTGTTCTTCCGTTTCTATACCTTCAGCAATAACCTTAAGATTTAAACTATGTGCCATAGCAATAATGGCTGTTACGATTGCTTCATTTTCTTTATTTTTAGTTATTTCTCTTATAAAAGAAATATCAATTTTCAATGTATTAATAGGATATTTACTAAGGTAACTCATTGAGGAATATCCAGTACCGAAATCGTCAATAGATATTTCAATTCCAAGCTCTTTAATTTGGCGTAATTTAGATAGAATATTCTTGGAACTTTGCATGGCAATATTTTCAGTTATCTCAAATTCTATATACTTAGCCTCTAGTTTTGTTTCACTTAGGCACTCTTTTATAAATGAAATCAGATTGTTTTGAAGGAAATGGAGTGGTGAAATATTTATTGAAAAACGCATGTTTCCCAAGTTATAATTGTCACTCCAATCTTTAATCTGCTTAAATGAATTTCTTAGTATCCACTCGCTAATTGGTATAATTAAACCAGTTTCCTCCGCTAAAAATATAAAAATTCCTGGTAAAACAAATCCCATTTCAGGATGAACCCACCTTAATAACACTTCGCCGCCAATTGTTTTTAAGGTGGTTATATCAAATTTTGGTTGTATATAAAGACGGAACTCATCTTTATCAAGCGCATTATGGAGATAACTTATTAGTTTTAAACGATTAATCAATTCGTTATCGTTTATTTCTTTAGAAAAACAATATCTATTCCTTCCTTGTTTCTTAGCTTCATACATTGCAATATCAGAGTTCTTTACCAAACTCTCTATATTTTCTCCGTCATCTGGATAAAGAGCAATTCCAATACTTGTGGAAACATTTAAGTCATAACCATTAAGTCTTATAGATGTTTTAAAAGAATCAATAATATGTTGAGCAATTCCAACCACAGTTTCTCTGCTTTTTATACCTTTTAGAATAATCATAAACTCGTCCCCACCAGAGCGTGCAACAATATCAGTTGATCTAACAACAAAGTGCAGATGCTGTCCAATTTTCTTTAAAAGGATATCCCCCATGCTGTGGCCCAACGAATCATTAATATGCTTAAAATTATCTAAATCCAAGAATAGAACAGCAAATTTATGATGGAGCGATATCAAATTTGGAATAATTTCATTTATACTGGTTCTATTTGGAAGCTCTGTAATTGAATCGTAATATGAAAGATGACTTAGCATCTGATTAGCTTGAATAAGCTCTGTATTACTAGCTGTAAGTTCTGTGGTTCTGTCTTTTACCTTATCCTCTAAATCTTTATTCAATTCATAAAATTGTGTCAGTAAAGACTGATTTTCGAGTAGTGTAAAAATTTGACGTATAATCATTAATAGAACTGTAATTGCGAAGCCTATTAGTAGGGAATTAAATTCTTCACCTGTTGCTATAATAATCGTCAGTAATAACACTATGCCTATATAAGGAAGCAAGAGTCGTAACTTGTCTGTTTTTTTATAGTTTAGACTATTTTCATTTTTTAAGGTTTCAGTATCTTGAGCTGAATAAATAAAGCCTGATAAAGCAATTATTATTAAACTCAGTGGCCAAAGTGGATCAAAATAGCTCCCTGTTACATAGGAACTTGTTAATAACATATATGTGTAACCTAAATCCCCTGTGGCCATTATAACAAAACCAATGATCATAGCTATTGCCACTTTTTTAGGTAACATAAAGTGCGAACTCATGAATAAACTAATCACTCCAAATAAAAGACCTAAATCTCCAATGGGGTATCCAACTGAAGTAATGATGTATAGAGTCGATTCTGATTGACTGAAAAGAGGACCAATGATATAATTCCAAATTATAGTTGTTACAACAGCCATTATAATAACCGAATCGAAAATAAACTTGGTAGCCTTTAAAGAATCTTTTTTTTCGTAAAACTTATAAGCTATTGCAATAATAAACAATAGTACTTGCATGTAAAGAAAGATGTCTACCCATCCAGGAAAAGGTGTATCCACTTTCAAGATTAACTCATAGTAATCCCATATTATTTCTGATATAAAGTAACAGAAATTTCCTATAGCTAGTAAGAGCCAAAAATATTTTTGTTTACCTTTGCTCCTCACAGTGGTAACTACCATAAATAGTAGAGCAATAGTAACCCCTATAGTACTTATAAGGTCTCCACCTAGAGTGAGAGGCCATGAATTTTGTGGCCAGTAGTAAATCCAACCATAATAGACTAAAGTGTACAAAATTATAAAGGGAAATGCTAGACGATTAAGCCATTTCATTCAAATACCACCTCGTTTTTGTATAGTACGTTTACTTGCTGTAATTGATTTTATTTCCATACTTAAATCATCAAAATCTTGTCCATCCATTTCCGATGAATATATCTTATATCCATTTCCACCCTTGCGCTTAAGTTCATACATAGCTAAATCAGCCTTCTTAATTAACGTATCTGTATCAATTCCATGCTCAGGGAATATACTTATGCCTATACTTGCGCCAATAAATAATCTATTTTCCTTATAGATAAAGGTATTTAACGCTTCCAAAGCAGCTACTGCAATTTTTTCAGCATCTGCAGTGGCTTTCAAATTTCTAAGTATTATTATGAATTCATCTCCACCAATTCTACTAATTGTATCCGTGGACCTAATAATATTTTTTAATCTCATCGCGGCGATTTTAAGAATATTATCTCCAGCTTGATGTCCATAAGTGTCATTAGCACTCTTAAACTTATCCAAATCCATAAAAAGAATGGCAAATTTTTCAGTTTTATTATCTAGTAGTATATTAATATCTTCTAATAGTTTTTTTCTATTAGAAAGTTCTGTAAGGGCATCATGATATACAAAATGGCGTATCTGCTCTTCTGCAAGTAGTCTAACTGTAATCTCATTTTCAAGTTTAAGATTTGATTCTTCCAATTTAAAAGTATATTTCTCTTGTATTTCAGCTATCTTTTTTCTTTCAGAAACATCATGTAATAGAACAAGGATTCCTAATATGTCTTTATATTCATCATATACAACTGTTGCTGATAGTTCACATACAAGAGCTTCTTTATTTTTCCTGTGTAAATCAACTTCAATATTGATAACATTTCCTTCTTGAATTATGGTATTAAAATTGAAATTTCTAAAATTTATTATTGCATGAAGTGAATTTTGCTCTAAGTCCTTATTATTATACCCAATTATATTTAGTGAAGCTTCATTACAATTTTTTATAAGGAAATCTTCACCTAATATTAAAATCGGTTCATTTACAGCTTCAAAAAGATATTCTGATACCAATTCATAAGAAATTGACATCATTTTATGTTTATTAATTGCGTACCACATTCCAAACATTGAAATGGAAAGTGATATAATCCCAGACGGGAAAATCACAATGCCTATTGCAGGAAAAATCAAATCTGTTATTGCCACTAAACAAAAACTGATTAAACCAGTAATTAAAATAATTTTCAACTGTTTTCTGACTCTATTCTTTTCAGAATTTCTCATTTTAAAATATATTATTACAAAACCTACTATAGTTAAAACTATAATATATATACTAAAAACAGTACCAATGGTTGTAGTAAAATATAAATTATCTACAAAGCCATAAGCTTCACGATTTACTACTTTAGAGGGTTCATATATTGCATTATTTATGAAAAATATTATTAAAGTTATATATACTAGATATTGTATTTTTGAGTTCGAGTTTTTTTGCTCTGTACCTTTAAGCGAAAACGCAAAGGATAACCATATCCCATTAAAAAAAATACCACCTAATGCAGAAACTATTCTCCATATATTTGCAATTTCTATATTTAGAGCAATTAACATAAATGCGTATCCTATAGCCCAGAGGCTAGCAGAAACACATAAAGCAAAAAATGCTACGTTAACTTTTGATTTTATATTTTTCATATAACTATAGATACCCATAAATAAGTAAAAAATAAAACATATACAGAATATTGCAAACAAAATAGTTTTAATATTATCTGCTCGTAGCATCACCTATTCCCCCCATTATCTCAAAGCTTTCATAATTATTATATGATTCACATTTATAATAGTTTATATTTTGTTAGATAAGGTGTTAAATATTTTATGTAGTGGGAGCAAAATGCAACAACTATCTTGAAAACCTTCGTATAATAGTAAAACAACAGTTTCATTATATAAACAATTTAAGAAAGAGGAGGATGTAATTAGATTTTTGTAACGTTGGCTGTCACTGATATAGAAGTATCCTCTAAACATCTTAAACAACAACTGTAAAAATATCAGTACTTGTTGTTTAAAATCAAATACTAAATATTAGAATGATGAATAGATAACTTTTAATTCTCAGTAAATTAGTGGTAGCACTAATAAAAATATTTTTATATTTTATCTTGATGGAAGAAGTAAGTGTTTGGATGAAATTAAAGATAATTGTAGTTTAAATTATTTTTATATGTATATCTTTGGTATAGAATAGACTTAAAAACCTAATGACAAGCTCTGTAATCAATTGTTTAAGTCAAGTAGAGAATTGTATAGTTAAAAACTATACTTCATTTTAGACATGAATATGGAGTCTATAGAGTGATGAATAGATAACATTTAGTTATTAGTTACTAAGACAGAAAAATTTCACTAATAACTAGAATGGTTCAGCCTTTTAGCGGTTTAAATAACGCTTTCCGAGGGTGAGTTCATTGCCGTACCTATTGCGCAGGCTAAAGTGCTCTAATTTATATACTTACCTTGTTCCTTCCGCTTTCCTTTGATCTATAAAGTGCTTCATCCGCAGCTTTAATAAGAACATCGCAGGATGAATTCATATCAGGAGTAATTGACGCTACCCCTAAGCTAATCGTTACACAGCTTTCGACAGAAGAATTATCATGAGGTATTTGAAGTGACATAATGTTAAGTCGCAATTTCTCAGATATTATAACAGCCCTATCAATGGTAGTATTGGGTAATATACACACGAATTCTTCACCACCATATCTCGCAACAAAGTCAGTTTTGCGAACAATAGTTTTAAAAAGTGTTTCTGTTCATCTGTAATCGGAAGTTCACATATTGACTACACTGAATTGTATTAAAAAAACCACATTTAAGTAACGGAAATGGTCAGATTGTTTTGTCTGACAAGGTGTCCGTTATTTAAATGTGGTTTTTTTTTAGTCTATTAAATTTAAAAAATAAGTTAATAAAATCCCAACGTAATGGCATAGGGCTGTTACTTATTAAAGCAATAATAACTAAATTTATTGAAGGTAATATTAGGTCTATGATTCTTTGGACACTTCAAGATAACCCTTCACGGTTATTTTATAAGCATTTGGGAGGTAAGATAGTTGGCAGAGGCTTATAGATAGGGGAGGAAAAGAACTTCAACAAATTGCATATGCTTGGGAAGATATAACTTGCATATTTTAAAATGAAATTATTACGCATCCTTCATTTAATGCGTAATAATAAATTAGCAAAGGCATAGAAGGGCTCCTAATTACCTTTGCATTAAAAAACTACTCCCCCAAAATGGGTTAATAATATGTTACCTTAATTTTAGTAAAATATCAATAACTCACTTCATTTAATCTATACCTATAAAGTTCGTTAAATATCCTTTTAATGTACTTTGGCTATATTGCTTATATTAGCGACTCATTCGAAATCGAAGGGTACGTATTAGTAATTTATGTATTTACCATTGCCGTTTTAGTTCCATTGCTACACATACCCCTAAACTTATTATGTGGAATGATTTTATATTTCCCCGTTTAATTCATTCTTATTTTTGATAAAAGCCTTTTGATTAGCTTCAAAATTATCTATATCATTCACCACATCCATAGTTAAAATATCTAATTCTTTTGTTGTTTTACAGTTCTTAATATTTTCTAGCAAAAGATCCTTGTTTTTAAATTCTGCTTTTAACACAGCATTTTGCCAACACTTCTTACAATTGTCATTAATTCCACACCACATTATGTGGGGGCAAATGTTTTACTCCACTTCTTTTATGAGCAACAATGTTTACTATTTAAGAGAGCAGGATGCGATTATAATTGCAGAATTTGAAGGTGATACATTGTACTTGAATGATATATTTTCGCCATTAGAAGTTAATTTAGACAATATTATTAAGAAGATTACAAATAAAGAAGTAAAGACAGTAGTTTTGGGATTTTCACCTTCTGACACAGATAACTATTGTGTCAATTTATTGCAGAAGGATGACACTACTTTATTTGTCATGAATGATAAAGATAACTTATTTTAAAATAATAAGTTAATGTTTTCAGTATTGTCCCGCGCATAATGAGCATTATGTTTTTTATTCTTGTTTTGTCCTTCAGCTCTAAGGGTAAGCGATATTGTAAAATTAAATGAATTAGCAGCATTCACTGAACTTAAAAATGCAATTAGATCAGGGGATATATCTATTGTTGGAAGCAAGCAGTGAGGGTTGTCTAAATGCTGGATCAAGTGTAGACGAGATTATGGAAGCAATACAGATTGGCGTTATTGGTGGTGGTTCTATCACTTATCCTAATGCGAGATTTGCTATGAAAGTATTAGAAGAATTTACATCGGAAGAATAAAATATTTTATTCAGAATACGAGCCAAAAAAATAAGAGCTTTATCATTTAGTGATTAAACCCTAGATATATCAATGCTTTACACTGATGTTATATACTTTTTTGAGTTAGAACTATTATATATTAATTCTAAGTCGGAATATTCGAATATTAATGCTAAATTGTAAATAACTGGCTTAGCGTTGTAAATTTACGCTTTGCGAGCACTACCCCTTAAGGGAAAGGTAATTACAAGAATGTAATTGTTTTACTTGTTGAACTTATAGATCTAACTATTTTTATGGATTCTAATTTTAAAATATTTATATACGAATGTAATCTTTTAAGCAAAACCTTACATTCGTAAAAACAGCATAAATCGTTGATATATAAGGGCTTATAGTAGATTAAACTAAAGCCTTTTTTCTTATTGTATATTTGAATGTATTGTTTTATCTGATATATTACAAATATAGTACATTGATATTGTGACCTCTGAGACACTTTTTAGAAGTGAGTTTATGATAATAATAACTACTCACTTGATGGGAAAATATTGATTTTTTAGGACATCATAAATTTAATTTAAATTAAATCGAATTGGGCATTTAAAAGATTTAAATTGTTAAACTAAGCACTTTACAACCTAAATAGTTACATTTATGGGGCTATGTTTTTCTTAACGTACGAAATGTCAGTTTTGCGTATGCTACCCCTATTTAAATGCGTTAAACAATTTAGTTGTCTTTAGGGCGAAGTACTTTTTGCATTGCGTGCACAGTCGTATTTTAGTTTTAGATTTTTTATTTTTAAGTTGCTGCACTCCCTTTCTAATATCCTTAATTCATATTTTTATCAGTATAAATACCAACTAAAAAAATGGAAATGGTCAGCTGTTTTCGCTGACAAGGTGTCCGTTATTGAAGACGGTAGTGCTGATTTTAATATTTATAATCCATTATAAATATTAAGTTACAATTTATTTATTGAGGTTAGTTTGATGAAATAAAATTCAAATGCAACTTATAGTTGACAAAAATGTTATGTTTAATTGGTAGCAATATGGTTGTCTTATCAGTAGACTTATTTAGGGGTGATTAAAAATGAGTTTTCAGGAACAATTGCAGATTCTTAGAAAAGGAAAAGGATTATCGCAAGAGAAATTAGCTGAAATGCTTGGCATATCAAGGCAGGCAGTTGCAAAGTGGGAAGTTGGACAT
This sequence comes from Clostridium sp. UBA4746, assembly GCA_002403785.1. Lineage (GTDB taxonomy): Bacteria > Bacillota > Clostridia > Clostridiales > Clostridiaceae > Clostridium_AD. The sequence continues at coordinate 8,086 of DHIM01000222.1, forward strand.
TCATACCCTGACATTGCAAGACTAATTGCATTAAGTGATTTCTTTAAAGTAAGTATTGATAAATTAGTTAATGATTATGAAGAAAATTGTCGTTTATGTATAGAAGAGAATAAAGTTGATTCTATACATGAAAAAACAGTAGAATTTTTACGTATAGCCAAAAGATCTACATACGCAGGAAATAACTCTGAAATTCAATCCTCAAGACCTAATTCACACGATTTAGAGTATGTAGAAGGAAATCTAAAATATATTGGTACCTATTTAGGGGGAGAGCAATTTTCAGGAGAAGAAGCCTTATGGAAGGATGATATTCCATTTTGGTCAATGAATTGTGCAGGCAGAATTACGGGGGACGGATTTTCAGTAAAATTTTTAAAAGAAGCATTAAGTTTAGTACCAGAAGAAAACCCATATCGTGGACCTATGGTATATCAAAATGGACAATATAAATATCATTGCATTGTTAATGGAGAATTTAAGTGGTTTCAAGGATATGAGGAAATTTATTTTGATGATACGAAGGTGTATGAGTGCTTTTTTCATGGTGGGATTATTAAATAATAGATTAATTGGATGTTATTTTTAGTTGAATTAATCTTAATATAGGAGAATGTATAATGAGTGTATGTAGAAATTATAAATGCTGGTGTGGAAGTGGAATAAAATATAAGAATTGCCATTTGAACTTTGATAAAAAGTTAGAAACCTTGAAGAATCAAGGCTACATAGTTCCAACAAGAAATCTTATTAAAAACAAAGAGCAAATTGAAGGAATCAGAAAAAGTGCTAAAATTAATAATGGCCTTTTAGATTTAATTAGTAAGAATATTAAAGAAGGAATGACTACAGAAGAAATTAATAAACTAGCTCATGAATATACAATATATCATGGTGGAATTCCGGCTACTCTTAATTATGATGGATTTCCCAAAAGTATTTGTACATCAATTAATGATGAAGTGTGTCATGGAATACCAAGTGAAGATATAGTACTTAAAAATGGTGATATTATAAATGTTGATGCAACTACTATACTTAATGGATATTATTCAGATGCATCAAGAATGTTTATGATTGGAGAAGTAAGTGATGAAGCTAGAAAGATAGTAGAAATAACTAAGGAATGTTTAAATAAAGGAATAGAAGCAGTGAAACCTTGGAGCTTTTTAGGGGACATAGGCGCTGCTATACAAGAATATGCAGAAAGTAATGGATACTCGGTAGTTAGAGATTTTGGAGGACATGGGGTTGGCCTAGATATTCATGAGGATCCATTTGTTTTTCATTTTGGAACTAAAGGAACAGATATGATTTTAGCACCGGGAATGGTATTTACGATTGAACCAATGATAAATGGTGGAAGTCATGAAATATTTATAGATGAGGATAATGGATGGACAGCATTTACTGCTGATGGATCACTTTCAGCACAATGGGAGCATACAATTCTTGTAACCGAAGACGGAATGGAAATAATATCGAAATAACAATGATTCTTTAAAACAATATTTTAAAGAAAATTAGGTATGTAAAAACTAACGAATGTAACGCAATGGTAATCAGTGTACTAAGATGCTAGTATTAGTGCATAAAAGTAGTGTAAGATATAGATTAAATTCTATATCTTTTTATATTTTGCTGAGAACATTAAGAAGATTAATAAGAGTTCGCCTTTTATCTACATACGCGAACTCTGGCTATATGACTAGCTTCCATGACCTCACTATAAAATAAACGAACTTTAAGTTGACATAACACGAACTTTTGACGTTTTTTCATTCATTTTGATAAAAATTAAGTGATAATTGATTTTTTTCATACAGTTTATCAATAACGCAAATACAAGTTGCGGATTTGCAATTGTAGATTGGTGTTATTTTAGTGTAAAACCCATTATAATTTATACATAATAACAAAGAAAAGAGGTAGAAAGTCATGGGTTTTGCAGATAATTTAAAATCAATTAGGCAAGAAAGACATATTTCACAGGAAGAGTTAGCAGAAATTATTGGAGTAAGTCGTCAAGCAGTTTCTAAATGGGAACAGGGAAGTGGCTATCCAGAAATGGAAAAATTGCTTGTTTTATCTAAAGAAATTAATGTATCTTTAGATTATTTGATGTTAGGTGAGATAAAGTCCACTGAAAACAACAAAACTTTATCCAATAATGTGATTGTACCAACGGGGAAAATTACTATTAAATCATATGATGGAAAATCAATTGTTAATTGCTATAAAGTTTTAGCGTCACATGTAATGTACAAAGCAAAAAACGATGAGCCTAAATATTGGTTGATTGGTGTTAATAGCGGAGCGTTTTGGGGAGAAAAATCAATTATACTTGGTTGGTATGCTGATGAAGAAAAGATAAAAAAGGAAATGGATGAAATTGCAGAATCAATTAAAAATGGTGTAGCAGCATATGAATTAAAATATGCTGTAAAAGTTAAAAATAAAATGTTAAGAGTAAAAATAGATGAAGAGTAACTTACTCTTTATATGTGTCGACAAAAGTAACCTCATATCATTAGATATGGGGTTTACTTTATTAAGTGCGTATTGATATTCTGAATGTAACACAATACCAATTGAGTTACATTCACTTTGAGTCTATTGGTCATTCAATAAGCATTGTTAATATACTCTATTTTAAAAATTCAGGAAATAAATTTTGAAGTTATTACTTTCTAAAATTAAAAAACATTCAAGATAATTTATGTTTATGGACATAATATATATAGCTTTAGAAAGAAGGAATTAGATATGATGTCTATACCATTATCAATATATACATTGATAATTTCATTAATGGAATTAATACTACTTTCCATATTTAACAAAAAATTAAAATCAAAAACAATAACTATAAGTGAATATATAATAGGAATTACATCAATAATAGGAATTTTTATGTTATTTATTGAATATGCCAATTAATTAAAAAACTATATTTATATTAGACATAAATAATGTGAATGTAACACAATACCAATTGAGTTACATTCACTTCGGGGCTATATGCCATTCTTTAATCAGTATAAATAGACTCAACTATATCAATATTTTTACTAATATTCCGTAAAAACATTATTTAAGAAGCATAAAAAATAAATATATAACTACTTGACACTATAGGGTAGTGGGTGTATATTCTATTTATACTATTAAGTAATACAAAGTAGGTGATTATTTGGCTAATTCAACGCAAATATTAAAAGGTTTACTCGAAGGATGTATTTTAAAAATTGTAAGTACCAATGAAACTTATGGTTATCAAATATGTGAAAAGCTAACAGTGTATGGATTTCAAGATGTTTCTGAAGGTAGCGTCTATCCCATTCTTATACGACTGGAAAAGAAAAAGCTACTTTACTCTAATATGATTAAGTCCCCTTTCGGACCAATGAGAAAATATTATTATCTAACTAAAGAAGGAAATGCGGAATTAGAAGATTTCATATCATCTTGGGATAAAATTAAGAAGAACATTGATAATGTATTGGAGGGATAGTTAATGATGCTCAAATGGAGACTTAAGCAACTCAGATTTAAAGAGCAAAAAAAATTAAATAGTAGTAACTTATATTTATATAGAAGTATAACTTCATATATACAACTCAGCGAATTGAGAGAAACTGAAAAGGAAGAAATTCTTCAACAAATCATAGATATGATGTTGCAAGCACAAATAGAAAAAAAGCCAATGAAATTAATTATAGGGGATGACTATCAGGAATTTTGTAAATCGATTATTGAAGAATATAGTAGTGACAAAAGCAAAAATTACAGATTATTAGATTATATACAAAAAGGCCTGTTTTGGTCGATAATAAGTTCAGTTTTCTTTTGGATCGTAATTGGGCTAAATAATTCTTCATTTACTCTAGGCATAACTGTAGATATGATTATAACAATAAGTGCTATTTCATTTATTTTAATTCCAGCAACAAGAAAAAGCAATCAAGAAAGTCCATCATTGAACTTTTGGAATAAAAAATATTACGCAATAAGTAGTGGAATTACTAAACCTGGATTAAATGGTTTTATTCTTGTGATATTTGCTATTGTATTAATAAGATTTATTCTTGGAAAGAATCTGTCTACTAATTTTTTTAGTTATGCAATAACTCTACATTCAGCTACTCCATATATACTCCTAATACTTTTAATAATCGGATCAATTGAAATTTATAAGAGAATGTATAATAAACGTCGATGATATCTATCTTTATTTTTAAAATTCAACAATTTTACTAATATATTTTAATGTTTAAAACTAGTATATGAGGAGGTATGTAGGTTGAATTACGATTTAATAAATTTAATTCAGTTAATGTTTTTAGTAATATGTTTTACTGGCATACTCTCTTCTACTTTATACTTTTATAAAAATTTTAAGCATAAAACTGAAGGAAATATTACAAAAAGTATTTTAATTCAGTGGCTTGGATTTATAAAAAATGTACTTCCAGAAGATTATATGATTTATGAAAAATATGCAATATGGATATATGTAGAACGATTAAAAATTGAAATGATGTTTTAGCCAAATTTATTCGAGGGAGGATAACTATGAACATCATTTTTAATTTTTTAAGTAGCTTATTAAATTCAATTTTTAATTTTACCGGAGATTGGGGACTAGCAATAGTCTTGCTTACCTTAGGTGTAAGATTAGTACTTTCACCAATGTCTTTTAAACAAAAAAAATCCATGCAACAGCAACAAAAATTTGCTATAAAAATGCAAGAACTTAAGTAAAAATATAAAAATAACAAAGACAAACTAGATGTAGAACTTAAAAAACAATCTGTCCAAAGTGCAAAAAGTATGATGGGGTGCTTAGTAACGTTACTCCAACTACCTATATTAATTACTATGTGGAGTGTTTTTAATAAGATCCCTGTGAGCGTGGGTACATACCTTATACCTTGGGTGTCTAGTATTAAGTTCTCAGACAGTTATTATATCGTTCCACTTATCTATGTGATTGTATCCTTAGCACCAAGCTTGCTTTCTTATGTAACTTTATTGAAAATTGAAGGCCAGGCTACAATTAGCAAGAGTAATATTATAATAATGGCAGTAGTTGGT
>DHIM01000222.1:13328-13632 GCA_002403785.1 Clostridium sp. UBA4746
TTATAATAATGGCAGTAGTTGGTGTATTGGTTGCTAAAGCAGCACCAATTGCAGTGGGAATATACTTGATAACCACTAGTGTGTTCACCTTTTTAGAAGAGCTTGTTTTTAGAATATATATGAGAAATGTAAAAACTGAAAAGTAATAAATATTAAAGTGAAAATCCTGCTAACTTATTTTATTAGCAGGATTTTTTATGTTTATTGATTACAAGAAGAATTTCTTTATTAATTTTTGTTAAATATATTACAAAGCTCCAATGTGAATGTAACACAAATGTAATTGAGTTACATTCACATTGGG
>DHIM01000222.1:13862-14210 GCA_002403785.1 Clostridium sp. UBA4746
AATTGAGTTACATTCACATTGGGTCTATTACCCATTTCAAAAGAATTGTGAATATACTTAATTTATGGTAATTATGGTATAATTAAATAAATGTTTTATGATTTAATATAAAAGGGAGGATTTGTATGGAAAGTGTAAGGACTACTACAATTGTTTTTACAATTATTAACTTTGCTATATTAATTGCAATTATAATAGGGATATATAAAGCAATACAAGGGTTTAAAAATTATGTTAATAGAAATAAAGAAATGGAGAAAAAGATAGATATTATTTTAAATAAATTAGAAAATAAAAAAGAAAATTAATATTTAAAGTTACATAATTTTTTTCTGTTTCATCTCAAGA
>DHIM01000351.1 GCA_002403785.1 Clostridium sp. UBA4746
GGGGAGAAAGCGGACAGGGCAGCGGAGTTAATAATCGCTAACAAAGAGCTTGCCTTTCAAAGCGGGGAGAAAGCAGACAGGGCAGCGGAGTTAATAATAGCTATTAAAGAGCTTGCATATCAAAGTGGAGAGAAAGCAGACAGGGCAGCAGAATTAACCATTGCTAATAAAGAGCTTGCCTTTCAAAGCGGGGAGAAAGCTGATAGGGCAGCAGAATTAATTATCGCTAATAAAGAGCTTGCTTTTCAAAGTGGAGAGAATGCAGACAGGGCAGCAGAATTAATAATCGCTATTAAAGAGATTGCCTTTCAGAGTAGAGAAAAAGCAGATAGGGCAGCGGAGTTAATTATTGCTAATAAAGAACTTGCCTTTCAAAATGAAGAGAAAGGTAAACGGGCGGCTGAGTTAATTATTGCTAATAAAGAGCTTACTTTTCAAAACGAAGAGAAAGGTAAGCGGGCTGCAGAATTAATTATTGCTAATGAAGAGTTAATCATTGCTAATAAAGCCCAGGGAGAATTCCTTGTTAACATATCGCATGAATTTAAAACACCATTAAATGTTATTTTCTCAACAGCTCAGTTATTTGATATGTATTGCAAGAATGATTCATTAGAAGAGAATAAAGATTCAATTATTAAATATATAGACTCAATTAAGCAAAATTCATATAGATTATCGAAGCTCATTAATAACATAGTTGATTTATCAAAAATTGAAGCAGGATTCTTTAAATTAAACTTATCAAATAACAATATAGTCACAGTAGTAGAAGAAATAGTGATGTCTGTAACTAGTTTAATTGAAAGTAAGGGTCTAAATATTATTTTTGATACGGATGTAGAAGAAAAGATTATTGCTTGTGATACAGAAAAGATGGAGAGAATAGTTCTAAATCTTATATCAAATGCGATAAAATTTTCAAATGAAGGTGATGAAATAATTGTAGATATTAAGGATAAGAAAGAATTTATTGAAATATCAGTCAAAGATAATGGTATAGGCATTGAAGAGCAGTATCTAGAAATGATATTTGATAGATTTAAGCAAGTGGATAAATCGCTATCAAGAAATTCAGAAGGCACAGGTGTTGGTTTAAGTTTAGTTAAATCCATTGTAGAATTACATGGTGGTAGTATATTTGCTGAAAGTGAATTTGGAAAAGGAAGTAAGTTTACAGTAATGCTACCTTCAAAAAAGGTATTTCATGAAAATATGATATATAGTAACAACGTGAGTAGTGAGAATCAAAATATAAGAGTGGAGCTTTCAGATATCTATGTGTAATAAATATTGTTAATATTGCTGAGAAACAAAATCAAGAAAAAATTAAAGGCTAACATGAGAAGAAATTCTTAGGTAGTCTTTTTGTTTTTATAAAACCATTATATTAACTAAATGGAGTACAATAGATATTATATTATACAAAAGAAGGAACTTGTGATGAATGAGCAAATAGTCCCAGTGAAAACTGAACTATTAAGGGCACAAAAGCAGATGCTAAAGATTTTTAAGTACATGTTGGGGAAAATTAGTATTGCAATAAATGGAGGTTTACATAATGGATGAAGGAAGTTATGCAGTTTATAATGGGAAAATTTACGGGGCTGAATTATGGTCAGAGTTAAATCAAAAGGGTATGATAATACTTATATCGAAAGATGATGTGGATTTAAAAAAAGGTTTTGTACGGGATAAAATATATGGTACTATCAAAAGAGTTAAAAAAGATGAATTAACGGATGCTTTTTATATTCAAAACTTTGTAAAAATTCAAGGAGTAAAGGTTAAAGTAACTGGTGTGGAAGGGGATAATATATCTATATGTTCGAATGACTACAATACTTATAGAAAGCTTAAGATGAGGCAGTTTGAACCTTTTGTGTATTTTAAGTTGGTAAAAAGAGATGAGACTGAGGAAGAAATTGAAGAGAAAAAACCAATATGGGGTTTTGGTGAGTAACCGTATTGATCGATGTTTATTTTAAAATAGTGAAGAACTATCAGTGAATTATTGTTAGTTTAGGAGGAGTTAGTATGAGACTTACTAGAAAATTTTATGCACGAGAAACCTTGAAGGTTGCGAGGGAACTTCTAGGAAAAATACTTGTACATGAAGTCAACGGAGTAGAGCTAAGAGGGATGATAGTTGAAACAGAAGCATACATTGGTTCGATAGATAAAGCTTGCCATGCTTACGGAGGTAAAAAAACACCTAGAGTAGAGACACTATATGGTATGCCTGGAATAGCATACGTATATTTTATTTATGGGATGTATCATTGCTTCAATGTAATAACAAAAGAAGAAGGTTTTCCAGAAGGGGTTTTAATTAGATCTATTCAGCCAATAGAAGGGATAGATGCAATGTCAAAGCTAAGATTTAAGAAAGATTACAATGAATTGACAAAAGCTCAAATTAAAAATTTAACAACAGGGCCATCTAAGTTGTGCATAGCTATGAATATAAATAAAGGAAATAACAAACAAGATTTATGTACAAGTGAACTATATATTGAAGACTTAGGAGAAAATGAAAAAATTACAATTACAGACGCTAAGAGAATTGGCATTAATTATGCAGAGGAAGCAAAAGACTTTTTATGGAGATTTTATATAAAAGACAATATGTGGGTATCTGTTAAATAGAGAATTTAGGAGTATAATTAAGAGGAAGGGAAGTAATTTAAATGAGCTTTTTATTTAATGACAAAGAAAACAAAAACGGAATAGAAAAAGTTAAATTTGGTAAAAGACTAAATAATGATAGAGTACTTAAAAGGGAAGCAACATTTAGAATATTAAATACAGCAATAATATATAATGATGAAGAAGATTACTATGATACATTGGCTACATGCATTAATGAGAATAATGTGATAGAGACAATAAGTATAGAAGGATTCGATATACATGAAAATGTTACAGAGCTAAAAGGTGCATATATTGACTATGAAGAAGACACAGAAGTCAACTTCAATGGAACAATATATTATTTATAATTTTATATGAAATCTATTTATATAATATAGTTAGTCATCACTCTTAATCAATTTTTAATAAGTATAAATTAATATACTCGCGGTATGTGATATTAACCCGAATATTCTAGAAATTTACATTACTTATCTTGCCAAGTCATACTTGCTTGTCTTGGCATCTATTTCTGAGATAAAAAAATAGATAGCAATTATTTTTAGAAGATTAATTAACGTAAAAAAGCTACACTCCTTTTAAGATAATTTAAAGGAATGTAGCTTTCTTAGTGCTTTGCTGTGTTTTTGTAAATAATATGTTATGCAAGTAATTTTATAATCTCTAAATGAGCTTACTGTGTTGCTCATTTAACTTAATGGGGATTTCGGGCTCTAGATGAATCATTACATAGGACTCCCCAGGGAAAATATTTTTTATTTCCTCTTCAATTTTATCTGAGAGGATATGGGCATCAACTAGTGAGGCGTTTGAGAAAACATGGACGTTCACATTAATTTCCCGTGTGGGGCCACTTTTTCTAGTTTTTAAGCTATGATATCTAGTGATCTCTAAATGGGAGTCAAGTATGCTTAATATCTTTGAAATATCCTCATCTGGAAGCTTAGAATCTACTAAATCATTTAAAGATTTTTTGATTAAATTTATAGAAGTCTTAACTATTAGTACTGCAACAATTATAGCAGTAATTGGATCGATAATTGGTATTTTTGTTATTTTCAATAATACAAGCCCAATAAACACTCCAATGGAGGTATATACATCTGTTAGAAGATGCATAGCATCAGCCTCTAGGGCAATAGAATCTGTCTTCTTAGCTGTTTTTAATAATATCATTGAGATAAAAAAATTAACTGCAGCAGCTAAAAGCATTACAAATATACCCGCTCCTACATTTTCTACAGTTCCGCCTTCGAACATTCTTTTTATTGCTTGATAGACTATGAGAGCGGCAGCAAGTAAAATTAATAAAGCTTCAACGAAGCCAGATACATTTTCATATTTACCATGTCCAAAGGGGTGACCATTATCCTCAGCTTTGGAGGCTATCTTAATGGAGAAAAAAGCAATAATGCTGGCCAAAAGATCTATAGAAGAATGGATTGCCTCAGAAATAACACTAACTGAACCCATTAATATTCCAGCTATAACTTTAAAAAATATTAACGCAGTATTAGAAAATATAGATAATGCTGCGGTTTTTTGATTGTTCATTTTTATTCATTCCTTTCAAATTTAACTCAATTGATAATAACCAATATTACTATTATAGATCAAATAGTGTTTAAAATCAACAGTTTCAATGTAAAAAGTTAGCGATACTCATTTTCAATTGATAATAAAATTTACTTAAATTTACTTCTCAAATAATAGGGAGATACATTCATATATAAAATAAAGAAAAAGTTAGAGACTGCATTAGAATAATGCTGAAAACATAAGCGTTATTCTAATATTTTTTTGTGTTTATTATTTAGTAAGCGTAAAATAGCCCACAC
>DHIM01000305.1:0-1310 GCA_002403785.1 Clostridium sp. UBA4746
ATATAAGAGAGTTAATAAATGTAGATTGTAGTGATTTTTTTGAAAAAGTAAGGGATAATATCAATAAGATGGTTTATGTTAATCATATGGTTTTAATTGAAAATATGTAGATGTACCAAATGATTATGATATAATTATATTATTATCTTGAACACTAAAGAGGTGAAGTTTATGATTGAAAGAGGTAGTTTCAAAGAAATAATAAGACGATCTCAAAAAAGATGTATAAAATGGCAAATAAGTAAACAGAGAATATTCCCGACAAAAACACTTGAAGGAAATGAATTCTATAATTGTTTAGAAATAAATGGTAGTTTAATAAATATATCTACATCGTTTATGGAGATACTCTATGACTTTTTAAATGGGTCTGGATTCTCATTATATCTTACGGACAAAGACGGTTTCGTGCTTAGTATTATAGGTGATGAAGATATAATTAAATCCATTGCAGAAGTGGGTATTGTAGAGGGTGCTGACATGAGTGAGAAAAGCACTGGTACAAATGCAATTGGAACTGCAATTTATGATGATTGCTCAGTTCAGACTTCTGGTGAAGATCATTACATTACTGCATATCATACACTTACATGTTCTGCGGCAGTTATTCATAATGAAGAAGGAGTTATTATTGGATGTTTAAATCTAACGGGAAGACGTCAGTTGGCTCATCCTCATAGCTTAGGTCTCGTTGTGGCCGCAGTTAAATCAATTGAAAATCAATTAAAGGTAGAAAAAACTCAAAATGAATTATTTATCGCTTATCAATATTTAAATAAAGTTATGAATTCACTTAATTCGGGAATTTTTGCTGTTGACACAACTGGCGTAATTAAGGCTATAAATAAAAGTGCATGTAGCATGCTTGATATCGAAGAAGAAGAAGTAATATATAAAAATGCGGATAAAATTTTAAATAATTGGAAATATATACTCGGAGAGATTATTGCTGGCAAGGCTTATGAAAATAGAGAGATACTCTATCCCTATAAAGATAAAAGCAAAAAATTCAACTTTAATGCATATCCAATAAAAAATAAAGACGATAAAATCATAGGAATAGTGGCAATATTTAAGGATATTAAAAATATATATAGTTTGGTTAATAAGTACACGGATAAAAATTCAAGTTATAATTTCCATGACATAATTGGTAATAGTCAAGAAATTATAAAAGTAATAGAACAATCAAAACTCATCGCAAATAGTCCTTCTACCGTTCTAATTCAGGGAGAGAGTGGAACAGGAAAAGAACTAATTGCTCAATCAATTCATAACAATAGTAGTAGAAATGATAACAGCTTCATTGC
>DHIM01000305.1:1442-1890 GCA_002403785.1 Clostridium sp. UBA4746
GAAAGTGAACTTTTCGGATATGAGGATGGCGCTTTTACAGGTGCAAAACGAGGTGGACAACCAGGTAAATTCGAGCTTGCAAATGGAGGTACCATATTTCTTGATGAGATAGGAGAAATGCCCTTTGAAATGCAAGTACACCTTTTAAGAGTACTTGAAGTTTCTTGTTTTAATAGAGTAGGTGGAAACAAATGTGTAAATGTAGATGTAAGAATTGTTGCTGCAACGAATAAAGATTTGAAAAAAGAAGTGGAAAAAGGAACATTCCGAGAAGACTTATACTATAGATTAAGTGTAATCCCTATATTTGTTCCACCACTNNGGGAGATATAGAAATACTTATTGAGTATTTCTTAAAAACTAAAGCTGTCAAACTAGGAAAGCCTGTACCCAAAATACAAAATGATATTTATGAAATGCTCATAAATTACACTTGGCCCGGAAATGT
>DHIM01000305.1:2068-15406 GCA_002403785.1 Clostridium sp. UBA4746
GGAAATGTCCGTGAATTAGAAAACTGTATTGAAAACATTGTAAATATGGATGGAAATACTTCATTTAAATTTGGAAATAAATCATTAGAAAAAAATGAAAATCATCTTTCAAAAGAAACCTTTGAATATGATATGTGTACTTTAGAGCAGTTGGACAAAAGGGCAATAGAAAATTGCATAAAAAAATGCGATGGTAATATAACTAAGGCATCTAAAATATTAGGAATAAATAGAAGTACTATTTATTCAAAAATAAAAAAGCATGATAACTAACTCTAGAATTGTTTATTATTTAACTAAACATATTAATGTTAATCTTAAAAAGCATACAATTTCAAACTAAAAATGTATAAATTTACAACAGTGTTGGAAAATACAACATCATTTTGCTACGAAGTGATGTATTTTACAACACTTTTATATTTTTAATAATATAACTGGCTAAATACTGGCCTCATTAAGGTAAAATGTTATGGCATGCTTATTGCTATAGTTATATTATGTAAGTTGATAAAATTTTGTCAAAGATTAGATTTAGGTACGTTTACAATAATCTATCAATAAAATTATTATAATTAAATAGTTAATAAAATATCAAAATCATCCAAAGAAAAGCTGTAAGTAAAAATACAAAAACAATAGGAGGTTTTTTTAATGAAAGGTTTTGCAATGTTAAGCATCAACAAAGTAGGTTGGATTGAAAAAGAGAAACCAGTTGCAGGTCCATATGATGCAATTGTCCGTCCACTCGCAGTATCCCCCTGTACATCAGATATTCACACTGTATTTGAAGGAGCACTTGGAGACAGACATGATATGCTTCTAGGACATGAGGCTGTAGGTATAATAGACGAGGTAGGCTCTGAAGTAAAGGATTTCAAAGTAGGAGATAGAGTAATTGTTCCTGCAATAACTCCTGACTGGAGATCACTTGAGGTTCAAGCAGGTTTCCCACAGCATTCAGGTGGAATGCTTGCAGGTTGGAAATTTTCAAACTTTAAGGATGGTGTATTTGCAGAATATTTTCATGTAAATGATGCAGATATGAACTTAGCTTTAATGCCAGATGATATGTCTTTAGAAAGTGCTGTTATGATAACAGACATGATGACAACAGGCTTTCATGGTGCAGAACTTGCAAATATTCAATTAGGCTCAAGTGTTGTTGTTATTGGAATTGGAGCAGTTGGTTTGATGGCAATAGCTGGTGCTAAATTGCGTGGTGCTGGTAGAATAATAGCAGTAGGCTCAAGACCGATTTGTATTGAAGCAGCTAATTTTTATGGAGCAACAGACATAGTAAATTATAAAACTGGTGATATCGCAAAGCAAATAATGGCTTTAACTAAGGGGAAAGGCGTTGATCGTGTAATTATTGCAGGTGGCACCCCAGAAACCTTAATACAAGCTGTAACTATTGTTAAACCAGGTGGAGTTGTTTCCAATGTTAACTACCACGGCAAAGGAGAATTTCTTCCAATACCTCGTCTTGAATGGGGATGTGGAATGGCACATAAGACAATAGTTGGAGGTCTTTGTCCTGGAGGACGTCTTAGGATGGAAATGCTAATTGACCTTGTAAAATACAATCGTGTTGATCTAAGTAGATTAGTAACACATGTTTATCATGGCTTTGATAAAATGGAAGAGGCTCTTCTCACAATGAAAGTTAAGTCAAAGGATTTAATCAAACCTGTAGTAATAATATAAACATAATTAACTAATAGCAGTAACCTTAATGGTTACTGCTATTTACTATTTTAAAACTGCACATACTATCGTCTTTGCATTAGCAAACTCATAACTACATGTATATAGTGTTATAATATTACTATAATTATTGTTTGATTGTATTTCATGCTATACGCATAAATTAGAATTAACGTATTAAGAGCCCCTCCTGTATATGCCAATATGAGTGTATTTGCATTTGCTCCCATTATGTCTCGGCCAACATTCATTCCTGAAGAGAAAAGCTCCCTTTTAGATAAATTCTTATTCGTATTATAAATCTCATTTATTGTAGATGCTACTGATATACTAACATCCATTACTGCACCTAGAGATGCTATTAGTATCCCTGCAAATAGAATGCCCCCCACCTTTAAGTTTGTACTATTAGAAACAAATACTAGGTCCTCAACTGCTGATACATTATACCCATTTATATGTGCAACATACCCGAAACCTGCAGCAACACCTCCTGCAATCATTACTCCAATTACAGTACCTAGAATTGAAGCTAGTGTTTTTATACTAAATCCACCAATAAGGTAAATAGTAACAATTGTAATGAGTATAGCTATAATAACTGCAGATAAGAATGGAGAATAGCCCTTATATAACATTGGTATAAATAAAAATATAATACAAATAAAAGTGAATATAATTCCCATTGCTGATTTAAAGCCTTTTTTTCCACCTATAGCCCATATTATTAAAAGAAATAACAACCATCGTTATCTGATGCAAATACTGTGATTCCTGTTGTGGTTAAAATTGCTGCAACTAATAAAGTCGCAATAACGTTTCCTTTTGTTTTTAGCATTTTTAATTCCCCCTAAAATTTTATAATTGATATTAATTCATAATAGGTTTTATTACCTTAACTCTTATTGATAATAAACTTACAAATTTACTAAAATATAATGGTTGTGTTATTTTTATGTAAAATATATTCGACTTAGAGAAAACAGTAACTAATTATAATGCATATAATAAATGTATAGACCTTATCTTATTTACATGGCATATTTAACTTGTTTACACCTTATAAAAACTGTAGTATATTAGAAGATAAGTATAATTAATTTTAGGTATTGTAACTTTAATTAAAACAATTAAAATAATATAAGGGGGTGATATCAATGGGAAGTATCATAAAACCTAACTATACTCACCTTGAAGATATTCAATTTAATATATATGACTCAGAATTTTCATATTATGGTGGAAATCAGTACTGGTTTCCTAAAAAGTTTAATCAACTTAGCGGTTGTGGTCCTGTTGTTGCAGCTAATATAACTGCATATTTATCTCAAACCTTTAAAGATAAATATAATGATTTATATCCTTACAAGGGTATTGTTAATAAGAAGGACTTTACTCTTCATATGGTTGAAATCCGAAAATATGTAAAGCCAGGAATCTTTGGACTTACCTCTGTTAATAAATTTTCAGACGGTGTTTTGGCTTTTTCAAAGAATAGAGGTGTATCTTTAACTTCTCATATTCTGGATGAAAAAGCCGATAGTATTCAAGAAGCTATAAACTTTATTTTAGAGGCTTTATCTCAAAGACTTCCGATTGCTATTCTAGTTCTAAAACATCAAAATAAAGAATTTAAAGAATTTACTTGGCACTGGATGACAATCACTGGTTTAAATCTAAAGCCTGAATCTAATACGTTCTATATTTCAGTCTCAACCTATGGAGAACACCGAGAGATCAATTTGGATTTACTTTGGAATCAAAGACGTTCAAAAGATATAATTAGGTTAGCATATTTCACCTAATCTTTCGCATCCAAGCACTTCATGAGGCTTCTCTCTATTTCAGTTTTATGAGGTGACTTTGGATGTTTTTTTAGTTCAATTATAAATGGTAATTATTATAAGTATTATAATTTAATAGCAATCTCCAAGAATTTTAAAATTAAATATGTTTATAAAAATAAAGGAGACTAAAAATGATATCTAATAAAATGAAAGATTTAGTGGCTAATAGTTCTATAATAAGAGCTATGTTTGAGGAAGGTAAGAGATTGTCTGATATTTATGGAGAAGAAAATGTTTTTGATTTCAGCTTAGGAAATCCAAATGTTGCGCCACCTGAAAATATTAAAATCGAGATCAACAAAATATTAAATGAAACAGCTCCTAAACTTGTACATGGGTATATGAATAATTCTGGATATGAAGATGTCAGGTCTAAAATAGCTGAATTTTTAAATAAAAAACATAATATAAATATTACCTGTAACAACATAGTTATGACTTGTGGAGCTGCTGGTGGATTAAATATTTTGCTTAAAACATTACTTAACCCGGAAGATGAAGTTATTGTTTTTGCCCCATTCTTTGGTGAATACAGAAACTATGTAAATAATTTTGATGGAAAGCTTGTAGTTGTTCCTACAGATATTGATACGTTTGAACCTGATATGCAGGTATTAAAGCATAAAATAAATAGCAAAACAAAAGCAATTATTATCAATTCACCAAACAATCCTACAGGTGTTGTGTACTGCGAAAAGGTAATACAAGATTTATCAAAATTACTGTGTGAAAAAGAAAAAGAATTAAGTACAAGCATATATTTGATATCAGATGAGCCATATAGAGAAATAGTTTATGATAATGCTTTCGTTCCATATATTTTAAAATACTATAAAAACTCATTTATTGGATATTCATACAGCAAATCTTTATCACTACCTGGAGAAAGAATAGGGTATGTAGTTGCAAATACAAGTATGGATTATTTTGATGATATAATGACGTCACTGAACGTGGCCAACAGGATTTTAGGCTTTGTAAATGCACCATCACTTTTTCAGAGAGTTATTGCAAATTGCCTAGAAGCTGAAGTTGACGTTAGTATATACAAAAGGAATAGAGATCTTTTATATAACCATCTTACAGACATAGGCTTTAAATGCGTAAAACCACAAGGGGCATTTTATTTGTTTATGAGAACGCCCATATCAGATGATAAAAAGTTCTGCGAAGATGCAAAAAAATTCAACTTATTATTAGTAGCAGGATCAGCCTTTGGATGCCCTGGACATGCTAGGTTATCTTACTGTATTGCTTACAAGAGAATACAAAATTCACTACCCGCTTTTGATAAATTAGCTAAATTATATGAGTCTTAATAATATTGAGTTAATTTTAATTAGACTTTTATGATTTTAATGAAAAATCAAAATGCTTATAAATATATTTGGAAAGAAAAAAGGCTTTTATAATTATAAAAGCCTTTTTTCCTTTTGCCCCTAGTCTTTATAAAATGATACGATTCTGTCACCACAAATAATACTTTCATACTTAACCCACTTAATTTAAAACTGATATGGTTGTACTTTTTTCTCTATAACAACTGGGAATTGCTCATCCCCCTGGAGTATTGTATTCTCACGTATAACAATATTTTTATCAATAATTACATTAGTTATCTTTGTATACAAAATTGCAAGGACTTCCTTCACAATTTAAAACCTCTTCATCATTTTCGCCAGTATATATTCTTTTAATGCTTACGCCATCTTCAAGTTTGTCAATTATAGGAATATTATTTTTTTCAGATACCGCTAACAGTTTTTCAATGTCTGTTGACATAGCGGCCGGTTCAGTTGTCGGTTCATATCTATAAGCTATATTTCCATCCCTGCCAATAAGGAATTTTGTAAAATTCCATTTTACTGAATTCCCTTCCATAAATTCGGGAAATTTTTCTTTAATCATGTCATTAAGTCTTTTCCCATTAGGGTGATTTAGATCAAACCCTTTGAAAGTTGTTTCCCCAGTAAGATATTTGAAAAGCGGATGTGCATTCTCTCCTCTTACATCACCTTTCTCAAACAATTGAAAACTCACTCCATAATTAATTGTGCAGAAATTCTGTATTTCATGGCTTTCACCCGGTTCTTGCCCAGCGAATTGATTACTTGGAAAACCCAGTATTTCGAAGTTCTTATCCTTGTACTGTTCATAAAGCTTCTCCAAACCCTCGTACTGTGGTGTAAAACCACATTTGCTTGCTGTATTAACTATAATAAGTACCTTTCCTCTATACTGTTCTAGAGACACTTCTTCACCATCAATTGTAATTGCTTTAAAATCATAAATTGACATTTATTATCCCTCCATTTTATATGAATTTATCCATTCTACACCATTACTACAATATGCTTTCCACCAATCCTCTTAGACCTTTTTTATGTTTTTCTTTGTATTTTAAGCTTGTCTCCACTTTTTTAATATCACTTTTAACATCTTCAAACTTATATTTTCTTTCCTAATATTTAGCTTAATCCAAACTTTGCAAATATCTTCTTTAATCAAATTAATTTTTATATTTATTTCTTATTACTATTATTATAACAGATAATATTTATTAGTCAATATTAATTATTGATAATTTATTTGTTAAATTAAATTAAGCTTAACTACAATATTAACTAATACCTAACTTCATATAAATCAGTGGTTTCAGAACTTTTCTAAATATTGAAGTTAAGTCCTTTTATTAAATTTAGCAAATTTTAATTAAATTTGAATTACTAAAAAGACTAATCTCATGGAGAGTTACTAATGGATCTTCTATGCTTCTTTTACATATTTATTTCAAACCTATACCGATTAATAAACATATATTCTGTTTCAGTAAAAATAAAGAGTAAATTTCGTCCCAAATATGGGAAGAAATTTACTTTTATTAACTAAGCACTCACTAATGATTTAATAAGCTGAAATATCCAAATCATGTTCCTTTGCCAATCGAAGAAGTTCAATCTCATTTGCATTGTCCACATTCACAACTAGTGACTTGCTTCCTGATACACCTGCCTTATTCAACAAATCTTTTTTCAATTTCTCATAATTCATATTATCACCATTACCTTTCTACCATTAGTACTTTAATTTTTCAACTAAAGCCATTAGTTCCTCCATGCTCTCTACTATATAATCTGGTTCATACTTAAGGATTACATCCCTAGGAAGTGCACTCCATCCAACAACCACAGAGGTAATCCCTGCATTCTTGCCGCATAATATGTCATATTGAGTATCCCCTACAAGGATAGTTTCCTCAGGTTTCCCTCCCAATTCTGCAAGAGCCATAAATGCTGGGGTAGGATCGGGTTTATGTATATCTGTATTATCTGCGCTTATTATACTTTGAAAATAATCCATTAATCCAAAATGTTTCAATCCTCTAATTGCCGAAGCACTTAAACGAGAAGTAACTATTCCCAGCTTATAGCCTTGCCTATGAAGCTCTTCTACCCCCTCCTTTACACCCTCATGTATAGTAATCAGCTTTTCAAAGTTCTCAACTTGGAAACTCCGATAAGTTTTAATGGCCTCGTTACTATCATTGCCAAATTCTCTATCTATTGTAAATTTTAAAATCTCACCAAAGCTTTTAATAATCTGCTCTTTACCCACCTGTTTATTTAAGTGCCTTTTATAAGTATGTTGAAAAGATTGTATAATCAACTCATTTGTATCAAGCAAAGTTCCATCAACATCAAACAAAATATTCTTGATTGCCATATAAGCGTTCCTCCCAACTAACTGAATGCTTTATTTACATATTAATATTCGCAACTCTACCTCTATTATTGACTCATGGAGTAAATAAATCAAGCATTAATAGTAAATTTAATGTAGAATTAACCCAAACTTACTTTTAACAACTATTCTATTTTAAAACAGTTTCTTTGTTATTTAACTTAAATTTAACATTTTTTTGTTATTATAAATATGTAGCTGTAAGAAGGAAAATATGCCAATAGATTCGAAAGGAGTTATTTATGCTTTTAACATTAGACAAACTTTCAAAGAAATATACAATTGAAAAAAAGAAAATCTTCAACGCTCTTAGTTGCGTAGATCTTGATTTTGAAAAGGGAGAATTTGTTTCAATTCTGGGCCCTTCAGGTTGTGGAAAATCCACACTTTTAAATATAATTGCAGGCCTTGATCAACCAAGTGATGGTGATCTGATTATAGAGGGAAAATCTACTAAGAAATATAAGAAAAAGGATTGGGATTTATATCGCAAAAACAATATTGGCTTTGTTTTTCAATCATTTAATTTAATTGACCATTTGTCCGCTCTAGAAAATGTTGAAATTGTTATGAATTTAATTGGTCTATCAAGAAAAGCTCGCATCGAGCGTGCAAAAAAATTATTAAAACAGGTTGGGCTCGAAAAACATATGCAGCACAAGCCAGGTGAATTATCAGGAGGACAAAAACAACGTGTAGCTATTGCAAGGGCCCTCGCAAATGATCCAGATATAATATTGGCAGATGAACCAACTGGCGCCTTGGATAAAAAAACAGGAATACAAATTATGAAGCTTTTAAAAGAAGTCTCTCGAGATAAGTTAATTATTATGGTTACTCACAATCGTAAATTAGCATATGAATACTCAACCCGTGTAGTTTCAATTCTAGATGGAAAAATTCAAAAGGATGAGATAATAAATGAGTATAAAAAAAATAGTTTAAAATCAGAACTCAAAAAGAAAGATGGAAGTATGTCTTTTGGAGACGCAATGAAACTATCCCTTAGAAATATTAAACAGAAGATGGGGCGCATTGCAATAACAACTATTGCCGGTTCTATAGGAATAGCAGGTATTTTACTAGTTATAGGACTAAGCAATGGGGCAACAGATTACATAGATATGCAAACAAATTCATTTGCTAGTGCTAACATAATTCAAACATCAATGAAATTTAAGAATAATGAATCTCAAAAAGCGAATTATCCAAAGGATATAAAGGCCTATGACAGAATTAAGAAAAATCCTGAAGTTTTAGATGTTCGCGAGGACTTAAATGTTAAGGATATAACTTCTTATGAAGTAAATAATAAAACCTTAGAAGATATTGCTTTTAATTCTTTAGCTAGTCAAAATAATCATTCAAACATATCTCATGCACTAAAAGGTCGTGTACCAAAAGACAATAAGAATGAATTATTAGTTAATAAAGATATGGCTAAAAACATCATTGAGAAATATGGAATGAATCCAGATAAAGATGATTATACAAAAGCTATTGGTAAGAAAATCAAGGTAATAATTCAGGAGAAGGCCACAAATCCAACTACTGGAGAAGAAGTTTCAGGTAAAAAATACACACAGAATTTTGAAGTTGTAGGAGTTGTAAATGAAATAGCATTAAGCTCAGCTGCTGTTTATTATTCTTATGATGCAGTTCATAACTGGCTTAAAAACGATGGCTATTATACTGGAAAGGAGAAACGTACAGTAAATGCAGAGGTGGTTATAAAAGATGTTCATAACAATGAAAAAGTATTAAACTACATTAATGCCAAAGAGAATGGTGGTTTCGGTGGCAGCAGCGGTATTGGTGGAAGTCAAATGACTGAAGATAAGGGTTTCTATGCAACATCACAAATTGTTATGGTTAAAACTGCTATTAGAACTTTAATTAATTTTGCACAAGCAGTCATGATTGTGTTTATTTCAGTATCATTAGTGGTTTCAGCAATCTTGATAGGTATTGTAATTTTCTCAAGTGTACTTGAACGTAAAAAGGAAATAGGTATTTTAAAAGCTGTTGGAGCAAGAAACAAAGACATTGCTAGAATTTTCAAATCCGAGTCTGCCTTAATTGGTCTTTTTTCAGGAGTCACTGGAGTCCTAGTCGCTTTCATAATACAACCAATTGCAAATAGAATAATCAATAACGTTTTAAACATTAATGCCAATAATATTGTAAATATTCCACTAAGTGGTATTCCATTTACAGATATTAAAATACCATTTGTAACTATTATCTGTCTAATTGTTATAAGTATATTAGTTGCAGTTTTAGCAGGACACTTTCCATCTAAAAAGGCAACTAAAATCCAAGTTATCGACGCGTTGCGTGATGAATAGGAGAGTGATAAAATGTTAAAAATAAAAAATCTAAGAAAAATATATAAAATTGGTAAACACCAAGTTGTAGCATTAGATAATATTTCTTTTGATTTACCTAATGGAAAATTAGTAGCAATTGTTGGTCCTTCTGGTTGTGGAAAAACAACAATGATGAATTTGATAGGAGCTTTAGATGCAGATTTTGAAGGTGATGTTGTTGTAAACGGAAAATCTTTAAAAGCAGCAGCAGAAAAAGAAATAGACACTTATAGAAAAAATACAGTTGGATTTATTTTTCAGCAATTTAATTTACTTAATTCATTAACGTCAATTCAAAATGTTGAAATAGCCTTAGATTTATCTGGAACCTCTAAGGAGAATAAAATAAAAAAGGCCCGTAACTTGCTATCAATGGTTGGACTAACAGATCAAACAGGAAAAAAAGTAAACCTTCTTTCTGGAGGACAACGCCAAAGAGTAGCTATTGCTCGTGCTCTTGCTAATGATCCAGAAATGATTTTAGCAGATGAACCAACTGGTGCTCTAGATGTCAAAACTGGAGAACAAGTTATGGAATTATTAAAAGAAATTTCAAAAGAAAAGCTTGTTTTAATGGTTACCCATGCACCAGATCTCGCAGAAGCTTACGCGGATCTGATTGTAAAAATGGAAGATGGCAAGGTAATTTCAATTGATGAAAATATTGCCACAATTTCCACTGCCACTTCTAGAACTTACAAAATAGAAACAAAATCAGAAATGTCTCTTTATACCGCATTTAAGATGTCACTTCGTAATGCATGGCTAAAAAAGGGACGAACCCTGGCAACAGCCATTGGTACTTCAATAGGCATTTGTGGAATTTCCTTAGCTATAGCTATTACAACAGGCACTACTCATTCAGTTGATAATCAAATTAAAGGAATATTTCCATCAAACGCCGTAACTGTAGGATTAAAGGAGAACGGTGATAAAGTAAATAATATTAAACCTTTAAAATACAGTGATATAAATTCAGTTATGTCCTTAAATAAAAACATATATGCTTATAACTTTGAAATTGAAGGCTACGGAATTCCGGTCTCCTATGCTTTTTCTTTAGATGAGAAGATAATTAAAGATAAAAAATTGGCTACCAATATGACGAATCAAGCTACTAAAGAGAAACTGACTACCATAATGTCTCCAGCGGTGCTCGAGGATGTTAAAAATGATATTCAGTATGGTGGACTTCCAATGGTAAATGCTACAAATGAAATTGTTATTTCGCTTTCCACTGCTAAGGATTTAGATAAAACTGGTGGTGATCTTAAGAACTTAATTGGTAAGAATATTTATGTTCGCTATACAAAGCAGGGATCTAACCCAAGCATCAATAAAGGGGTGACCACAGAAACACCAATTGTGAGAACTTGGAAGATTGCTGGAATTGCCAATACTACAACCATAATAGATACATATTATGCAACAGGTCCTTGGTTAACTAATTTTTATGAGAAAGAGTTCAAACTAAAAAAAGCAAATTTAAAAAGTAATTTCTTAGTTGTATATTTAAAAAATACTACTAATTTAGAAACTGAGTTAGATAAATTAAATAAGTCCCAAGCTAAATACAAATTTGATTTGACCGGAAAAACTATAACATCACAAGTTGAGGGAGCAATGAAACAAATTCGATACGCACTACTAGGGTTTGCTGGCGTATCCATTGTTGTAGCAGCCCTTATGATATCAATCGTTGTGTATATTTCTGTACTTGAAAGAACTAAAGAAATAGGTATTCTCCGTGCAGTAGGTGCACGGAAGAGAGATATTTTGAATGTTTTCGTTGCAGAGTCTTTCATTATTGGAGTGTTATCAGCAGGTTTAGGACTGATCTTTACCTTAGGTATATCTAAAGTAATAAATACTGTAGTTTATAGTTATCTAAAAGATGTTGTGGGAAATGCTCCTTATATGGAAGTAGCTAAATTACCCATTAAAGATGCTGGTTTAATTTTATTATTCTGTGTTGTATTAAGTATGATTGCAGGTTTTTATCCATCTTTAAAAGCTTCAAAAATGGATCCTATTGATGCATTACGTAGTAGATAAAATAAAAAATGGGGGGAGGTCACCCTTCCCCATAATTTTTGAACTTTAAAAATTTCCCGGAATTTCATCTTTAGGCAATTTACCATCTATCCCTAAATAATAGTGGTTAATTGGCTTTAAATTATCATCTAGTTCATATACAAGCGGAACTCCAGTAGGTATATTCAAACTTACAATGTTATCACTTGATATATTATCAAGGTATTTAACTAAGGCTCTTATAGTATTTCCATGTGCAGAAATTATCACCTTTTTACCTTCTTTAATTCGGGGTTCTATTTCCTTAAACCATTCATCCATAACCCTCTTTACAGTATCCTCTAAACTTTCAGTTGTAGGGATCTCCTCTTGTTTTAAGTCTTTATATTTTAACTCCATGCCAGGATATCTATCATCAGTTTTCAAAAGTTCTGGTGGTCTTACAGCTACATATCTTCTCCATTTATGAACTTGTTCATCTCCATATTTTTGTGCGGTCTCTGCCTTATTTAAACCTTGTAAGGCACCATAATGTCTTTCATTGAGCTTCCATGACTTATATACTGGTATCCACATTAAATCCATCTCATGTAGAGCAATCCAAAGTGTTCTAATTGCCCTTTTTAACACGGACGTATATGCTAAGTCAAAGATATACCCATTTTTCTTGAGTATTTGTCCGGCTTTTCTTGCTTCAATTAAGCCATTTTCTGATAAATCTACATCTGTCCAACCTGTAAATCTGTTTTCCTTATTCCAAACGCTTTCACCATGTCTTATTAATACAAGCTTAATCAACTTAATCACTCCCTACTCATTTAATATGTCGTATTATTTTCCTACCATCTGATTATAATATACTACACCTCATTATATATTTCCAATGTATGCTAAAAATTTTCTATAATATTTTCTAATTATCTTTAATATTACTCCTATTAAACATTTTTGTTAAATATATTATTAAAAATCTAAAATTATAAATCCCACAACCGCAAATAATATAAATATAATTATAAACGCTAAAGTTAATTTTTTACTTAAATTACTGATTTTGAAAATCTTTTAACTACAATTGTAGCTATGTATATTGATGCTATCAATTCCTTATCTTAGACAAACTTAGAAAATAAACAGACAAATTCCTTAAGATTTGCCTGTTTTTAATGTAACTTATAAAAAATTCGCGATTTTATAAGTTCCATCACTGTTATCTTCTGTCTCATTTCCTTTTCTTCTTACTTTACTAACATTTTCTAATAACTCACCATAATAGTGTTTTTCAAGAGTTAGATCTTTTATACTATGACTTTCTGTTATATTGTTTAGCACCTTTATTGCATCGGGTTTTTGCATTTTATCATAATCTTCATTATGATTTATATTTTTATTGTGTGGCATATAAATTCCTCCTCTTTTTATAAAAATTCAATATTACTATTTTAGGCTTTTTACATTGTTGTGATACTATGAGATTATTGGAACTTTATCAACATTCCTTAAACTTTATGCCAGCAATGCAAAAAAGCCAGGAAAATATAATCTTTTTACGATTACAAATCCCTAACTTTTTAATATAATTATTTTTTTCTCATTAGCTCTTCTATTTGACTCGCTGGCATCGGTTTATAATAGTA
>DHIM01000305.1:15502-30553 GCA_002403785.1 Clostridium sp. UBA4746
TTTTAGGCTTTTTACATTGTTGTAATACTATGAGATTATTGGAACTTTATCAATACTCCTTAAACTTTATGCCTTAAATGCAAGAAAGCCAGGAAAATCTAATCTTTTTACGATTACAAATTCCTGACTTTTTAATATAATTATTTATTTCTCATTAGTTCTTCTATTTGCCTAGCTGGCATCGGTTTATAATAGTAATAGCCTTGTATTTCATCGCACATTTCATCTCTTAAAAAATCAAACTGTTCTTTTGTTTCCACACCTTCGGCAATTACTTTTAATCCTAGATTTTTAGCCAATGAAATAATAACTTTAATAATTGCTTCATCCTTATAATTTATATTTATTCCTCTAATAAATGAAATATCTATTTTTATTTTATCCACTGGTAATTGTTTAATATAATTTAAAGAAGAATATTCCGTACCAAAGTCGTCTATCGCAATTTTTACCCCAAGTTGTTTTAATTGTTTTAAAGATTCAATGATATACTCTGTTTCCTTCATAATTATATTTTCTGTTATTTCTAATTCCAAATCATTTGGATCTAGACCTGTTTCCTTTAAAATCGCAACAATTCCCTCAATTATTTCTCTGTTTTGGAATTGATTAACTGAAAGATTAACCGCTATAGGTACATTTAAAATACCATCATCTTGCCATTTTTTGTTTTGGCTACATGCACGTTTCAATACCCATTCACCTATTGGCAATATCAAACCCGTCTTTTCGGCTATATATATAAAATCTCCTGGATTTACCATTCCGAGTTCTGTAGTATTCCACCTTATTAATGCTTCCAGACCAATTATTTTTTCTGTTATTAAACTAACTTGAGGTTGATAGTATAATTCTAGTTCATTTCTCTCTATTGCCTGATATAAACTATTTGTTAACTTCATTTCTTCAATCAAACTATCTTTAATAACTTCAGTACAAAGCTGAAATTTGTTTCTACCCTTTTCTTTCGCTTTATACATTGCGATATCAGCATTTTTTATTAATGTTTCTACATCCACGCCATCTATAGGATAAATAGCTCCGCCAATACTAGTAGTTATATACAAATCATTACCATCTATTCTAAAGGATTCCTCAAAAATATTAAGAATTTTTTCTGCTACTTCTATAATACATTTATCATTATCTATATTCTGAATTAAGATAAGAAACTCGTCGCCACCAACTCTACAAACAGTATCACTTTCCCTTATTGTATTGGTTAGCCTCTTTGAAACTATTTTTAGAAGTTCGTCCCCTTTAGCATGCCCCATGGTGTCATTTATCCTTTTAAAAGAATCTAAATCAAGAAATAGTACTCCTAGAACACTTTTGTTTCGATCTGTATTAAGAATAGACTGATTTAATCTATCAATAAACAACATTCTATTTGGTAACCCGGTTAAAAAGTCATAATAAGCTAGTTTTTTTATTTTCCCCTCCATATCTATACGCGCATTTATTTCACACTCTAACTCTTTATTAGATTTACTAAGCTCACTGGTTCTCTCCTCAACTTTGATCTCAAGCTCATCATGTGATTTTATTAATTTTTGTTGGACCATTTTAATTTCTGAAATATCCTGAAATATGCAAACAATTCCCAATGAATCTCCCCATTCATCTTTTAAAATTGATGAAGATAGAAGAACTGGTGATTTGTTATTGTTACTTTGCACAATTTCAATTTCAAAACTACTACAGTTTGTTAGTTTTGATAATTCTATTGTTTCTGAAAATAAAGAACCAATCAGCTTATCCATTATTTGTTTTTTTTCAAAACCTAGCAATTCAAGAGCACCATTGTTAATATCTTTTATCCTACCCTCATGATTTGCAATAATTAATCCTTCACTCATTATTTTCAAAACCTCTAAAGCGAAATTCTCAGGATTAAGATCCATTAATTTATATTTTTTAATAGAATACCATATTCCAGTTATAGGTATTATAGTTAAAATAATACCTATTGTAGGCATAAATGGTACCATTACCATCGGAATCACAATATCTGTAACGCCTCCTGTCATTGTTGCTATAAATGTTGTAATTAGTATAAGCTTTGCTTGTTTCCTCTCCCTTATAATTTCTGAATTTCTCCACCATTTAGAAAGAAAGAAGATAACTGCCATCAAGTAAACAAAATAATATACATTATAAAAATTTGTCCAGATAAATCCCTTATCCGTTGATGCAATATAAATCCATCCTAATTTTGTTTTTGTAAAATTTTGAGCAGTTTCAGGTTGAAATACATACAAATAAATTGATAGTAAAGCTGGGCAATAAAGAAATAAATAGGCAATTTGCTTTTTAAAAAAGCCTTCTTTATCCGTTAAAATAATAATGAAATGTAAAAATAAGCAATAAAAAGTCGCCCAGGAAAATGTAGAATATAGGTAAAAATCACTTGCAGATTTGGCATCAATCGACGAATTCATTAAAGAAAACATAAATGCCCAAAAGGCTAAACTTATGCAAATTATAAAAAATAACTTGTTTAATTTATTCTTTGAATCATTAAAAAGTGTAAATATACCTAAAATCACATATATAACCCCACACAAAAAATATAAAGTGGTTAAAATAATCATGCCTTATTCTCCTCCAGTTGCTCTTTTTAAATTTTTATTAAATCGTTTATCCAATACTTCTTGAAAATGTTTTCATACTTTATTATTATAATTTCTATGATTCCTATAATTTATGCAACAACAAGTTATCTTGTTATAAGTTTACAGTCTATTAATGAACTATTACACCTTTTGTATTCTTTTTAAATTATATCATAAAATTAATTAACTTTGTCTATACTTGTATTTTAAAATTCATTACAAAACAAAATTACATATTACGTCGCAAGTCATAAATGCTTAATTTATTATTTATAAAGCAGAAAAAGACCATGAAGCTCATTGTTGAAAATTGTCTTCATGATCTTTTTATATTAATTTTATGGAACTTGCCGAAACCTAACTTACTACATATATTCATTCTTAACTTATACCTATTAAAATTAAAACCTAAATCATTTTTTATTCAAGTAAATTTAATGAATTGCACATTAGGGATTTTTGCATATCAATGGTCATTAAGTTAGGTGCATGCAACACTGGCAGCCCAGAAAGGATGCGAACAACAAGCGTTCCGACAAATGAGCCAACGGCGTAAGCTCCAGGAGATACTTGTGAAGCTGGACATGGTCTTCCATCATCCATAAATAAGAGAGCTTTACTTACTGCTTTTAATACTGCAGGGTCCAATTGCTCTTTTAATCGATAAACAAACTTTGAAAAAGTTTCAGAATACCCAAATTGATCAATTGGACCTTCAAGTGGTAATGAAAGAATTTGCCTAAATGAACATTTTGAATTTGGTGGAAAATAAATACATCCTGCTCCCCAACCAAGCGCTAATGCTGTTATTAGATGTTTTTTTTGTTTTTTACATTCATCATGCAACCCTATAATTGCAGTTAAATCTAAAAAATCAATTGTGTCGAAGACTATATCTGCATTCTTAACAATTTGAGTAACATTTTTTCCGCATATATACTCAGTAAATTCTTTAACTTTAACCGAAGGATTAATTGCTTTAAGCCTTGCCGATAATGCATTTACTTTAAGTTTTCCAATGTCATCAGCAGTGAAACATTGACGATTTAAATTGTGATCATTTACTATATCACCATCTGCTAAAATAAAATTTTCAAATCCTAATCGAACTGCCACTTCTGCAAACGAACTTCCAATTCCACAACCAGCTATAAGAATAGTTGTGTTACGTATTTTATTTTGTAATTCTGCTGGTATATAATCTATGTTTCTTAACGTGAACTGTTCATACAACAATTTTATTCCTCCCTTTTAATCATTTTTATACCTTCAGAATATCTGTTTTTCTATTCTTTACAAAGTAATCTTCAACATCACTTAAAATTAGGCAAGTGGGAATTGTATATCCTCCAAAATAGTCTTTGCCCTCTTTTATAGGTTTAAAAGGATAACCCTTTCTATTTATATAAATCATGAAATCATTCTCTATTATTGCATAAGCATGTGTCATGCCATTTTTAATTGCCCAATCATAAATTGTACGTACTAATCCCATTAAAATATTATACCCTCTTCTATTTTTAGGTATTATTAATCTAGAAACTTCCACTCTTTTTTGATTCAAATTTGGGATAATCTCAAAGGTTTCTTCTATTGGAATCGGCAGGTTATTCTCAGGTATTATAAGTCTTACACTTCCTACCAATATATTATTAACATCAAAAGCGCCAAAGTGAATTGAACTTTTATCGTATTTATCACTTTCTAAACATTTTAAATAACTCGAAGAAGCTAACCATTTTTTTTCTTCACAATAAATATCATATCTTAACTTGTAAATAAGTTTTTTTTCTTCAGCGGTTTCTACTATTCTATACGTATACATTTTTAACAACTCCAATCATTATCCATAAATATTTTACCATATTAACTAGGCATTCACAATAAATTTTTGCCCGAGGAAGTTACTATTTCCTTCATAAAAAGGAGCAATAGCTGTTACTTCTTTTTATTACCTGATGCAGTATTTAATTACTCACTATAATGACAACTCTATACTATTAAGCTTTAAATCAGCTTATACCAGAAAAGGCATAGCAAAATCTCGCTATACCCTTTTTTGTAATTCTGTATGTAAAACTATTAGATCGAATTTACTGTTTCACTACTTTTTTCTTTGCTTCTTTTTAGTATCTTTTACCTGCTTTTTTTTACTTTTATTTTTGTTTTTATTCATTTTATTAATTCCTAACATAAATTGTGATTTAGGCTCAATTGTATTTCTAGTGAAACATCCCCAGCACCCTAACTCTTCTATGGTATCCTTAAAAAATGCATATCCTTCATCTTTTAACTTTTCGAATTTTTCTTTATCATGGATTTTAATAGCTCCATCCACTTCTTCTAGAGATATGCACTCCTCATCTACTAACCCATCTTCATAAGCCTTTTTTATATGTTCATATAATTCACTAGGACCAACTTCACACGAATCATATATAAGTTCATTCCAAACTTGTGAAAATTCACGTTCAAGGTTTCCTTGAAATAAACTCTTATAATATTCAATAATTTCACCTTGAGATTTAACGCCTTCTCCCAAAAGTACAATAAAGGATTTAATAGCAGCACATCTAACATATTCATTAACACTGTTATCTTCAACTATTTTTTTTATTGGCTCTGTATCTCCACCACAAACTGATGCCAAAATTTTATGTAAATCTTCCGTAAGATACTCACCAAAAATATCGTCTGGAATCTCATTTGGTAAACTAACTAAATTTATAATTAAGTTAAAACTTTGCTTTTCTTTAAACTGTGCTAACAAAAAAATTGCATATATGTGTGCAAAATAATTATGATTTTCTAAAACATCTTCATAATTTTCTTTGGCATTTCTTAATATATCAAGTAATTCAGGTATAAACTCTTCTTTGTGGTTTATTATTTCTTTTAATTG
Source organism: Clostridium sp. UBA4746 (assembly GCA_002403785.1). Lineage (GTDB taxonomy): Bacteria > Bacillota > Clostridia > Clostridiales > Clostridiaceae > Clostridium_AD. Next base: position 21,020 of record DHIM01000305.1, read on the forward strand.
TGCTTCTGGGAATTCCCCATTATTATACTCAATTTCTTTAAGTATTTCATTCATAAAATAAAACTCCTTCTTCATTTGAATTTTTAAACATTTTCTCTAGTTACTATACATTATAATAAATACATAGGCAATGGTAAAGGTTAAAATTAAAATGCCCCCTTACTATCTCATATATAAAGGGCCCAGCAAATATAAAATCCGTAGAACAGCTTTTATTAGAAAAGGTATAGCAAAATTAAATATTGCTATACCTTTTCATAAATTCTGTATATAACCCTACTAGGATTCAACTTTCTAATTTCAAATGAAATATCTTAATATATAATGTGAATAATAGGTTATTGTGCAATTAATAGCATTGTAAACCGCTATTTTCTATAATACATGGCAATCCTTTCCTAATAAGTATTATAATAATAATCAAAGTAAGGATCATAAGGATAGTAAGGATAATAACGTGAGTGGAGATAATAAAAGTAGTTAATATCATTATAATATTTATTACCGTAATATCCTCCATGTCCGTGCCATATCTTATGTCCATGACCTCCTCCATGTCCATGACCTCCTCCATGTCCGTGACCACCACCTGGACCAGGATATCCTCCAGGTCCATGACCACCTCCTGGTCCAGGATTCCCCCCAGGTCCGTGACCGCCTCCTGGTCCAGGATTTCCTCCAGGTCCGTGACCGCCTCCTGGTCCGGGATTCCCCCCAGGTCCAGGGCGATATCCTTCTTCATCTTCAGAGTCTTCAATATTGTATTCAGGCATCATTTGGCCTCGTAGCATGTAAGAATTCTCACACATCATTGGACAGTACATACAGTAATTGTATTCTTCTATTGGTAGTGTTGTACTTGGTACTTGCTCATTTATTTTACTCATACAGAAATCTCCATAAAATTGATTACATTTTATAGTATGTAGAAATAATTGAAAATGGAACTAATATTCAAGGTTTTTTTTCATACATAAAATGAAAAACCAATTAAGGTATGCCCAATATTGTAAACACAGAAATTTTAACACTATAAAATAAAGACTAGCGTTTGCCGGTCTTTATTAAACTTTATATACTTGGTTAGTAGATTTATTAATCCGCTGCACCTACAAGTTTCACATTTATATTTCTTTCTTTTTTATTATTACCTTTGACCTTGAGAGTTATTGAATTTCCAACTCCAACACTATAAAGCTTTGACCTGAATTCTACCATAGTATTTACTGAAGTTCCATTGACAGATAAAATTATATCACCTTTTTTTATACCTTGAAGGTCAGCAGGACTCCCACTTTTAACTTCATAAACATATATTCCATTTTGCACTTTTATATCAGAAATAAAGCCCGCCATTTGTTTATCTATTCCTTGAATACCTATTATAGGAGATATAAAATCCCCTTTTTCCTCGATGCTCTTTAATATAGGTTTTATTATATTTATAGGTATAGCAAAGCCCATTCCTTCAGCACTTGTCACTTTTATAGTATTAATTCCAATAACCTCACTGTTAATATTAATTAATGGTCCACCACTATTGCCAGGATTAATTGAAGCATCAGTTTGAAGTAAATCCTCCATAAAGAGTCCGCCTGGCTCGCCAATGGTTCTATTAATTGCACTTATAATTCCAGATGTAACTGTTCTTTGGAATGTAAGCCCTAGTGGGTTTCCGATAGCAATTGCTGTATCACCAACCGTAAGTATTTTAGAATCACCAAGTGGTGCAACAGTCAAGTTGTCTCCAGTGATTTTCAAAACTGCTAAATCTAGCCTTTCATCAGCCCATACAACCTTTCCTTTTAAATCTCTTCCATCAAATAAAGAAACTTTAATATCATTTGCTTTTTTACTTGCTACATGATTATTCGTAAGAATATAGCCTTTTTTATCTACTATAATTCCAGAACCAACCCCTGATTCACCTTTTGAAGTTAGAGTTGGATTGCTTGTAGAAGTTACACCTACTACCGCTGGCATTAAATTTTTTGCAACTATGCTTATAGTTGAAGTACCAGTTTTTTTAATACTAGGTTGTTGTATTACAGAAGTTTGGGTGTTTGTATTTTTGTCCTTAATAGTACCTTTCATAAATGGACTATATTGAATTATTGCTAAAAGCAATCCTGCCCCTACTAATACACCTATAAATGAAGATATAAAATATCCTAATTTTGAATTTCCTTTTCCCATGCTATTTACTCCTTTAATGAATTTTTCTGTTTAAAACATTAAACAGGATACTAGAAACCAATTATTAGTATTCTTATTTTTTATTTATAGTATACAATCAAAATAGAATGTAGTTAAATAATATTAAAAAGCCCTCCAAATATTTCTTTTAATACATATCTATCGCTAAAATCATATCATACCATTCAGCTCCACCATGTACTGATTCAGATATACCCATATTTATGTATCCAAACTTTGTATAATAATGAATAAGTTTCTCTTTACACGTTTGAATAACACCTTTACGACCCGATACTCTTGATACTTCTATCATATAATTCATTAACTGTGCTGCAATTCCCTGATTACGATACTCTGATATTACATCAAGTCCAAAAATAGTCTGGTAATTTCCATCTGGAATATGTAGTGCAGAATTTTCATATAGTTCATCATAGATAACAGTTCCATTAATAGCGCAACCATTGACAAACCCAATTATTTCCCCATCTATCTCTGCTACAAAAAAGCTCTCTGAAAACGTCTTAATTCGTTGCTCTAGGGATATCCTTGTAGCTGCTTCTTCCTCTGGAAAACAGCTTGCCTCCACTTTTGTTATGGCATCTAACTCCCCAATACATGCTTGTCTAATTTTAAGGTTCATTATAATTCTCCTTTCATAAACATTATATGCAGACTAGGGTTACTATATAATTGTTTAATGCATTCTAAACTTTCACATATATATTTTTTATGAAATTCTAATACGCTACAGATATTCTAATTAATTCTCCTGTAACAGGATTAATTGAAAATTTCCATGTGCTTCTACCATTCTTTCTACTCCCATTTTTACCATTACCCTCACATATAACTGCTGGTTTCTCATCATCATAAGTTAAATAAGAAAAATAATAATTTTCGGGTTCGTCCTGCTCACTTATTAATTGACCATCCATGGAATAAATAATTAATTTTCTTTGTGTATCTCTATTACCTTTAAGAACCCCTATTACTTGATATTTTTTATATATTTCTGCTCCTATTAATTGATTTATAAAAAGTTCATTTATACCATCTTTGTTTTTCCAAGATACTAACCCACCTAGTTTAATAAATGTAAAAAACAATTCTCCAGTTAATGTATAATACCGTTTCTGTCTCTCATCATTTTCAGTTCGATTTTCAACATATATGAATTCATCTTCATTTTCGTCTTTACCAATTGTTGCGAGTTTTAATCCATTAATTTCTATTGAATACTCTTTATTATTATAAACCCAATTTATTTTATTTTTATCCTTATCAATATAAAAATTATATTTTTCCATATTTATCTCCTTAACTATTTTATAAATTTTACACTGTCTTCAATAGGTTCTATATAATCTAGCCTTTCAATTTTTCCTAATCCTTTAAATAAATCTAATTGAGTTAAACTCATGTCACCAGGCAAATACCTATCAATATCTAAATCAATCTGTGGACCAATTGGTCCAGATGGACAATGTAACTCCATTCCTGGTTTTATTTTATAAATAACTGTTTTTTCACAATCGACCTTCCAATTAGATTTGATGCCCATATTATTTCTCGCAAATGATGTACTTGGAACATCATTTAATATTCCAAAACCACCAGACATATCTATATCTTGTCCCCTAGTTAATACCATATTAAATGTGTCCCCTTCTTTTAGTACCCTAATATTATTGTTAGGATTGTAGCCTTCCGACCATGGAGATTGCCTTCTAATTAATGTAATATATGAATTCTTTATTTGTTCTGTTGTTTTCCCTTTTTCCATAAATTCTCCTAAGAATTCACCCCAGGTTTTCTTAGAACCAAAACAAATAGCTTCTTCGTTTATACCTCTAGTATTTATTCTTTCATTTAATTCTGTTGAACTAAGCTTACCATATTTTTCTCTTAAATAATCAATCCTTTTTATTTCAGTTTTAATTACCTTTTTAGTAATTGGTTTAGCTTTCCTAGTTTCTGCAGCATCTCTAGCTCTACGCAAATTACTTTTTGACTCATACATCCTGTCATAAAATTTTCCTATCACTTCACTCAATTAATCAGCCCATCTCCTCAAAACTCTATAAAAATATATTATTTCACTATTATGTCATAGCATTTATTCAATACCAACATCCTCTAGCGAACATAACTTCATCTCTCATGGATACATAATAGTGTCCAATCAATTCCTATAGACGTATCTTTTAGTATACCATACTTCATGCATAATTCAACATTTTTCTACAATTTTTCTATGAATATGTAGATAAAGGTAAAAAAGCCTATAAAATAGACACTGTGAAAAGTGTTTAAGCTATAGGTTCTTTTCTGTTTTAAATACTATAATAATTATATATATTATTGGGACTTAAAAAAGATGATCCTGTGCAATACAGAAATCATCTCTTGGTTTGTTAGTACTTTCATATTATACTTTCGCTCTATTTATATCCGTTTTTTTTATCAATTGCTTCATCTTTAATTTCTGATCTCATACCATCAATAGCTTCTTCTCTTCTATCATTCTTTTGTTCTAGTGTTTTTTTACCTTTTTCATCATCTGTTTTTTCAATAGTTTCTTCAGTAAGATTAAAATTTTCAATAGTATTACTAATATTTTCTTGAATTTTATCTACATTATCTCTTCTATCATCCGGTTTGTTGTTCATAATTTCATATCCCCTTTTGTTTTATTTAATAAACTTTCCATTATTATTATCTCTACAAAGATATTTATTATACGACATGACATTAAAAAATAATATAAAATAAGTAAGTTGCTTAAATATTACTCCTATAATTAGCAATTGGATAATAGATCATTCTTTTCTAATCTTTAAAAGACATAGTCCTTACAAATCTATCAGAGCCAATAATAGTATTTTTGAATATCCCCTCAGCTCTGTCCTTATACTCTTCAGGGCTAATCATTGAAGGACTAAAATGTGTTAATAAAAGTTCTTGTACGTCTCCGCCTAAAGCAAGTTCTGCTGCCTCACTAAAGGTCATATGTTTATTCCTTATAGCTTTTTCAATATCATCTTCATTACCATAAGTACCCTCACAAATAAACAAATCGCTTCCCTTAATAAAAGTTTTTATATTAGGAGTTGGTCTTGTATCCGTAATGAAACTAATCTTTATTCCTATTCTTTCTTTTCCCATGACCATACTTGGCAAATATGTTTTCCCATATTCATTTATAATCTCATTTTTTTGAAGTCTACTCCAATATTCCTTTGGTATTTCATTTTTATCTGCACTTACTACATCAAATTTTGGTTTTCTATTAAAATATAAGCTATAACCCAAACAATCAGTTGAGTGCTCAAGTTCCAGCGTTGAAATTATTAAGTCATTAAATTCTCCTACTGATGTATTAGTACAATTTAACGAAGCTTGTATTTTAACGGGTTCATGTGGATTTTCTAAGATATTAAGTTCATATGGAAGGTAAGGTGCTGCAACCCTTAACCCTTTCACAATGTCTGTAATACCTTTAGGTCCGATTATAGTAATAGGCTCAGTTCTACCACTGTTGCCAATTGTTGCAAGAATACCTGGAAGACCCACAATATGATCCGCATGTCCATGAGTTATACAAATTACATCTATCGATTTAAATCCCCAACCAAGTATTTTCATGGAGACCTGGGTACCTTCTCCGCAGTCAGGAAGTATTTTTCTTCCTTTATAGCTTATAAGAAGTGAAGATAAATATCTTTCGGGAATTGGCATCCCTCCTCCACATCCTAGAAGTGCTAAATCAACCAATTAAACCACCTCATCTACAGATTTTGTTTTTTATATAAAGTATAATTAGAAATTAAATTAAGACTACTAATAAAAGTAATCTTAATTATATACTATTATCTATGACTAAGTCATCTATAAAATGTAGATGACTTAGCTTTCATTTACGCTATCAATAAACTCAGCGTATTTCATTTCCTCTAAAGCATCTTCTACCGATATACTGTCTAAAATCCTCCCTGTAAGAATTAATCCCTTTTTTAAATCTTCATCCCATTGAAAATCAGTCATCACACTATCAATTCCTAAATCCTCAGCCATATCCTTTGCACTAATATTATGTCCCTTATAATTATCTAGACCGTCTTCAGTGATTGTAATTTCATAGATTTTATTTTTCTTTGACATTCTTATTCCTCCATAAATCATAATAAAATATTTATAAAATACTAAATATAATATTCTACAAAAATACGAATAATATCCCTCGATTTTTGATTTTTAGATATCGCTCTTATAAACATTAACTTAGAATAATTAAACTTTAGTCTAAAACATTCTCGTCTTAATAATCCCTTTTCTAAAGAAAAATCAACTACTTGATCTAAAATTCTAACTATCTTTTCTTTTTCCGAATCAGAGATATCTAATTTTACTCCATATCTATATTTATTCTCTTCAGCTTTTGCTCTCCACAACGTATGACCTTTAACATAAATTTTTATATCAGCAATAACTATACTAAATTCTAAAAGTGTATCTTCATCTATTGGTACTTCAATATCGGTAATAAATTGGATACCATCTTGTGAGATATTATCTATTAATATAGTGCCCCACTTAGAGATGCCAGATTTATTACTAATTTTGTCCACTTTCATTTTTGCAACAAAATTATTATTAAATTTATATCTTTTATATATTCTTTTGTTAAATTTCCCCGTATATTTTCTAATACAATCTACTTCATCACATGAACAAAGTGACGAACTCTTTAAAATGCCTTCTTTATTTAACTCTTTAAGCTTGCTTATGAACTGTTCACTATCATCAACCTTATAAACAAACTGAACTCCGTATCTATATATATCCTTATCAATTTCTTCTTTTCTCACAATATAACCATAAAAAGCAGTACTCACCTCTTCAATCATCAACCTAAACTCAATAACCATAATATCACTTACTGGAAGGTTTAAACTAAACAGAAACTTAAGACCACCAGCGCTGATATTTTCTACACAGATATTTCCCGTTCCAGAAGTTACGAGCTTATTATTAAATTTAACAATAGAAATTTGTGTACAAATTGGTGTTTTACATTCAATCCTAAAAAATTTCCTAATATCTCTTGTTTCCATAAAAGCCCTTCCTTTCTTAATGTAAATATATTATTTCTTATATCTTTTGTAAGTGTATTATTGATTTTATAACTCTATATTCCTTAATGTTATAGATCTGCATTTATTTTATCCTTTTTCTATAAATTAATATTATAACTTTAATATGTTTTATTATCGTACAATTACGTCAAGTTATGAACTATGAAAACCTTTTCATATTATTGATAACCCATAACTTTTACACTCACCCATTTTATGCTAAACTCAATTAAATCAGTAGATGGATAGCGATAATGCAAATTTCTACATAAATACTATACGTAAGAACAAGATAGGAAGAAATTTGTGTCGTAATCAAGATATTTCTTGGGAAATAAAGTATCCGATGTTTACAAGATGCAGAATATTCCCCAATAAACTTAATAATTTTGGGGAATGAAAAAACCACTACGCCTATAAGTAGTGGTACATAAAAGAATCGCTTATTCTAATCTTTATTGTTTATATATATCGACAACATTAAATCCATTATGCTTTATTTCTTTCACTGTAATATTTTTATCAAGATGCATACAATAAATCTTATTTCTGAATTCCTGTGGAACTATATCACAAAGTTTTCTTAATGATAAGTGACCATTACCTTCATAATCTAATCCACATGTATCCTGATAAATTCTACAAATCTGTCCATTTTTCAGCTTATCTAGTATTATATTATTTATACCATTAGCATCCCCACTGTAATAAAACACTCTTCCATTTAATTTCAGTATAAATCCATATGCCGGTATTGTATCAGTATGAGAAACAGGCATAAACTCTATACTGGGCTCTCCAAGTTGCAAATCATTTATATCTACTATATTACTACTATTAAGGTTGTACATTTCAGCACTTACCCCTATGCTAGTTAGAAACCCTTCAATTAATTCTTTTTCAGGAAAAAAAATAGTTGGTTTATGTTTTAAAATGTAATATGAATAAAATATAATGTCTCCAAGACTCCCAACATGGTCAGGATGTGTATGAGTTATAACAATATATAAATTTTTAAGCCCATCAAGCATACTTAATTCTTGTAATTTTTGAAAAACTGTTCCACCACAATCAATAAGCATTAAGCTGTCATTCTTCTTTACAAATGCACTTGTATTACCAATTTCCGTATTAAAAGCACTTCCCATACCAATAAAATTGAGCATCTTCTCCTCCAATAAATAAATTTATAGTTTTTTAACAAATTCAGATTTTAATTCCATAGCTCCAAAACCATCAATTTTGCAATCAATATTATGATCTCCATCAACCAAACGTATATTTTTTACTTTTGTACCTTTTTTTATCGCTGATGAACTTCCTTTTACTTTAAGGTCTTTGATTATCGTTACTGAATCACCATCATTTAAGACATTTCCATTTGAATCTTTGATAATTCTTTTATCTTCACTATTTTCAGTTTCTGATTCTAAAGTCCACTCATTTGCACATCCTGGGCAAACAAAAAGACTTCTGTCTTCGTAAGTGTATTCTGAATTACATTTTGGGCAATTTGGCAAATCAACCATAATTTCGTTTCCTCCGTTTCAGTCATTCTATGATGGTTGCAACAATAATAATTGCAGCTGGTTTTGTAGTATCATTATATCCAAGACGTGATATCAAAAGAATTACTTTGATAGAAATCAAAGGAAATAAGATGCATGTAAAATAGAATTATGTATATATACTATTTGTTACAGATAAAAATACACCTGGATTATTAGTCATGCATAATGTATACTGCTTTAGCTCATTTATTCTCTTAAATAACATAGCATGATTTCTATAATAATCTAAATGGAAATGTGTGTCTATAAGTTATAGCTATAATGAATAGCCCTCCCGGCGTCAATGCTTCAAAAGCAGTTTTCAAGGCAGGGATTTCATCGAATTTATTTTGAAATTCTTCAGGAATTATAAATTCTGTATTCTTTTTAAAATTCACTTCCAAACCGGCTTTTTCAACTTCAATGGCTTCATAAATATAGGCTTTCAAGATGGTTTCCTCTCGAACATTGGTGAACCGAATCTGGCTCCCCGCCTGTACATTCTCCGTTTGTTTGATTAGAATACCATGGACATCATGTAACAAGACACCTTTGAAAAACAGAAGTGCACAGTATTCTTTAAATCCATGTATTAAAACTATGTTTCTTTTCTGAAACGTGTAACAAGGAACACCCCACTTCAATTC